>JAQVGD010000028.1 GCA_028696945.1 Lutibacter sp.
AATAGAAAGCAGTTCAACAATATCTCGAAAACAAGGAACAGGAGTATTTCCATTCTCAAATTCTTAAAAATGACACACTATAACATAGACATGCGGATTTTAGGAGCTATCGGGATTAGGAATTTTGCCTGACGCAATCAAATGTTAACCAAAACAAAATTGTCATTTGCGGTTAAAAATAGAGATTAGCCAATAATTGATTTATTGTGATTTAAAACTTTGTGAACCTTTGTGTTTTTTCTTTGTGAATCTCCGTGTAATAGCTTTTAATTACGCGGAGTTTCTAAAAGAACCACGAAGTTGCACAAAGAAGATTTTAGCCATCTAGCGAACTTAGCGTAAAACTTTGCCCTTTGCGGTTTTTATTTGCGTGCTTTGCGGTTAATAAATTTTTGGTTCGGAGTTTTTTTATAATTTTTTCTTGCTTTTTATCATAGAATACGCGTTTGAACCAGTCTCTATGTTAATAGTTGATAATTAATTTAGCGTTCTTAGCGAATTTTCTTTGCGATTATTGCAGTTAAAAGCCACAGCCATCAGAATTCTACCTTAAAACATCGCACAAAAAATAGGATTTAGAATTTTATTAAAATCCTAAACCCTATCAAAAATATTCAATTAAAATTTTTACTTGCAAATAGCTTCTAAAGTATCTTCTATATCACCAGGAGTACTCATAATTTTCATAAAAGTTCCCATGCTTAATTCAGGCCAACTAACTGCCAATCGGTATTTTCCGTGAAGCATCGTTGCTTTTTTTCCTTGTAAAATAATTTCATAAGGCATTGCGGCAATATTGTCTTCTCCAATAATTGGCAAAAAATAGGATTCGCCTTTTTCTTTACTTTGTAAGCCAATTCCAAATACTGCAATATTTTCTTTTTCGTAAATTAGTTTATAAACCAAAACCGTTTCTCCTTTTTTAGCTTCTAAGTTGGCTTCAATTGTTTTTATGCCTTCTTCAAACGATGAAAATTCATTAAGCGTAACAGGATCGGTAAAGTAAGGCATCATTATTTTATAATGATATTTTTTTAAATTCTCTGCTTTCACACTTCCACCAAATGAGCTAAATTCTTGACCAGCTGTTGAAAACGCATCTTTTAAATCGATGTCAAATTTTTGAAAAGTACTTTTATAGGTGTTGTAATTGTCGCCTAAATAAGCTCTTAAAATATATTCTGGATTGGTATAAGACATGGTTATTTTTCCGTTTTTTTCAACCAAGCCAACTTTAAATACTGCGGCAAGTGCGCCTCTGTCGGTAACTTTAACAACCGTGTTTTTCAAATCGGTTCTTGTAAAAGCAATTACCTTTAAAGTGTTTTTGTTAGACGGATTGTAAGATCCTAAAATTGTAAATGAATTGTTTTGTAAAGCTTCGGTAATTTTTTTGGAAGCCTGTTGCATAGTTTCAGTTGTTTCGCCAATTTTAACGTAAGGTGACAAATTTTGTCCGAACGAACCAGTGCTGAAAATTAAAATAAAAAGAATGCCGATAAAGATATTTTTCATAATATATATTTTATAAATCAATCAAAATTACACTGAAACGAAAGCGGCAATAGTGATAAAAATCAGTTTGTAACAATTGTTACCAGTAATTTGAATAAAAAATATTATGACTTATTTCTTATTTCTTTCTTTTTTAGCTAGCTTTACCTTGCTATGAAAAAATTCTTGAAATTTATACCAGTTCAACTTACTTTCTTTTTGATTGCAGGAATACTTATTGGAACTAATTTTAGCATTCAACCTGTTCAATTGTTTGCGGTATTTGGCGTTTTAATCCTTCTGCTCACAGTCGCATATTCTTATGCCAACAAACAATTTCAAACTACATTTATATTTCCCGTATTGGTTTTTTTGCTTTCCTTTTTTATTGGTTTTGGCGCAATTACGTTTAAAAATCAACTGAACAATAAAAAGCATTATTCCAAAGTATTTCAATTTTCAACAAATGCTCCTGTTTCAGCGTTAATTTCAATTGTAAGCATGCAAAAATCCACTGGTTATTACGACAAATATGAAGCGGAAGTTTTTCAGCTAAACGGCAAAAAAACCATTGGAAAAATTTTAGTCAACATTAAAAAAGACAGTACAATAAGTCAACTGCGGGTTGATGATCAGTTGGCGGTTAAAATGGTTTTCAATACTATTACGGAACCGTTAAATCCTTATGGTTTTAATTATAAAAAATACTTGCAGCAACAACAAATTTATCATCAGATTTATGGAGAGCGTTTTCAGTTTTTAAGATTGCCAAAATCTAAGCAAACTTTAAAGGGAATAGCGGCTGATATTAGAGAAAGAATCAATGTTGCATTAATTCAGTATGGATTCAAAAATGATGAGTTAGCAGTAGTAAATGCCTTGCTTTTAGGTCAGCGACAACACTTAACAAGTGAATTGCAACAAAGTTACGTAGGTGCAGGAGCCATTCATATTTTGGCGATTTCTGGATTGCATATTGGAATTATATTGCTGATTTTAACCGCTATTTTTAAACCATTGCATTATTTTAAACACGGAAAATTAGCCGCTTCCCTGCTCATTATAGTTATTTTATGGATGTACGCCATACTTGCTGGTTTATCCGCTTCGGTTGTCAGAGCAGTGGCTATGTTTACCGCAATAGCTATTGCAATGTATATAAACAGACCTTCAAATGTTTACAAAACATTGGTAATTTCTATGTTTTTTCTGCTGCTGTTCAATCCGTATTATTTGTTTGAAGTCGGATTTCAATTGAGTTATTTGGCAGTTTTTTCCATTGTGTGGATTCAGCCAAAATTGGTTAATTTATGGAAACCTAAATTTTGGATTTTAGATAAATTATGGCAATTGTTTACCGTTTCATCTGCAGCACAAATTGGTGTTTTGCCATTAAGCCTGTATTATTTTCATCAATTTCCCGGATTGTTTTTTGTGTCTAATTTGGTAATTATTCCTTTTTTGGGCGTTATTTTAACGATAGGCATTGTCATAATGGCACTTGCGGTTTTGCAAATTGCGCCACAATTTATGGTTGATGCCTATATTTTAACCCTTCAGCAAATGAATAAATTTATAGGATGGATTGCCCATCAGGAATATTTTATCATTCAACAAATCTCCATGTCATTTTTGCTGATGGTTGCGCTTTACATTTTTTTGTTTTTTGGACTAAAATGGACAGAGAAAAAAATATTTCATCGATTTGTACTCGTTTTAATTTCAGTGGTTGTGATTCAAACTGTTATTATTTTTGAAAAATATACCGTACAATCTACCTCTGAATTTATTGTTTTTAATGAAAGCAAGACAAGCGCAGTTGGAATAAGAAATGGAAATACAATACATTTCGAAACTTCGGAGGACTCCTTAAAAACTACAGCCAATTTTATAAAGACTTACCTAGTTGGCGCAGGATTGGAGAAAATGCTGCCTTCAGAAAAAATAAAAAATTTGTATAGGTTTAACAACGAAACTATTTTAATTGTGGACAGTTTGGGGATTTACAAGTTTGATTCCCTAAAACCAACAATTGTAATTCTGAGTCAATCTCCTAAAATAAATTTGGAAAGGTTGCTGAAAAATCTCCATCCAAAAATAATTGTTGCGGATGGCTCTAATTATAAAAGTTATTTGAATGAATGGGAACAAACCTGCCAAAAAAATAAAACTCCTTTTCACAATACGTTGCAAAAAGGAGCTTTTATTCTCAATAATTAATTTTATTTATTCCTTAAATTCATGTTTAAAATTGGAGGAATACGCATTGAATTCTTCCTGTGTTTTTATATTTTTATAGTCGTCATTTTTAAACATTTTTAAATAAAGTTCCAGTTGTGTTGGCGTTCTATAACCTGTTAAAGGTGTAATAAAATTCGTTTCTTCATCTAAAAATAATAATGTCGGATATGCTCTTACACCAAAATAGTTAGCCAATTCATGGGAACTATTTCTCCCATTTGAGTTAGGATTAAAATCGGGATTGGTGTATGTTTTGTCTTTAAAATTAATAGTTTCATTACCTTCGGCATTAAATTTTACCGCATAATAGTTTTTGTTCATATAGGCAATCAAATCAGGATTGGAAAAAGTGTTTTTATCCAATAATTTACAAGGCCCGCACCAGATTGTATAGGCATCAACAAATATTTTTTTAGGGGTAACTTTTTGAGCTTTAACAGCTTCTTCAAAACTCATCCAATTAATTTTTTGTGCAGAAATTGAAAGACTAAATAAAGTAAATGTTAAAATAAGTATTTTCTTCATCTGTTTATGTTTTTTGTTTCTTTGACGCAATAACATTGCCAAATTTACAAAGTTTTTTAAATTTATTTTACCCCGTGCATTAATTTTTTCAAAACTGGATTTAACGATAGCGCAATAATACCTATGATTATTGGCACGAACGTAAATATTAAAAAGAAAGTTGAAATGTCATATTTCTCCGTAACAACGTCAATCATAGCACCCATTTGTCCGGATGTTTTGTTCCCGATGGCCAAAGCCAAATACCAAACTCCAAACATAAATGCAATCATTCTTGCTGGCACCAATTTACTCACATAAGAAAGACCGACTGGCGATACGCAAAGTTCTCCCAATGTATGAAACAAGTAGGCGAGTATCAACCAAACAATACTTACAGATGCTGTTTTTGCGCCTTGCGGAATTCCAGCTGCGCCATAAGCCAAAACGGCAAAACCAATTCCTAGAAAAAACAGGCCAATGGCATATTTATTTGCAGGTTTCGGATTGTATTTACTTTCCCACCATTTAGAAAATAACGGCGCAAAAGCGATAATAAACAAAGAGTTTAAAATTAAAAACCACGTGGCTGGAATTTGAATTTCATTATCTTTTTTTGCCACAACGGTTGCCGCAATATTGGTGTTAATCAATTCGGCTTGTTCGGTTGTTAAATATTTGAAATTAGCTCCTTTTTTATCAATATCGATAATGGCTATTTTATCGTTTTGAACAAAATCGTTGGAGGTTCTAATTACGGTTGTATTGTCAATCAAAAGTGCATTTTCAGGAATAATGGTTTCTGCGGTTATCGCAAAATCTTTTACCGTTTCTTCGCCCTTTTCATTGGTTTTAGTAATTTGATAGGTTTGATAACTTATTTCATAGGAATAGGTGTTGAAATTGGTATTTACTTTCCAAATAATTAATCCCCAGATGATTATAAAGCTAAATCCCAACACCAAATTTGCCAATAAATACTTTTTAAATGTTTGTTTGAAAAATAAAAAGAGTACCCAGGTAATAATGGCAATAGGAACAACGGTAATAATCACATCAACAACATTAAAAATCATTGCTGAATTGCCCGATAAGATTCTGCTGGTATAATCTTTTGCAAAAATACTCATAGAACCACCAGCCTGTTCAAAAGAAGCCCAGAAGAAAATAATGAAAAACGCAAAAATTACCACGGCAAACATCTTGTCTCTTGTAACGGCACTGTACCTCACAATTCGTGAACCCAACAGATATATAAATAAAATGAGCGTAACAATAATGGTGGTACTAGAATGATCGGTTCCTCCAAACTCCAAAAAGTTAACGGCTCCAATTTTTGACAAAGGATCATTAATAACCCAGATTAAACCGGCAACTGCAACGATAACTATTAAAATTTTATCTATTAAAGTAAATGGATTTAATTGATCTTCAATTTCAGTTTTCTCATCAATTTTAATGGTTTTATCTTCCTTGTTTGGTTTTTTCCCAACATCACCAAAAATTCCCTGTGCCAAAGTAAATTGAAGCAAGCCCAACAGCATGAAAATTCCCGCCAAACCAAAACCCCAACTCCAGCCAAGCATTTCGCCCATATAACCGCAAAGCATAATTCCTAAAAAGGCTCCTGCATTTACACCCATATAAAAAATGGTGTAAGCACCATCTTTTTTCTCTGGAAAATCTTTATAAAGAACGGAAATGAACGATGTCATATTTGGTTTGAAAAAACCAGTACCTACAATCAATAAACCCAATCCTGAATATAAAAAAAACGAATTGGATTCAATGGCCATACTTGCGTGACCTAAAGTCATAATTAATGCCCCAATAATAATAGCGCGTCGGTTTCCTAAATATTTATCGGCTAAAGTTCCGCCAATAATCGGCGTTAAATATAGTAAGGCAAGGTAAGTTCCGTACAATGCCAAAGCATTTTCACGTGGCCAGTCCCAGCCCCCGATTCCTAAGGCACTCACTAAAAAAAGCACCAATAAGGCGCGCATTCCATAAAATGAAAAGCGTTCCCACATTTCGGTAAAAAATAACACGAAAAGTCCAGCTGGATGGCCTAAAACCTGTGTTTTAAAAAAGTCGTTTGAAGATTTACTCATTATATAAAAATTAAGCTTGAAGAGGTTTACCAATGATAAACTTGTCGTATAAATACAAACAAATAACAGTTAAAACACCAATGGAACTAAATACTATCCAAATTTTTGAAGGATTATAAGTTGCATATAAAAAGTCCGTTAATTGTTGTTGGTTCATTCCAATTAATTCACCAGCTTTTTGATAATAATCATTTTGAGTAAAAGTTTCGCTAATTTCTTGAATCTCTATACCTCTTTTGGCAATCTCAATTTGAAGCAATGACAATTTATCAGACCAAGCTTGGTATAAATTTCCAGATAAAAAACCAGTAAGATAGTTTCCTAAAGCTACTGGTAGAAATGAAGTTCCCATATATAAAGCTTCTTTTCCTTTAGGCGCAATTTTACCAACATATTCCGTAAATTTTGGGGAACTTGCCATCTCTCCTAATGCAAAGATAAATACTCCTAATACTACATAAAAACCATTTCCTGTTGCAAATGATAAGCCAATACCAATAATGGTAACTATAATTCCTGCTATAATGCCATTTAATGGTTTTAAACGCATCACTAAAGTAGAAACGATAATTTGAAATAAAATAATAAAGCCAGAATCTAAAACAGTAAACATTTCGGGAGCTATCAATCCTTCCTTTGTACCTACTGACTCTGCAATATAAGGAGATATGTTAGCAATCGCATCATAAATCATACGAGTGTTTACCCATTGATCTACATAGTTTGGCAACGTATAAAACAGTTGATTGAACATAGTCCAAAAACCGACCATAATTAATAGAAATAAGGTAAGTTTAATATCGGATAATGCTGTCCATATATTTTTTAAGGAATTTTTAATTGTTGCTCTCAAACTATCAGTGGATTTCTCTCTGTCAGGCTCCTTGAAAAAGAATATTACCAAAAGTAAATTAACTGCAATTGCTGAAGATGCCATAAGAAATACAATTTTCCAACCATAATCCTCTCTTAACCTTGATGAAAAAACGGGACCTAAAAATCCTCCAATATTTACCATCATATAAAATATGCCAAATCCTATTGAAGAAGTTGTATCATCGGTAGTCTTAGTAATGGTTGCCGAAATGACAGGTTTAAATAATGCTGCGCCAATGGCCACCCATAAAAAAGTAAAGAATACCATGTTATAAGAGGTTACTTCTCCCATTGCATAGTAACCGGAACCCAAAATAATATAGGCTATAATGAGTATTTTTCTATACCCGATTCTATCTGCTAAAGCTCCGGTTACTATAGGCAGTAAATAGAGTATTCCAGTAACAATACTCATGATATTTCCTTTTTGAATGTGCGTAAACCCTAAAGCTCCCTCATCAGTAGAATTGGTTAAGTACAACGCTAAAACTGCAAATAAGCCATACCATGCCCAACGTTCAAATAATTCCATGGTGTTGGCAACCCAAAATGCTCTCGGAAACTTTTTAAAGACTTGTGTAATTTTCATTGTAATTGGATTTTGAATAAAAAAGCTCAAGCAATTAATTACCCGAGCTTTTTATATCATTTTGTTAAATTGTAAACATAATTTTAGTGGATTCCTTTCATCGCTTTGTTTAACAATGGAGAGATTAGAACCGTTATAACTCCAATAATAATCATCACCCACATAATAAATGGGTATAGTGGATAATCAAACTTTTTAAGAATTCCTTCTAGCATACCTGCCATAAAGTTTCCAGCAGCAAAACTAGCCATCCATAATCCCATTACAACTGAAACTAATTTAGGTGGTGCTAATTTTGTAATCATTGATAATCCTATAGGAGAAAGCATTAGTTCACCTAAAGTTAGTAGAACATAAACTGAAACCAACCACCAAGGTGAGATTTTAATACCCGTATCCGCAATGACTTGGGCTTGTGTCATCACAAAAAAGGCAATAGCTCCTAAGAAAAAACCTAATGCAAACTTCATTGGTGTTCTAGGATTCCACCCTTTTTTGTCTAACCAAATCCACATTATAGAAAATATAGAGGCAAATATTAAGATGGCAAATGAATTAACATTTTGAAACCAAGTTGCTGGCATTTCCCAACCAAACATCATTCTATCTGTGTTATCTTTAGCAAACAAGCTGAAGGTACCTCCGGCTTGTTCAAAACCAGCCCAGAAAACAATATTAAAAATTGCCAATACAATAATTACCGCCATTCTACTCCATTCATCAGCACCACTAGTGCCTTTTGTAATGGTGTAAGCTAATCCCAAAATAATTGCCGTAAAACCACCATAAGTAATAATTGTTTTTACAATCTCAGGTAATAAACCCCATAATGTCATTAAAGCATAAGTAGCTATAATTAAACCAATCATCCAAATAAAAATAGTCGTCCAATCTTTACTGTCTAATACAGTTTTATCTTCAGCAGAGTTAGGAGGTAATCCATAATGTTCCAAGGTATTTTCTCTCATTTTAAGCCAAAGTACTCCTAAAATCATACCAACACCTGCTGCTAAAAATCCATAACCCCATTCTACACTTTCTCCTAAACCACCAGCAATAAAAGTTCCAAGAATTGCTCCTAAATTTATTCCTAAATAGAAGATGTTAAAAGCAGAATCTTTCATTGGATCATTATTATTGTAGAATTCACCAACTACTGTAGAAATATTTGGTTTAAAGAATCCATTTCCGATAATAAGTATTCCTAATCCAAAATTAAATAAGAACTGACGACTATCAGAACTTGTTTCAGTAGTTTGGTATAGCAGAGCACTAGCAGCCAATAAAAATTGTCCAACGGCCATAACTAAACCACCAATATAAACTGTTTTCCGTTGTCCAAAATATTTATCAGATACCCAGCCTCCTAAAATAGGTGTTAAATAAACCAATCCTGTAAAGATTGCATACAATTCAAGGGCTTCTTGTCTTCCTAAACCAAAACCACCATTGACTAATTCAGCAGTAAGATAGAGCACCAATAAGGCGCGCATTCCATAATAGCTAAATCTTTCCCACATTTCAGTGGCAAACAAAGTAGATAATCCTTTTGGATGGTGTTTTCTATACGGTATTTCTTTCATTTTTAATTATTTAAAGTTTGGTATTCGTTTCTTTTCTGATTAAATTTTCTTCGATAAATCTAGTCATTTTTTCGTATAAATGTAAGCGGGTATTTTTACCTTCGTAAATTCCATGACTTCTATCGGGATAAATAGCCATATCAAAAGGTTTATTTGTTTCAATTAAGGCATTTGCCAATCGCATAGTATTTTGGACATGCACATTATCGTCGCCGCTTCCATGTATTAATAAAAATTTCCCTTTTAACATATTTGCATAATTAATAGGCGAATTTTCATCATAACCAGCAGGATTTTCTTGTGGGGTTCTTAAAAAACGTTCAGTATAAATTGAATCGTAAAAACGCCAACTGGTTACAGGCGCAACCGCAATGGCCATTTTAAAAACATCGTTTCCTTTTAGTAGGCAGTTAGTACTCATATGTCCTCCAAAACTCCATCCCCAAATACCAATTTCATGGGCATCAATATAGGATCTTTTTGCTAATTCTTTAGCGGCATCAATTTGATCGACAGTTTCGTATTTAACTAAATTTAAATAGGTGGATTTTTTAAATTCTGCACCTTTAAAACCTGTCCCTCTTCCATCAACACAAACAACAATATAACCTTGTTCTGCCAAATATTGAAACCAATAATCATTGGCAGAATTCCATGTATTACTTACCGATTGTGAGCCCGGACCAGAATATTGTGTCATAAACATTGGATATTTTTTATTTGCATCAAAATTAGTTGGTTTTAACATCCAAGCATTAAATGCACCATTTTTGGTAGTTAAAACAAAAAATTCTTTTTTAGCCAAATTATAGCTTTCTAATTTTTTTGATAACTCATTATTGTTTAAAATTTCCTTCAATAAATCACCTTTACCATTGTAAAGTGCATAAATTGGAGGTGTATTGGCATCTGAAAAAGTATTGATAAAATAATTTAAATTTTTGCTGAAGGCTGCCTCATTTGTGCCTGAAACATTTGTCAATCGCTTTTTGGCTGTACCATTTAATTTAATTGAATAAATAGTTCTGTTCATTGAGCCATCTTCAACAGATTGATAATAAACAGTATTGCTTTTTTCATTAATTCCGTAGAAATCAGTCACTTCCCGATTCCCTTTAGTCACTTGGTTAATTAGTTTTCCTTCTTTTGAATAATGATATATGTGGTTAAAGCCATCTTTTTCGCTTGTCCAAATGAAACTGTTATCATTTAAAAAAGTTAAATTATCGTGGATGTCCACATAAGCCTTGTCAGTTTCATTCAATATCACTTTTGAAGTAAAATTTACAGCATTTACCGCATATAATTTCAAATCGTTTTGATGTCTGTTTAAAGTCATAACAGACAATATTTCCGAATTGTTTGTCCATTTTATTCGTGGAATGTACTCATAATTTCCAAGGTCGATTTTTGTGGTTTTTCCATCGGAAATATGGTAAAGATTTAAAGACACAATTGAATTATTTTCCCCAGCTTTCGGATATTTAAAAACCTGTTGTGTTGGGTACAAATCGGTTCCAACAATATCCATTGAAAAGGTTGGAACTTCTGTTTCATCGAATCTTAAAAAAGCAATATTTTTGCTGTCTCCGCTCCATTCAAAAGCCCTGACAAAAGAAAATTCTTCTTCATAAACCCAGTCGCAAATACCGTTGATGATCTCATTCTTTTTTCCGTCGGAAGTGACCTGAACCACTTCGTTGGTTTCTAAATTTTTAATAAAAATATTGTTGTTTTTGGCATAGGCTACTTTTTTGCTGTCGGGAGAAAAAGTAGGTTCCTGAATTTTTTCTTTATCGATTAATTGCATTGATTTTGACACCAAATCATACACATAAAAAATGCCCAAACTCGAATGTCTGTAAATTGATTCCTCATCAACGCCCAACAATAATTTGCTTTCATCATTGTTAAAAGCATAACTTTCAAAATGGTTGATTTCTTTCAAATCTTTACTGTTTACAACAGTTTCAACCTTTTCTAAAGTGGCATAACTGTATTTATCAACCGTGGTGTTTTCGGTATTTCTGTCAAAATTAAGCAAGGAATAAAAGTCGCCATTCATTGAATTTAGTGAATTCATGCGCTCTGTTCTAAAAGTGCCGTTCCAAATTTCATCTAGCGTGATGTCCTTTTTTTGCGCCGTTGCCAAGGAGGTGATGGCAATAAAAATAATAAGTATTTTTTTCATTAAATTGAGAGTTCTTGAAATTATTGCCAAGTTTAAGAAAATTCTGGCAAATCACGTATGAAAAATGTCATTAAAATTAACAATAAGTGAATTTGCTGTAATTTATATTTATTAAATTATCTTTGTGACGTTTAAAAATCTCATTCAAAATGTCAAAAAGCGTTAACGGATTTTCAAAGTTGAATAAGCTTGAAAAAATAGATTGGCTGATTTCAAACTTCTTCAAAAATGATAAGAAGGCAAAACAGGTTCTATTACAATATTGGAATTCTAACGAAATATTACAAAATTTGCACGATGATTTTATTGAAAATACTTTAACAAATTTTTATTTGCCTTATGGCGTTGCGCCAAATTTTGTGATTAACGGAAAATCATACACTGTTCCTCTGGTAATTGAAGAAAGTTCTGTGGTGGCGGCTGCTTCTTTGGTGTCAAAATTTTGGAGTACTCGGGGCGGATTTAAAGCCAGCATTATTTCAACGACAAAAATTGGGCAGGTACATTTTATGTATGAAGGTGATAAAACACAGCTTGAAAATTATTTCAATTCAAAAAAGGCACAATTTTTTGAAGTTACCAAAGCCATCACCAAAAATATGCGCAAGCGCGGCGGCGGCATTTTAGATATTGAATTGCGCGATAAAACAGAGGACCTCAAAAATTATTATCAAATACATGTCACTTTTGAAACTGCCGACAGTATGGGTGCCAATTTTATAAATTCTTGCTTGGAAGTAATTGCAAAGGAATTTCAAAAGGAAGATATTCAAATTGTGATGAGTATTTTGTCCAATTATGTTCCAGAATGTTTGGTTCACGCGGAAGTGAGCTGCAATGTGGCAGATTTATACGCTGAAAATTCGGAAGTATTGGCCCAAAAGTTTGTGCAAGCCATACAAATTGCCAATGCGGAACCTCACCGTGCCGTTACGCATAATAAAGGAATTATGAACGGCGTTGATGCTGTTGTAATCGCTACCGGAAACGATTTTAGGGCTATTGAAGCTGGAGTTCACGCTTATGCTGCGCGAAGCGGAAAATATAAAAGCTTGACAAATGCCAGCATAGAAAACGGAATTTTTAAATTTTGGATTGATATTCCGTTGGCTGTGGGAACTGTGGGCGGATTAACATCCTTGCATCCTTTATCTAAATTTTCGTTACAATTGTTGGGAAATCCTTCTGCAAAAGAGTTGATGGAAATTATTGCAGTGGCCGGTTTGGCGCAAAACTTTGCCGCTCTAAGGGCCTTAACAACTGCCGGAATCCAAAAAGGACATATGAAAATGCATTTGACTAACATTATTAAACAATTGGGCGCGAGTAAAAAGGAAAAGGAATTTTTAATCGATTATTTTGAACATAAAACCATTACGCACAATGCGGTGGTTGAGGCGTATAATAAATTATTGCAGGATAAAGAATGAAATATTACAGCAGGGGCAAATTATTATTAAGCGGCGAATATTTTGTACTGGACGGCGCAAAATCTTTGGCGGTTCCAACCAAGTTCGGACAAGATTTGGTTGTTGAACCTATAAATGAACCACAGTTGATTTGGCAAAGTTTTTCTGATAAAGGTGAATGCTGGCTCGAAGCAATTTTCGATTTGCCCAAATTGCGATTGGTAAACGCCACATACAACTCAGGTAAAGATGGCGGAAAAGATACCCTTGCTGAAAATTTAAATGAAATTTTAAGAGAAACCCGAAAGTTAAATCCAGAATTTTTAAATTCCAAAGGGGGATTTTTGGTAAAAACAAATCTGGATTTTCCTAAAAATTGGGGATTGGGAACATCTTCTACTTTAATAAATAATATCTCAAATTGGGCAATGATAAATCCATACAAATTGTTGGAAAATACTTTTGGAGGAAGCGGTTACGATATTGCCTGTGCACAACATCAATCGCCAATTTTTTTCACAAAACATACCACAGAAATTGTTGTTGAGGAAGTAAATTTCAATCCGACTTTTAGTAATCAACTGTATTTTGTGTATTTGAATAAAAAACAAAATAGCCGAGAAGGTATAGAACGCTATAAAAAACTGAAAGGAAATTTAACCTTAGAAATCGAACAAATATCTGAATTATCCGAAGCTTTTTTAACCTGTGAAAAATTGTCTGATTTTGAAAAATTAATGAAAGAACACGAACAAATCGTTTCAAAAACAATTCAATTAATGCCAATTCAGTCTGAATTATTTCCTGATTATTTCGGGCAAACAAAAAGCTTAGGTGCTTGGGGAGGTGATTTTATATTGGCCACTGGAAATGAGGACAGTCCAAATTATTTTAATCAAAAAGGTTTTTCAACTGTGATTCCTTATCAAAAAATGGTGTTGTAAAAAAAGCCCCCTAACCCCCGAAGGGGGAAATAATCAAAGATTAAAAATAATCTAAGAATTATATTAGAAGTATTGTTGAAAAAAATATTTAATGAAAAAGAAATTCATCATTATTGGAGGAGGTGCTGCTGGTTTTTTTGCCGCCATAAATGCCGCAGAAATGCATCCTGATTTGGAAGTTATTATTTTGGAAGGAAGCAATAATGTGTTGCAAAAAGTAAAAGTTTCTGGCGGTGGTCGTTGCAATGTGAGTCACGCCTGTTTTACCCCAAATGAATTGGTGGAATTTTATCCTCGTGGAAAGAAAGAATTGCTGGGACCATTTCATCAATTTATGACCGGCGACACGATGGAATGGTTTGAAAACAGAGGAATTCCATTAAAAATTGAAGATGACAATCGAATTTTTCCCGAATCCAATTCCTCGCAAACGATTATAGATTGTTTTTTGGAAAGCGCAAAAAATGCAGGCGTACAACTTAAAACAAGCACAAGGGTTGATGCTATTGAAATAAATGAAGAAAAATTTATTATAAAAACGAATTTCGAGAATTTTACGACCGATTTTTTATTGGTTGCAACAGGAAGCAATGCCAAGGTTTGGGGAATGATGGAAAATTTAGGACACACCATCATAAAACCTGTTCCTTCTTTGTTTACCTTTAATATTTCAGATGAAAGACTAAAAGATATTCCTGGAATTTCAGTTCCAAAAGCAATTGTTAATGTTATAAATTCAAAATTATCTGCAGAAGGACCTTTGTTAATTACGCATTGTGGTTTAAGCGGACCGGGAATTTTAAAACTTTCGGCTTGGGGTGCTTTAGAATTTTATCAGAAAGATTATCAGTTTGAAATCGAGGTAAACTGGTTGTCGAAATCCTTTGAAAATGTTTTAAATGAATTGAAATCTGCTAAAAAGGAGCAGTCAAAAAAGCAAGTGATTTTGCGTTCTATTTTTGAAGAAATTCCAAAACGATTGTGGGAAAAACTGGTTACAACCGCTCAAATTCAATCAGATTCTCAATGGGCACAACTCAGCAACAAACAATTGGAGTCGTTGGCAAACCAACTTGCTAAAAGCCATTTTAAAGTTTCTGGGAAAAGCACTTTTAAAGAAGAATTTGTGACTGCCGGCGGTATCGATTTAAAAGAAATCAATTTTAAACGTTTTGAAAGCAAATTGCATAAAAACTTATTTTTCGCAGGAGAAGTCCTGAATATTGATGCCATTACGGGCGGATTTAATTTTCAAAATGCGTGGACTGGCGGGTGGATTGTAGCAGAATCTGTCAGCCCCCTAACCCTGGAAGGGGGAATTTAAGCTGAAAGTAGTAAAAAAAGTTGGAATAAGTTACAGTAATCAGTCGCAGTATTCAGTTTGAATAATTTTTATTTGCGGTTTGTAATATTTTATACTGTAAACTGCTACTGCTAACTGAGAACTTTTAATCACCTGCCAACGGCAACCGTTTGCTGAATACTATTCTGCGAGCTGTCCCCGATGCGGTTTCAACGCATCTCTATAGGTTTTCATATCAATTTCATCCACCACAATAAAAGCAATGCTGTGCATTTCTGAAATAACAGAAAAATTAATTTCGTAAAAATGTAATTTTTCTGCTACCGCAAATTCTCTCAAATGAACGCAATGGTGTTCGGCTGTTTTTTCAGAAGCTTCCCCTCCAAAATCCCAAATCAGTTTTAATTTTCTGTTCATAATAGTGGTATTAATCGTTGCTTATATAAACCAATAATTCTCCGCCTTTGAAAGTAATTTGAACATCATTGTCAAAAGCTATATTTCTTGTTCCAATTCGTTTCCCAAAGGTTAAAGTTTCATTTATAATAGGGTAAGCCAAACCTTCCGTAAAAATTTCGTGGGCAATTGGAAAAGGAATCAATGAAATGTTTTTACCCTTTACATTGGTAAGGGTAATTTGTTCTTCAATAAAAAAGTAAGTTCCAAAATCATCAAAAAAGGTAATTTTCAAAATATTTTTCCATTGCAGCGCCGTACTGATATTTCCTAAAAAATGATCGTGCTCTTTTCCGCTTCCGCCATAAACATCAATATGAACATAACCTTTATTTTTTAAAATGGTCAACGCTTTGTCGAAATCGGTAAAATTTTGATCGGGCGTGTTAATTACTTCAATATTACTGGGGATTGTATGGATAGAGTCGAAATCTCCAGTAACCAAATCGGGTTGTATGTTTTTCGATTTAAAATGGTCGTAAGCACCGTCAATAGCGCAAACAATATCATAAATTGATAAATCCGGAAATATTTTAGGTTCGGCTCCGTTAAGTAAAATAAATGCCTTTTTAGAATTCATTTGGCAAAAATAACTAAAAAGGCACATTAATATGTTTAAGCAAATCAATTATCTTTGACAAAATTTTTGTTTTGATTGAAACCGATTTTATTTTAAAAGATTTTTCATTAGAAAATATAACCAACGGAATCTTCACATGGAAAACCCCAAGCAATATTGCCTTGGTAAAATATTGGGGAAAACAACAGCCTCAAATTCCCGAAAACACTTCCATCAGTTTTACGTTGGACAACTGTTTTACATTGACAACGTTGGAATACAAATTAAAAAATGACGAAAGTGAGGTGGCTGAGCGAAGTCGAAGCTTCAATTTTGAAATTTATTTTGAAGGCCAAAAAAAGAACGATTTCAAACCTAAAATTGCCACTTTTTTCAAAAGAATTGAACAGTATGTCCCGTTTTTGATGGATTTTGAACTTATCATAAAATCAGAAAATTCTTTTCCGCACAGCAGCGGCATTGCCTCTTCCGCTAGCGGAATGGGTGCTTTGGCATTGTGCGTAATGAGTTTGGAGAAAACTTTAAATCCAACAATGACAGATGCATATTTTAATAAAAAAGCATCGTTTTTGGCGAGATTGGGTTCGGGAAGCGCCTGCAGAAGTGTTGAAGGTCCGCTGATAGTTTGGGGAAATCACCCAAAAATTGAGGGAAGCTCCGATTTATTTGGCGTTAAATTTCCATATAAAATTCATAACAATTTTAAAAATTACCAAGACACCATTTTATTGGTTGATGAAGGCGAAAAACAAGTTTCAAGCACAATCGGACACCAATTAATGCACAACCATCCTTTTGCGAAACAACGCTTTCAACAAGCGAATGACAATATTTCAAAAATTTCAAAAGTGCTTCAAAGTGGCGATTTACCAGCTTTTATTGAAATTGTGGAAAGCGAAGCCTTGAGTTTGCATGCGATGATGATGACCAGCAATCCGTATTTTATTCTGATGAAACCAAATACGTTGAAAATAATCAATGAAATTTGGGGTTTTAGAGCGCAAACAAATTCAAATATTTGTTTTACCTTAGATGCTGGTGCGAATGTTCATGTATTGTTTCCTGAAAGTGAAAAGGAAATTGTTAACGATTTTATAAAAAGCAAGTTAATCCAATTTTGTCAAGAAAATCGTTATATTTGCGACGGCATTGGAAAAGGAGCAATTTTAATTAATAGTTAAAAATTAATAATTAAAAAATTGGAATATGAAAAAAGACAATGTAATTAAAGAGAAGAGTTTCTCTTTTGCTATAGAAATAGTGGGTTTGTATAAATATTTGACAGAAACAAAAAGGGAATTTGTTATGTCAAGGCAATTGTTAAAATCGGGAACTTCAATTGGGGCAAATGTTAGAGAAGCGGAATTTGCGCAAAGTAAATCAGATTTTATCAATAAAATGTCAATAAGTTTAAAAGAAGCAAATGAAGCTGATTATTGGTTGGAACTGCTTTATATAACTAATTATATTGACGAAAGAACCCATAAGGAATTCAAAATAAAATCAACTGAAATATTGAAATTATTAGTTAGCATCGTAAAATCTTCAAAAGGATAATTTTTCATTTTTAACTATTCATTTTAGAAGAGTATAGTATTTAAACAAAAGAAATATTGAAATTATTAGTTAGCATTGTAAAATCTTCAAGAGGATAATTTTTCATTTTTAACTATTCATTTTTAATTCAACACTATGAAAGGTCCTTTATTTTACGCAAAAATATTACTTTTTGGAGAATATGGAATTATTAAAGATTCCAAAGGTTTGGCGATACCTTATAATGTATATCAAGGCGCTTTAAAAACATCGAAAATCTTATCTGAAGCGGCAAAACAATCAAATAACAACTTAGAAAAGTTTTATGGGTATTTGGCAAATTTAGAAGCTCAGGATTTGGTTAGTTTCAGATTGGATGATTTCAAAACTGATATTGAAAGCGGCATGTATTTCGACTCAAGTATTCCACAAGGCTATGGAGTTGGTAGTTCTGGCGCATTGGTAGCTTCAGTTTACGATAAATATGCCAATGATAAAATTACGGTTTTAGAAAATTTAACGAGAGAAAAATTGTTGAAGCTGAAAAGCATTTTTTCATTGATGGAATCGTTTTTTCACGGGAAAAGTTCAGGGTTAGATCCTTTGAACTCTTATTTGAGCATTCCAATTTTAATCAATTCCAAAGACAATTTAGAAGCCACAGGAATTCCGTCTCAAAGAGAAGGGAAAGGAGCCGTGTTTTTATTGGATTCAAAAATGACTGGCGAAACTGCACCTATGATTACCATTTTTATGAATAAAATGAAAAATGAAGGCTTCCGTAAAATGTTAAATGAGGATTTTGCCAAACATACCGATGCTTGTATTGAAGATTTTTTAAATGGAAATGTGAAATCATTATTTGGAAATGTTAAGTTGCTTTCAAAAGTAGTTTTGGACAATTTTCAACCGATGATTCCTAAAGCTTTTCATAAAATATGGAAAAATGGGATCGAGACAAATGCATATTATTTAAAATTATGCGGCTCTGGCGGAGGTGGTTATATATTGGGGTTTACGGAAGATTTTGATAATACAAAAATCCTTCTGAAAGATTATAAATTGGAATTGGTTTATAGATTTTAATAAAATAAAACATTTTTGAAAAAAATTAAAAAACATACCGCCTTGAGTCAGTTGTTAAGCTGAAAACCAATTAACTTTAGGCATTCTAGACACTCCAAACTTTAGGCAGCGATGAGTTACGAATTTTATGTCATCTCACCATGGATTTATTAAATATAGCCAAAAAAAATAACAAAAAAAACGCACCATTTTATATTAAATTACTGAGTTTATTTTCAGTTGTTAGAGGCTACAACATTGCGCTTATTGTAATTGCTCAATATTTGGCTTCCATATTTATTTTTTCTCCAGAAAAAGCACTTAGGCATGTTTTGCTCGACATTAACCTATATTTTATTGTGCTCTCAACAATTTGCGTCATCGCTTCGGGCTATATCATCAATAATTTTTACGATTTTGAAGCAGATAAAATTAATAG
This sequence comes from Lutibacter sp., assembly GCA_028696945.1. Lineage (GTDB taxonomy): Bacteria > Bacteroidota > Bacteroidia > Flavobacteriales > Flavobacteriaceae > Lutibacter. The sequence continues at coordinate 19,325 of JAQVGD010000028.1, forward strand.
GCCCATAAAGGCAACAATTGACTCCATTGTTACGCAAAAAACAAAATTGCAGATTTACTTTTTATTAAATTTTTTAGGCGTGATTTTTGGCTTTTTAGTTTCATGGAGAGCGGCATTGTTTTTTTCGGTATATATTTTTTTAATTTGGTTTTATTCACATAAACTCAAAAAATATCCTTTAACCGGATTTTTATCAGCTGCAATTTTAGCTATTTTACCGTTTTTTGCTGTATTTGTTTACTATAAAAATTTCTCGGAAATTATTTTTACCCATGCCGCATTTTTATTTTTTATCTTATTAATTCGGGAATTAATCAAAGATTTGGAAGGAATAAAGGGTGATTTTATCCATAATTACCAAACCATAGCCGTTAAGTACGGAGAACATTTCACTAAAATGCTGATAACAATTTTGGCATTTTTAACGCTGAATCCAATTTACTTTTTGCTGAAATATCCTGAAATTGGCGGAATGAGATATTACTTTTATGTTAGTGGCATTGTATTGTTCTTGTTTGTGTTTTTTTTATGGTTCAGCAAAAACAAAAATATTTATACCATATTGCATTTTGTGTTGAAATTAATGTTGCTTGCGGGTGTATTTAGCTTGGCATTAATAGACTACTCGGTCATTATCAATAAAATTCTTTTAAAATAAAACTTATATTCATCATAATTAGATGAATATAAATTATTTTTGCAAAAAATTAAAAAAATGAATTCAAGTAAAAACTCGTCGGGAGGACGACACCAAGGTAAAAAAAAGCCTCAAACAACTACTGCTAAGAAGTTTGAACCTAAAAAGTTCGAAACCAAAAAGAAATCTTCAAGCAACTTCAGAGACAAACCAGCTTTTAAAAGAGAAAGCCCATTTTCTAAAAAAGCAAGACCTATTTCAAAAGAAGAAAAACCCGTATCAAAACCAAAACAAGTTAAGCAAGACAATGAGGTTGGGGGTATTCGCTTAAATAAATACATTTCAAACTCAGGTATTTGTTCGCGAAGAGAAGCTGATGTATTTATTAAAGCAGGAAATGTAACCGTAAACGGGAAATTAGTTACCGAAATGGGTTATAAAGTTACGTTGGGAGATGAGGTTCGTTTTGATGGTTCTTTAATAAATCAGGAACAAAAAAGGTACGTATTGCTTAATAAACCAAAGAATTATATCACTACGATGGAAGATGATCGCGGTCGTAAAACGGTCATGGAACTAATTGCAAACGCCACTAAAGAACGTATTTATCCTGTAGGTCGATTGGACAGAAACACCACTGGACTCTTGCTTTTTACAAACGATGGCGAATTGGCGAAAAAGTTGACACACCCAAAAAACAATATTCAAAAAATATACCATGCATCTTTGGACAAAAAACTGTCAAACAGTGATTTAATAAAGATTTCTGAAGGGTTTATGTTGGATGAAAAAAGAGTGGTTGTTGATGATATTTCCTATGTTGTCAATCAGCCAAAAACAGAAGTTGGCGTTAAAATTCACTCAGGCAGAAACCGAATCGTGCGCAGAATATTTGAACACTTCGATTATAGTGTTGTAAAACTTGACCGTGTAATTTTTGCAGGACTTACAAAAAAGGACTTGCCTAGAGGTCATTGGCGGCATTTAACCGAGATGGAATTAAATACTTTAATGATGCTTTAAGATTTCTTTTCAATATTCATTAAAATAACATTTTAATAACGTTATTTTTTTATATTTGGCATTATATAAAGAAGTAATTAAATACCGATTTCATTTTTTTAGTCTAATATATAACTAATTTGTTATGAAGAGAATAATTGTAGATTATAAAAAACTAACCTCCGAAATTCTAAATTTGTTGGTCGAGAAATTTCCCGATGGTTATGGCATTAGAGATATTATCCGATTTACCAACCCTAAAGGACAATATGTAGAAGCTGTAGAAGTAGCAACAGAAGATACTATTTACTTGGTCAAAATTAGTGATGAACTGGTAGATAGCATGGAAAATTTTTATGAAGAAGAGGAGGAAGACATTGAAGCAATAGATTTAGAAATTGACCTAGACTTAAATTTAGAAGTAGGTATTGATGATGATGAAAGCGTTGATTTAGAGGACAATGATGTGGAGAGTTATAAGGAAGAGGATATTGATGATGAAGAGGATAATGATGAAGAGGATATTGATGATGAAGAGGATAAATAACAAAACTAATTTTTGTGATTGTAAGTTTTTTTTCTGATGAGCAGGGAATGTTTTCCTTTGTTATTTAAACAAAGCTATAAGTGTTTTAGATTCAGAATATCGCAAAAATAGCTGTAAAAGAGAAAACCCTTAAAAAATCTTTTGACTTTCAAGGGTTTTATTCTTCTTGTGTGGTGCCTCCAGGAATCGAACCAGGGACACAAGGATTTTCAGTCCTTTGCTCTACCAACTGAGCTAAGGCACCATCGCTTTAGCGGTTGCAAATATAAATTTAATTTTTAGACATATCAAAACAATTTAAAAAAATCTGTTGTATTTTTGAACTCTTTAATAAATACGAATGAACTTAATTATAGATGTAGGCAATACAAGAATTAAAACTGCTGTTTTTGAAGATAGCAAAATGATTCATAATGAAAGCCTTATCCCTGAATCATTTATTTCTGAGGCAATTAATATTATTAGAAAATACAATTGCTCAAATGCAATTATTTCTTCAGTAGCTGCCTTAAATATATCTCAAATAGCCAAATTACAAGTTGAAATTAACTTAATTGAGCTAAATTACAATACCAAAGTTCCATTTGTGAACAAGTATGCCACACCAAAAACCTTAGGCGTTGACAGAATTGCATTAGTGTCATCGGCAATATCAAAATATCCAAAAAAAAATGTTTTAATAGTTGATGCAGGCACATGCATTACTTATGATTTTGTTAATAATGAAGGCAATTATTATGGTGGCGCAATTTCACCCGGATTACAAATGCGCTATAAAGCGTTGCATGCTTTTACTGAAAAATTACCTTTGCTGGAACCTACTGAAATATTTGAATTGGTTGGAAACTCTACCGAAACAAGCATCCATTCAGGAATAATTAATGGAGTTATAAATGAAATTGATGGGATTGTTAAACAGTATAGGAAAAAAAATACAGATTTAACAGTTGTTTTAACAGGTGGAGACGTAAATTTCTTGTCAAATAGATTAAAAAATAGCATATTTGCCAATCCTAATTTTTTGTTAGAAGGATTGAACACAATTTTGGCCTATAATTTATAATAAATAAATGATAAAAAAAATAATAGTAGTAATTACTCTATTTGTATCTATTGTCGGTTTTTCTCAAAAAAACAATACATCAGCTTATTCTTTTTTTGGAATTGGCGATAGAAATAACTCAAACACAGTTGAACAATTAAGTATGGGAGGCGTTGGAGTTGCTTTAAGTGAGAGTTATCATTTAAATTTTTTAAATCCTGCAGCAAATGCATCTTTAAAATTTACCACTTATACAATGGCCGTAGAAAATTTGAATATTTCGGTACAAGATAGCCATAGCAAGCAAAATGCTTCAGCTACGTACCTTTCTTATTTGGCCATGGGGTTTCCTATAGGCGAAAAAGGAGGGATGACTTTTGGATTATTGCCAAATTCTTCAGTGGGCTATTCATTAATTTTAAACAAATATGATGCTGAAAACAACATTTCAGAAGCAACGCAATACGAAGGTGATGGCGGAACAAACAAAGTATTTTTAAGTTTTGGTTACCAGTTATTTAAAAATTTTAGTGTAGGGTTACAAGGAAATTATATTTTTGGAGAAATTGAAAATAGTGTCTTAAATCAGCGAAGAAATGTTGCGTTGGCAACAAAATATAAAAGAGTTTCTAATATTAAAAGTTTTACATTGAATGCGGGATTTCAGTATAAAAGGAAAATAAATACTAAATTAGATTTCCTTTTTGGAGGAAATTTTGATTTTAATAATGAAATTGATGCCGATGGAAGCGAATATTTATATACAGTTTCATTGGGTTCTATGGAATTTCCCCGTGATACAACTTTAAATGTAAAAAGTTCTGGAATTTTGGAATCCCCTTTAAAAACAACATTAGGTGCTGGTTTAGGTAAAGAAAATAAATGGTACGCAGGTATTGATTATAGTTTTCAAAATGCATTAAAACTAAAAGGCGCACTTTTTAATAATTATTCAAAAGTCGATTATGGTAATTACAATAAAGTGGTCTTGGGAGGCTTTTATATACCAAAATTTAATTCTATTAGTAGTTATTGGGAAAGAGTTACCTACAGGGCTGGAGTAAAATATGAAAATACTGGATTATTAGTGGACGCATCAGGAAGCGGTACTGATTTTACTGAGATTGATGATTTTGGCATATCTTTTGGAGTTGGATTACCAATGAGCAAGCAATTGTCGAATTTGAATATCGGATTTGAGATAGGAAAAAGAGGGCAAACCGCGAATGGCTTAGTTGAAGGAGATTATTTTAATTTCCGATTGGGTCTTTCATTAAACGACAAATGGTTCAAAAAATTAGAAATATTTTAATTAAAAATTAAGACGATGAAACAAATGAGACAAATTTTAGCTGTATTATTATTTATAGTTTCAGCGCCTGCTGTTTTTTCACAAGCAGATCAAGAGTGTATTGTAAAATACAATTTGTTTAAAGGAGATTACAGTGCTGGCAAATATGATGCTGCTTACGAAAACTGGCTTTGGACAATGGATAATTGCCCAACACTTACCGTAAATATTTACAAACTAGGTATTAAAATTGCTGAAAATCGTTTGGAAACTGCAACATCTGAAGCCGATAAAGCAGCTGCAGAAAAACTTGTTGAAAGAGTTTATACCCAACGATTGGAAAATTTTCCTCAAGACTTAGCTAGAGTTTACAGTGATCTTGCAACTTTTAAGGATTCACATGGTGCTTCGGAAGATGAAGTATTTGCCTTATTGGAAAAATGTTTTAAAGCAGATCCAACCGAAGTTTCTCCAACCAATATTTATAGGTATTTTGACATTATTTTAAATAAATATAAAGACACAAATCCGCAGAAAGTATTTGACACTTATGATGAAGTGGGTGAAGGAATTGAATTAAAAAGAGACGAATATTCAAAACAACTGGATATTATTAACGCAAAAGATTCAACTACTTTAAGCGATAAAGATAAAAGAAGCAAATTAGCCATCGATCAAACTTTAAACAATTTAGAGCTTGTTGAAGAGGGATTAGACGCAAAATTATCTGCAATTTCTACATGTGAAAATTTAATTCCTTTAAATAAAAAATACTTTGAAGACAATAAAACCAATACCGTTTGGTTAAAAAGAGCCGTTTCAAGAATGTACAATAAAGAGTGTACAGACGATCCATTCTATGATATATTGGTTGAAGCTTATGTTAAAGCAGATCCTTCTCCTCGAGCTTCTGTATTTTATGCTGGTATCCTTGTAAAAAAAGGAGAAACCAACAAAGCAATGGAATATTTTAAAAAAGCAATTGATCAGGAAACCGATTCTTACAGCAGGGCTAAATATGCATTGAGAGTTGCTGAAATATTAAGAAAAAAAGGAAGAATGGCTGAATCTAGAAGCTATGCTTACAAAGCAATTGAATATCAACCAACAATGGGTAAAGCCTATTTATTAATTGCAAGTATGTATGCAGCAAGTGCTAACTCTTGCGGAGATGATGTGGTTTCTAAAAGGATGGTTTATGTTGCGGCTTTAAATAAAGCAATAAAAGCCAAATCTGTTGACCCAAGCATCAGCTCATTGGCAAATAGATTTATTGCAAGCTATTCAGAAAATGTACCAAGTAAAAAAGATTTATTTGTAGCAGGTGTGGAATCAGGAACAAGTCATAAAATTGGCTGTTGGATTAATGAAACAGTAATAGTTCCCTAAATTAGATTTAAAATATTATAATTGATATATTTGTTGTATGACAAAATCAGTTGTTAATAAAATAACGAGCATTGCTGTGGTTTTTGCCACAGCAATGCTTTTTTCATGCACAAACGATGTAAAAGAGGTGCGTGATTTTTTGGCAGATAAAAATTTACCTATTGGAGAAGCCTTTAAAATTAACCATAAACATACCGATTCTGGACGCGTGGACATAAAAATGAAAGCACCCTTAATGCTCGATTTCAGCAACAGGGAAAATCATCCCTATAATGAATTTCCAAAAGGAATAAAAATTACCACCATCGAAAAAAATGGAGATTCTGTTACTGTAGAAGGAGATTATGCCATAAGTTTTAAGAATACAGAAGTTTCCGAAATAAAAAAAAATGTGGTTGTTAATAATCATGCCAAAAAAAACAAATTGGTTGCCGAGCAAATTTATTGGGATCAAAAAACACATTATTTTTTTACCGAAAAAAAATTCACGTTTTATACCTTAACAGATACCATATATGGAACTGGTTTTGAATCTACAGAAGATTTAAAAACATGGTGGGTAAAAAATCAGAGTGGTGTAATTAACATTAAAGAATAAAATAAAAGATGCAAAACCTTTGGAAAATATTTGAATATGGCTATTTAATTATAGCCATTGTATTTAGCGTAGAAAGCGTGTTGAAGTGGAATACAGATAGAGAACGCGCTTATTTGTTGGCAGGATTTTCATTATTGGCCGTTATCATGTATTTTTTCAGAAGACGTTTCAGAAAA
>JAQVGD010000184.1 GCA_028696945.1 Lutibacter sp.
ATCTGTACCAACAAAAAAATAAAAATTAACAGATGAAACGAGCATAACAAATTTTGATACACAGCAGAATGGTTAATGGCGAACTGCATCTGTACCAACAAAAAAATAAAAATTAACAGATGAAACGCCTACAACAGAATCATCTAACAGAAAAAAGAAAGATGCTAAGCGTTCCATTTGACAAATAAAAGACAATAAAAAATAGCAAATAAAACGAGCATAACAAATTTTGATACACAGTAGAATGATTAATGGCGAACTGCATCTGTACCAACAAAAAAATAGAAATTAAACAGATGAAAGCATTTTACCAAAAATATCTCCTAAATTTTAAACAGGCAAGCGGCACCTCAAGAGGTGTTTTACGCAACAAAGAAACTTATTTTTTAAAAATAATAGAGGGTGATAATGTAGGTTATGGGGAATGTGCTGTTTTTAAGGGATTGAGTATTGATGACTGGGAAGATTATGAAGAAAAACTAACTTGGCTTTGCGAAAATATCGATAGAAATAAAGAAGAATTATTAGTGGAGCTCACTGAGTTTCCTTCCATTCAGTTTGGATTGGAACAGGCACTTTTATCGGTTCAAAAAAAAAATCCTTTTGAATTATTTCCTTCAAAATTTACCCAATCAAAAGATGGCATAAAAATCAATGGTTTAATTTGGATGGGAACTGAAGCTTTTATGCGACAACAAATTAAGGATAAATTAAATGATGGTTTTACAACGCTTAAATTGAAAATTGGCGCCATCGATTTTGAAACTGAAATCTCATTATTGAAAAGTATCAGAAAGGAATTTTCTTCTGAAGAAATTGAACTAAGGGTTGATGCAAACGGAGGTTTTCTTCCGTCAGAAGCATTGGAGAAATTAAAAAGATTGTCGGAACTGGAAATTCATTCCATTGAACAGCCCATAAAACAGGGGCAAATAAATGAAATGGCTGAATTATGCTTAAAAACGCCGATTCCTATAGCTTTAGATGAAGAATTAATTGGTGTTTTTGAGGGAGCGTTAAAACAGAAAATGCTACAAATTATAAAACCGCAATATATTATTTTGAAACCCAGTTTGGTCGGTGGATATAAAGGAAGTGAGGAATGGATTAAGATTGCTTCAACACAAAATATTGACTGGTGGATTACCTCAGCACTGGAAAGCAATATCGGTTTAAACGCCATTGCACAGTGGACATATACTTTAAAAAATAAAATGCCGCAAGGCCTTGGAACTGGAAGTTTGTTTACTAATAATTTTGAAAGTCCGCTAAAGGTAAAGGACGAAAATTTGCATTATAACAACAAAATAAAATGGAACGTTAAATTATAAAAATGAAACGAGCAAGTCAAATTTTGGCGCACAAAGGAATGATTATTGGAGAACAGCATCTGTTACCGCTGAAAAATAAAATTTAAACAGATGAAACGAGCCATAACAAATTTTGATACACAGAGGAATGATTAATGGCGAACTGCATCTGTACCAACAAAAAAATAAAATATAAACAGATGAAATTTATACAGCAAGCATACAAAGGAAATAATGAATGGACTGCTTACTTGGTCACTTTAATGCTATTGTTTTTTGGATGGCAATTTTTGGGAATCATTCCTTTATTGTTAGTCGCCTACATTTATTCAGGCAATATGGAAACGTTTATGCAATCCGCAAGTACCAACTTTACCGATTTAGGAATTGACGCAAATTTGTATCTATTATTGGTCATCGCAACTTTTTTATTTGGATTATTGTTCTTGTTTTTAGGCATAAAATTTATTCATAAAAGAAAAATTGTAACCCTAATTACCAGCAGGAAAAAAGTAGATTGGGGACGGTTTTTTTATGCGTTTTCAGTTTGGGCTATTGTGGGATTATTTATGGTGACCATTGGCTATTTTATGGCACCTGAAGATTATGTTTGGAATTTTAAACCCATTTCGTTTTTCATATTATTGCTTATATCTTTTTTGTTTTTGCCCATACAAACCAGTTTAGAAGAATTGTTATTTCGAGGTTATTTAATGCAAGGATTTGGAACTTGGTTTAAGAATTCATTTGTGGCACTTATTTTAACTTCAGTAATCTTTGGTTTGTTGCACGGACTGAATCCGGAAGTGGAAAAATTGGGCTGGTTTATAATGGTTTATTATATTGGAACAGGTTTGGTTCTTGGAATTTTCACTTTAATGGATGAAGGCACAGAATTGGCTTTGGGTTTTCATGCGGCAAACAATATTGTTGCTGCAGTTTTGGTTACTACAAACTGGACTGTTTTTCAAACTGATGCTTTGTTGGTCGATATTTCTGAACCCTCTGTTGGTTATGAAATGTTTGTGCCTGTATTTGTATTGTATCCTTTGATTTTATTGCTGTTTTCTAAAAAATACGGTTGGACAAATTGGAAAGAAAAATTGTTTGGACACGTATTTAAACCGATAAAATTCAAGGAAGAGGAATTTATTGCCTAATGTAGGGACAGGTCGCGACCTGTCCTTTTTAATGGTCGCGACCTGTCCTTTCTAATGGTCGCGACCTGTCCGTACTGAAGATTAAAATTTAAAATGAAAATAGAACAATTTCATAGCGCGTTTAAATTACAGGGAAAATCATTTAATTCCAAGGAAGAACTGATTGATTTTTCCAATGAAATTTCTGTTGAAGTGGCTGATTTTTTAACGGATTGGTTTGATGCGAAATCTTTTGTTGAAGTTAAAACTTCTGGATCCACAGGAAATCCGAAAATAATTCAGCTTCAAAAGGAAAAAATGATAAATAGCGCCAAGGCAACGGGTGACTATTTTAATTTGCCCAAAAACACTTCTGCATTATTGTGCATGTCGTCAAATTATATTGCGGGGAAAATGATGATGGTAAGAGCACTAACTTTGGGTTGGCATTTGGATATTTTGAAACCAACTTCAAATCCGTTAAAAAACAGCGATAAAACCTACGATTTTTCGGCAATGGTTCCCTTGCAATTGCACAATTCTTTAAAAGAGATTCATAAAATAAAAAAACTGATTGTTGGCGGCGGCGTGATTTCAGAGGAATTGTTAGGCAAAATTCAAGAAGTAAAAACTGAGATTTTTGCCACTTACGGAATGACAGAAACCATTACCCATATTGCTGTAAAAAAATTAAATCATTTTAAGAAAGTCATTGCGAGTGAAACGAAGCAATCTTATTATACAATATTACCAAACATTAAAATTTCTATAGATAAAAGAGGTTGTCTGGTGATTGACGCGCCAAAAATTTCTGAACAAAGGGTAATTACCAACGATTTGGTTGAGCTTATTTCTTCAACCGAATTTAAATGGCTGGGACGAATCGATAACGTGATTAATTCAGGTGGTATAAAATTAATTCCAGAGCAAATTGAAGAAAAATTAACTAAAATCTTAAAAAATAGGTTTTTTATTGCATCAAAAAAAGATGCGGTTCTTGGAGAAAAGCTAATTCTTATTATTGAAGATTTAAAGATTAAAAAATTGAATGATTCTTCAAAAGCGACAATTTTTGAAGGAATTAAAAACTCAAAATTGTTTTCTACTTATGAAATTCCTAAGGAAATTTATTTTTTAGAAAAGTTTCTAGAAACGGAAACAAATAAAATAGACAGAGCAAAAATATTGGGGTTTTTAAAATAGGCTCCTAACTTCGGTCTTCCGTCTTCGGACTTCCGTCTTCTGTCTTCGGTCTTCTGACTTCTGTCTTCGGTCTTCCGTCTTCCGTCTTCGGACTTCCGTCTTCCGTCTTCGGACTTCCGTCTTCTGTCTTCGGTCTTCTGACTTCTGTCTTCGGTCTTCTGTCTTCTGTCTTCGGTCTTCCGTCTTCGGACTTCGGACTTCGGACTTCCGTCTTCTGACTTCAGTCTTCTAACTTTAAAAATACCTACTAAATATTTTAACCAAAACCAGTATTTTAATACTTATCAAGCCCGAATAAAACCAAATAGGTGTTTTTGTGGTTTCTTTCAATTCATAATAAGCTAATTTTATGGACATTGGCATAGTCGGAAATTTAAATGTGTGATTGCAATTGGTGCAAGCCGAAGTCCCATATTTTCCTCCAGAGATAAATGGAATGTGAAAAAGGTGTTTGTAAACTCCTGTTACAGAGATATTTGTTGTATTTTCGGCATGGCAGTTCGGACAAACAATTCCCTTAGGCGTTTCCTTTTTTAATTCCGAGGATTTTTTGCCAAATAAATTCATCATCAATTCATTTCCATGGAATGATACACATTCTGCACATCATCATCATCTTCCAAACGTTCCAATAATTTTTCAACATCGGCTTGTTCTTCTTCTGAAAGTTTTGTTGTAGTTGTGGGGATTCTTTCAAAACCTGAGGAAAGAATTTCTATATTATTTTCTTCCAAATATTTTTGAATGTCGCCAAATTGTTCAAATGGCGCGTAAATAAGAATTCCTTCTTCGTCTTCAAAAACTTCCTCCACATTAAAGTCGATCAGTTCCAATTCAAATTCTTCCAAATCCATTTTAAGATCATCAGCTTTTATCAAGAAATTGCACGTATGGTCAAACATAAAAACAACAGAGCCAGATGTTCCAAAGTTCCCGTTGCATTTGTTGAAAGCCGCTCTCACGTTGGCAACGGTTCTGTTATTGTTATCGGTTGCCGTTTCAATAACGAGTGCTATTCCGTGTGGTGCGTAACCCTCAAACAAAACTTCTTTGTAATTGGCAGTATCTTTATCGGTGGCTTTTTTAATGGCGCGCTCAACATTTTCTTTAGGCATATTGGCGGCTTTGGCATTTTGGATGACCGCTCTTAAACGTGCATTACTTTCCGGATTTGGCCCGCCCTCTTTTACCGCCATCACAATATCCTTACCAAGTCTGGTAAAGGTTTTTGCCATAGCAGCCCATCTTTTTAATTTTCTTCCTTTTCTAAATTCAAAGGCTCTTCCCATACTATTTTCTATATTTTATGTGCTGCAAATGTAATTATTACAAAAGGTATTTACAATTATTTTAAACCTGAATTATTCCTAAGTTAAATTGTTTTTCAATAGGAGCGTGATTTGCGGCTTCAATGCCCATGCCAATCCATTTTCTGGTGTCTAACGGATTGATTACGCCATCAGTCCATAAACGTGCTGCGGCATAATATGGCGAAGTTTGTGTGTTGTATTTCTGTTGAATTGATTCCAATATTTTTTCTTCTTTTTCTTTGGTAATTACTTCTCCTTTCTTTTTTAAGGAAGCCGTTTCAATTTGCAACAACACTTTTGAAGCCTGCTCTCCACCCATCACAGCAAGGCGGGCAGAAGGCCAAGCCACAATAAGTCGTGGATCATAAGCTTTGCCGCACATGGCATAATTCCCCGCACCATAAGAGTTGCCTATTATCACTGTAAATTTTGGAACAACAGAATTGCTCACGGCATTTACCATTTTGGCACCGTCTTTTATAATACCGCCGTGTTCGCTTTTGCTGCCCACCATAAATCCGGTAACATCTTGCAAAAAAACCAACGGAATTTTCTTCTGATTGCAATTTGCTATAAATCTCGTTGCCTTATCTGCGGAATCGGAATAGATAACGCCACCGAACTGCATTTCTTTAATACCGTTTTTAACTACTTTTCTCTGATTTGCAACAATTCCCACAGCCCAACCTTCAATGCGTGCATAACCACAGATGATGGTTTTGCCATATCCCTTTTTATATTCCTCAATTTCTGAATTGTCAACCAAACGTTTGATGATTTCCAGCATATCGTATTGATCAGTTCTCGAGGCAGGTAAAATTCCAAAAATTTCTTCGGAATTTTCAATGGGGTTTACCGGTTTAATTCTGTTAAAACCTGCTTTGTCAT
>JAQVGD010000029.1 GCA_028696945.1 Lutibacter sp.
ATGTTTTTGGTGTTTACCTCAATAAACTTTTGGTCGGGATGTTTTCTTCCTCCTTTTGGCGGAACATTTACTACAGAACCTTCCAACAATTTTAGCAACGCCTGTTGAACGCCTTCTCCAGAAACATCACGAGTAATTGAAGGATTGTCGCCTTTACGGGCAATTTTATCAATTTCATCAATAAAAACAATTCCGCGCTCGGCCTTGCTTACATCATATTCTGCCACTTGCAGCAAACGCGTTAAAATAGTTTCCACATCTTCGCCCACATAGCCAGCTTCAGTTAAAACGGTGGCATCAACAATGCAAAACGGCACATTTAACATTCTTGCAATGGTACGTGCAATTAAGGTTTTGCCTGTTCCTGTTTCTCCAACAATAATAATATTGCTTTTTTCTATTTCAATTTCTTCCTCATCTTTAGAATTTGGCTGTAACAAACGCTTATAATGATTGTAAACTGCAACGGCCATCACACGTTTTGCCTGATCCTGCCCAATCATATATTGATCAATAAAGGATTTTATTTCCTTTGGTTTTTTAACAATCAAATCCTGAGTAAGTGCAGAAGAATTACTTCCAGCAATTTCTTCCATCACAATACCGTGCGCTTGTTCAATACATTTATCGCAAATATGCGCATCTAAACCTGCGATAAGCAAATCTGTTTCCGGCTTTTTACGTCCGCAAAACGAGCATTCCAACACTTCATCTTTCGCCATTCCTTTTAGTTTTTAGTTATTAGTTGTTGGTTTTTCTCTTTTGAAACTATAACCAATTTATTTTCTGATTAAAACCTCATCAATCATTCCGTAAGCTTTTGCTTCATCAGCTTTCATCCAGTAATCACGATCTGAATCATGGTGTACTTTTTTCATAGTTTGGCCCGAGTGTTTTGAAATTATTTGATACAATTCCTCTTTTAATTTCAAAATTTCACGAGTTGTAATCTCAATATCACTAGCCTGACCCTGCGCTCCTCCTAAAGGTTGATGGATCATTACGCGTGAGTGCGGCAATGCCGAACGCTTTCCTTTTGTTCCAGCGCACATTAAAACAGCACCCATTGATGCGGCTATTCCTGTACAAATTGTTGCAACGTCGGGTTTAATAAATTGCATCGTGTCGTAAATTCCCAAACCAGCATAAACACCACCACCCGGGGAATTGATATAAATGCTGATGTCTTTTGCGCTGTCCACACTTTCCAAAAACAACAATTGTGCCTGAATAATATTGGCAACATAATCATCAATCCCTGTTCCTAGAAAAATTATTCTATCCATCATCAAACGCGAAAACACATCCATCTGTGCAACGTTTAACTGGCGTTCTTCAATAATATAAGGTGTAAGACTGCTAACCAACTTATCATAATACATACTATTGATTCCTTGGTGTTTCGTCGCATATTTTTTAAATTCTTTTCCGTAATCCATTTTTCGGTGTTTTAAAGTATTAAGAGCACAAAGATATGAAGTATTTATTTATTTTAATCTGAATTTAAAATTTGAGTGTGTTTATCTAAAATTAAAGTAATTTTTTATGTTATTTTATTATGCACGCATAATATTATTAGCTATCTTTGATAGCATATTTTTGATATAAATCTTTAAATAAAAATCACAAACAATGAAATACGCTTTATTAACAATCTCCTTATTTATTTTATCAATAAGCAGTTACGCACAAGAATTTGAAAACGGAACTATTATTACCCAACGGTATGACACTATTGCAAATGTAAAAATCGAAAAATTAAATGACGTAAAAAGTTTGTTGCATTTAACTTATATTGATGAGAATGGCAACGAACAAAAACCAGCTATCGAATCCGTAAAAAGTTACACCAGAGGCGATGAAAATTTTACGCGTATTTACCAATCTGGTGAAATGATTCTGGTAAAACAAATTACCGAAGGAAAAAAATTAAATTTATACGAAAGAAATTACAAAGGTTCAACAACCTATTATGTAGAAAAAGTTTTTGATGAAATCCTAAAAGTTCCTTCATCAGAATCAAAATACAATAGATTTTTGGAAAATTTTTTAAGTGATTCTCCAGAAATTTCTCAAAAAATTAAATCGAAAGAATTGCAGGATTTAAAAGAAATTGTAATGCTTTATAATAAAGGTTAATTTTCGGATAAAATTGTAAAAGTCCGCTGATGTTTTTTTTTAGTGGACTTTTTTTATTTGTATTTTGGCTATATTTGAAATTTTTAACGCTTATTTTATTATGATGAAATTTTTAACGTTTATTTTATTCCTGCTGTCATTCCAATTGGCCGTTACCGCCCAAAACTACAAACAACGCTTTAATGAGATTGATGTAAAACATTATAATTTAGCGTTAGAAGTTAATGATTCTACAAATCAAATTCAGGCAACAATGACCATTTCTTTAAAATTTAAACAGTTGGTAAATGCGTTTCAATTGGATTTTGTAGAAAAAGATTCCACGGGAAAGGGCATGAACATTGAATCTGTTTTTCAGAATAAGGATACGGTAGCTTTCACACATTCAAACAATAAAATAACCATTCAGCCAAACTTTGTTAACACCGACAGTATTTTTAACTTTGAAATAACATACAGTGGCGTGCCTAAAGACGGACTTATCATTGGCGAAAACCTTTACGGCGAGAGAACATTTTTCGCCGACAATTGGCCAAACAGGGCACAAAATTGGTTCCCATGTGTAGATCACCCTTCTGATAAAGCTACTATTGAATATGCCATTATTGCCCCAAACCATTATCAGGTAATTGCAAATGGATTCTTGGTTGAAGAAACCAATTTAACGGATAATTTAAAGCTTTATCACTATAAAACTATAGTGCCGCTGCCAACAAAAGTGATGGTAATTGGCATTGCGCGTTTTGCGGTGCAATATATTGGTAAAACGCAAAATATTCCTATTTCAACCTGGGTGTATCCTCAAACAAAAGAACAGGGATTTTACGATTTTGCCAACGCAACTAATATATTAAACTTTTTTATCGAAAAATTTGGTGATTACCCTTACCAAAAATTGGCGAATGTGCAGTCTAAAACACAATTTGGAGGCTTGGAAAATGCCGGAGCGATTTTTTATTCTGAAAAAATCGTGAACGGTAAACAAAATCATGAAGATTTAATCGCGCATGAAATAGTGCATCAGTGGTTTGGAAATTCAGCTTCGGAAATCGATTGGCCACATTTGTGGTTAAGTGAAGGTTTCGCCAACTATTTTACCAGTTTATATATTTTGGAAACCCAAGGCGAAGACGCTTTTCAAGAAAGAATAAAGACTGCGCGTGAAACTGTTTTAAATTATTACAAAAAGAAACAAACACCAGTAATTGATGCTGGAAACACAGATTTAATGAGTTTGTTAAATCCCAATTCTTATGAAAAAGCCGCTTGGGTTTTGCATATGCTTCGCAAAAAATTAGGGGATGACGCTTTTTGGAAAGGGATTAGAACCTATTATGAAAAATTCAAATTTCAAAATGCTTCAAGCAACGATTTTAAAAATGTAATGGCTGAAGTTTCTGGTGAAAATTTAGATACCTTTTTTACGCAATGGCTTCAAAAATCTGGACATCCCATTTTAAAAACATCTTGGCTTTATTATCAAAACAAGCTTCGCATTCTCATTGATCAAACCCAAGAAACTATTTTTGAGTTCCCGATTGATGTTGAATTAATTTACACCGATGGCACTTCTGAAGTAAAAACAATTCAGGTTTCAAAATTGCCAGTTCCCTACGAAATTGAGACAAAAGGTGAAGTGAAGGACGTTAAATTTGATCCAAACACTTGGTTGTTGTTTGAAATAGCTCCCTAACTTCCGTCTTCAGTCTTCGGACTTCGGACTTCGGACTTCGGACTTCGGACTTCCGTCTTCGGTCTTCCGTCTGAACTGATAGTTCGCGAGCTGTCCCTACATATTAATTTATTAAGTATTACATTTGCAAAAAAAGCAGAATGACCTTTTCCGATTTGAATTTAAACCGATTTTTACTGAATGCTCTAGATGATTTAGGTTTTACAGTTCCTACGCCCATTCAAGAAAAAGCATTTTCGGTGATTATGAGCAGTAAAGATGTGGTTGGTATTGCCCAAACTGGAACAGGTAAAACATTTGCTTATTTGCTGCCAATATTGAGGCAACACACCTATTCCGATCAAAAACACCCGCGGATTTTAATTATTGTTCCAACTCGGGAATTGGTAGTTCAAGTAGTTGAAGATATAAGAAGTCTAACACCTTATATGAATGTTCGTTTTGCAGGTATTTACGGCGGTACCAATATAAATACCAACAAGCAAATGATTTATGAGGGTTTGGATATTTTAGTTGCCACTCCAGGACGTTTGCTCGATTTGGCTTTGGATGGCGTTTTAAAACTGAAATTTATTCAAAAATTTGTGATTGATGAAGTTGATGAAATGATGAATCTGGGTTTTAGGCCACAATTAATCACCTTGATGGATTTATTGCCAAAAAAGCGTCAAAGCATTTTGTTTTCGGCAACTTTAACCAAAGAAGTTGATAATTTATTGGATACTTTTTTTAAATCCCCAGTTAAAATTGAAGTCGCAACCAGCGGAAGTCCGTTAGACACCATTCAACAGCAAGCCTATCCAGTTCCAAATTTTTATACGAAAGTCAACTTTTTAAAAGATATTCTTCAAGACAAAAAGACCTTTAACAAGGTGTTGGTATTTGTGAAAAATAAAAAACAAGCCTCCATTCTTTTTGATGAAATGGATCTGGCGCTTCCAAAACAAGTGGCGGTAATTCATTCCAACAAAACACAAAATTATCGTTTGCGTTCGGTTGAAAAATTTGAAAAAGGCAGCATTTCTGTTCTAATTGCCACCGATATTATTGCGCGTGGATTGGATTTAACCAATGTGAGTCACGTCATAAACTTTGACATTCCGAAAGAACCCGAAAATTATATTCACCGAATTGGAAGAACTGGCCGTGCCGAACAACTGGGAACTTCAATTTCTTTATTTACCGAAGCTGAGGCAGATTATTTAGGAGAAATTGAATTGTTGATGAACAGGGAAATTGATGTTTTCGACCTTCCTGAAGCTATAGAGATTTCAACCCAATTGATTGATGAGGAAATTCCGAGATCTGAACTCGAAAAATCTTCAAATGAAAAGAAAACGGAAGCCGTTGTTGCCGAATTGGCATTTCACGAGAAAAAGGAGAAAAACAAAAAAGTAAATTTGGGCGGCTCTTACCGTCGGGAAATTGTGAAAAAATACAAAAAACCATTAACTCGCGGACAAAAAAAGAAGTAGTTTTAGGTAAATTATAAGCACAAAAAAACGCCTTAAAAAATTTCTTTAAGGCGTTTTTTATTTTATAAAACGAAAACTGTTATTTGTAAACTTCCTTTACAAACTCTTCGTAGTTTACTTCTTTTGTTTTAAAAGTGATTTTTTCTTTATAGAAATTCAGTAATTTCTGACTTACCAATTGCTCTTGCAAACGTTTGGCTTCATCTTGATTGCTTAAAACACGTTGGGCAATATCATCCAATTCTTTTTCTTCCGGATTTAATTGTCCGTACTGTGCCATTTGAGTTTTTACAAAACCTTTGGTAAAGTCTTTTAATTCCTCAAAACCAACTTGAAGTTTGTTGTCCTTTAAAATTTTACCTTCAATTAATTGGTAGCGCAAACCTTTTTCCGATTTTTCATATTCGTCTGCAGCATCTTCAGGAGTCATCGGTTTTTCACCGGCAACAACCATCCATTTTTTAAGAAATTCAGCAGGCAAATCAAATTTTGTGTTTTCCACCAAATATTCAGTTACTGCATTCAATAACTGTTGATCAGCCTGTGTTTGAAATTGCTTTTCGGCGTCTTCTTTTATCTTAGCTTTTAGTTCTTCTTCAGATTTTACCACGTCAACGCCAAAAATTTTGTCAAACAATTCTTGGTTAATTTCCGCAAGTTCGGTCGCATTAATTTCTT
The DNA here is from genome assembly GCA_028696945.1 of Lutibacter sp. Lineage (GTDB taxonomy): Bacteria > Bacteroidota > Bacteroidia > Flavobacteriales > Flavobacteriaceae > Lutibacter. Next base: position 5,986 of record JAQVGD010000029.1, read on the forward strand.
CAATGGTAAAAGTTACAGGAATTTCAATATCGTGAATTTCATCGTGGCTTAAGCCCAATGCACCCATTAATTTATGGTCGTCATCAAACAAACCTTTGGAGTTTAATTCAACAACATCACCAACTTTTTTTCCAAGAAATTTTTGTTGGTTTGCTTTTCCTTTAATAGATTCTAAAGCAATGGTCGATTTTTTATTGATTTCTTTCTCTTCGTTTACAAAAGTTCCTGCAATATTCACACCTTCTTCAACAATTTCTTTAGGGACCAATTTTCCGAAACGTTTTCTGATATTGTCAACTTCTTTTTTTAACAATTCCTTGTCTGCAACAATATTGTATTGGGTAATTTTATTTTTCGTATCAAGGTTTACATCAAATTCTGGAGCCAAACCCAATTCAAATTCAAAAGTATAATCTTCTGTGTCCCAAGAAAATTCTTCCTCTATTTTAGGCAATGGATTTCCCAAAATATCTAATTTTTCTTCAATTAAAAAATTGTTTAAGGCATCTTGCAACAGTTTGTTAACCTCATCAATCATAATAGATTTACCATACTGTTTTTTTACCATTCCCATAGGAACATGTCCTTTTCTAAATCCTGGAATATCAGCTTTTTTGCGGTAATCCTGTAAAATTTTCGCTACTTTTTCTTGGTAATCTGCAGCTGAAATTTCAACCTTTACCACTGCATTTAACGCATCAATATTTTCTTTTGTAATATTCATTTTATGCTGTTTTTATCTTAAATCATTCAAAATTGGGTGCAAAAGTACTATTTTTTAAGCATCTAACAAATATTTAACCGCTTCAAATTCAACTATTTTCTTTCTATTCGTCTATAAATGAATATAAAACAGATTGAAATATGGAGAGTATCAGACTAAATAATAAGGCAATCCAAAAGCCAGATACCTGAAAACCACCAACAAGATTATCGGCCAACATAATAATTAAGGCATTGATTACCAACAAAAACAAGCCCAAAGTTAGGATGGTTACAGGCAATGTTAATATTATAAGGATTGGTTTTATGGTAATTCGCAAGATGCCCAAAACAATAGCAACAATTATTGCACTGGTATAATTTTCGACCGAAACTCCTGGTAAATAATGGGCAATTATTAATACAGCCGCTGCTGTTAACAATATTTTTAAAAGTAATTTCATCTGTTTAATTTTTATTTTTTATTGGTACAGCTGCTGTTCGCCATTAATCATTCTGCTGTGTATCAAAATTTGTAATGCTCGTTTCATCTGTTTAATTTTTATTTTTTATTGGTACAGATGCTGTTCGCCATTAATCATTCTGCTGTGTATCAAAATTTGTAATGCTCGTTTTATTTGCTATTTTTTATTGTTTTTTATTTGTCAAATGGAACGCTTAGCATCTTTCTTTTTTCTGTTAGATGATTCCGTTGTAGGCGTTTCATCTGTATAATTTTTTATTTTTTTATTGGTACAGCTGCTGTTCGCTATTAATCATTCTGCTGTGTATCAAAATTTGTAATGCTCGTTTTATTTGCTATTTTTTATTGTTTTTTATTTGTCAAATGGAACGCTTAGCATCTTTCTTTTTTCTGTTAGATGATTCCGTTGTAGGCGTTTCATCTGTATAATTTTTTATTTTTTTGTTGGTACAGATGCTGTTCGCCATTAATCATTCTGCTGTGTATCAAAATTTGTAATGCTCGTTTCATCTGTATAATTTTTTATTTTTTTGTTGGTACAGATGCAGTTCGCCATTAATCATTCTGCTGTGTATCAAAATTTGTAATGCTCGTTTCATATATTCATGATTTAAGTGATTATAAAATTAATGAAAATTATGTCAACATACTAATTAGGTTAAAAAGTTGATGACTTCCTCATAAAACTGAATTGGATTTTCGGCATGAAGCCAATGGCCAGCATTTTTAATGGTCACAATTTTTGAATTTGGAAAATATGCTTCAATTAATGGCTTGTCATCTTCTGTAATATAATTTGAATTCTCTCCTTTTAAAAACAACGTATTTCCATCAAAATGGGTAAAAGAGGGCAGTGCTTTACCAACTTCACTGTTATGTTCTGTTAAACTTTGTAAATTAAACCTATATGCCAATTTACCTTTAGTTTTCCAATAGACATTTTTGAGAAGAAATTGTAAAATACCTTCTTCTTTAATATATATTCTTAACACATCTGCCACTTTTTTTCGCGTGTTTTGCAGGGAGAAATTAACGGTGTTCAACGCAGTCAAAATAGTTTGGTGATGCGGTTTGTAAGATCTCGGACTAATATCTGCAACAATTAATTTCTCAACCAACTCTGGATAGGTAACCGCAAATTGCATCACTACTTTTCCGCCCATGGAATGCCCGAGAAGTATGGTGTATTTTAAATGATAATGCTGAATATAATTGTATAAATCTTCCACCATTAATTCATAGTCAAAATCATCGGTATGAAAACTCCTGCCGTGATTGCGCTGATCAATTAAATGCACTTCAAAATTTTCTGAGAACTTGGTGCCCAAAGATTTCCAATTGTCACTCATTCCAAAATACCCGTGTAAAATAACAAATGGCTGCCCGTTTCCTATAATTGTTGAATGTAGTAGTTTCATTTTGGCTTTGGATTTCAGGTTAAAAAAAATAAACGATTAAACAACTTTTAGAATGGACAGGTCGCGACCTGTTTTAGAATGGACAGGTCGCAACCTGTTTTAAAATGGACAGGTCGCGACCTGTCCCTACATTAACTTGTGTTTATACATATTTACCACATTTTCCAATCCCAAATACAGGGATTCTGTGATAAGTGCATGCCCGATGGAAACTTCCAATAAATTTGGGATGTTTTGTGCAAAAAACTGAATATTATCCAAACTTAAATCGTGACCAGCATTAACTCCCAATCCAATTTCATTGGCTAAAATAGCACTTTCAACAAAGGGTTTTATGGCATTTTTATTTCCTAAGGCATACTGTTTCGCAAATTCTTCGGTAAACAATTCAATTCTGTCTGTTCCAGTATTGACAGCAGCTTCAATTAATTTCAAATCTGCATCAATAAATATGGAAGTCCGAATGCCTTTTAAGTGAAATTCAGCAACTATTTCTTTTAAAAAAGCTTGATGTTTAATGGTGTCCCATCCTGCATTTGAGGTAATTGCATCAATGGCATCGGGAACTAAAGTAACTTGTGTTGGACGAATTTCCAATACCATATCAATAAATTTTTGTATTGGATTTCCTTCAATATTAAATTCAGTCGTCACAATTTTTTTTAAATCGAAGGCATCCTGATAACGAATATGGCGTTCATCCGGTCTTGGATGAATGGTAATTCCTTCAGCTCCAAAATCTTGAATATCTGAAGCCACTTTTACAACATTTGGATAATCACCTCCTCTTGAATTTCGCAATGTGGCAATTTTATTTACATTTACACTTAGCTTTGTCATTCTTAAAAAACCTTTATAATTTAAATGAATGCACAAATTTACAAAGTAAGAAGCTGTTTTTGGATTTATTTTTGATTAATTTTGTGGCATAACGGCAAACAACATGGAAACGACCCCTTATATTTTAAAAGAATTTAAAGCATTTACAACACACACAAAAATTGCTGATGTAAAGTTGCTTTTTAGTGAAACTACGTATTCACATTTCCCCATTGTTGAAAACGGCCATTTACTGGGCTTAATTTCTGAAATTGACATTCGCAGTATTTTTGAAGATGAAAAGGATCTTGGTAATTTTCAATATTTATTTCAATTATTTTTCACGGAAGAGGACAATAATCTGTTGGAAATCTTGAAAATTTTTGCTGCAAACGAAACAAATTTAATTCCGGTAATTAACGATAAAAAGAAATATTTAGGCTATTGCGATTTAATTGATATTTTGCATGTTTACAATAATACGCCATTTTTAAAAAATGAAGGAGCAGTTTTAGGTATTGAAAAAAATATAGGCGAATATTCATTTAGTGAAATTTGTCAGATTGTAGAATCCAATAATGGCAATGTTTTGGGTATCTTCATCTCAGAAGCTGATGCGGTTTCTGTAAAAATAACGCTTAAATTTTTTGCGCAAGATGTGAATGAAATTATTCAATCCTTCAGAAGATACAATTACAAAGTGCTTTCTAAACATAAAGAAGATTTTTATCTGGAAGATTTAAAAGGGCGGTCTAATTACCTGCAAAAATATCTAAATATTTAAGGATGAAACGAGCATTACAAATTTTGATACTCAGCAGAATAATTAATGGCGAACTGCATCTGTACCAATAAAAAATAAAAATTAAACAGATGAAACGAGCATTACAAATTTTGATACTCGGCAGAATAATTAATGGCGAACTGCATCTGTACCAATAAAAAATAAAAATTAAACAGATGAAACGAGCATTACAAATTTTGATACACAGCAGAATGATTAATGGCGAACAGCATCTGTACCAATAAAAAATAAAATACAAACAGATGAAACGAGCATTACAAATTTTGATACTCAGCAGAATAATTAATGGCGAACTGCATCTGTACCAATAAAAAATAAAATGTAAACAGATGAAAATTGCTATTTACGGACAATATCATAAACCAGATGACAAAATATATGTTGTAGAATTATTGCATATCTTAGAAATTCATAAGGTTGGGTTTGTAATAGAAAACAACTATTATTTAGAGCTAAAAAAACATATCAAAGATTTAAAAGCTGAAACTTTCTCTTCCTATACAGATTTAGATGCTACTTTTAATTTTATGTTTACCATTGGCGGTGACGGCACCATTTTAAGAGCTGTAACTTTTATAAGGGATTCAAATATTCCAATAGTTGGCATAAATACAGGTCGATTGGGCTTCTTGGCAACGGTAAAAAAAGAAGAAATAACCACCGCTGTTGAACAGCTTTTACAAAAAAATTACCTTATCCATAAACGCACGTTATTAAGTGTAACAACCACTCCGAAAATTGATGGTTTGGCTTCCCTAAATTTTGCGTTGAACGAAGTTTCCATAAGCAGAAAAAATACTGCCTCCATGATTACCATCAAAACCTATTTAGATCAGGAATATTTAACTTCTTACTGGGCTGATGGGTTAATTATTTCAACGCCAACAGGCTCAACGGGATATTCATTAAGTTGTGGAGGACCAATTCTAATTCCTCAGGCAAAAAGTTTTGTATTAACACCTATTGCACCCCATAATTTAAATGCAAGACCTTTGGTAATCCCCGATGAAACCAACATTAAATTAATGGTAAGCGGAAGGGAAGATAAATTTTTTCTATCACTAGATTCAAGAATCACTACTATAAATAGTAAAACTGAAGTTTTTATAGAAAAATCTAATTTTACCTTAAAAATTGTGGAAATTAACCATCAAACTTTTATAAAAACGCTTCGAGATAAATTGCATTGGGGCCAAGATGTCAGGAATTAGCCTACCTAAATAATCATAAGCTAAATAAGAAAATTAATCCGCAATAATTTCATTTAAAATCAGTTAATCAAAAAAGACGTTGCTAAACTTCAATAAGCAACTATAATTTTTTATATTTGCTGGCTATTTTATTTATGAGAAAATTTGTTTTATTTGTTGCAATTGTCTTTATCACAATGATTTCCAAGGCCCAAATTAATGAAGTTGGATTATTTGTCGGAGGAAGTAATTATATTGGAGACATCGGTCCAGAATACTATATCAACCCAAATAATATTATGGGTGGCGTTATTTATAAATGGAATATGAACCCAAGAATCGCTTTTAGAGGAACATTTACATACGCCGAAATTTCGTCTGATGACGCCGATGCCACAAATAAAGCACGTTTTAACAGAGGAATGCGATTCACAAATAGCATAAAAGAACTGGCGTTTGGTGTGGAATTTAATTATTTTGAATACAATTTGAATGATTACAGGAAAACAAAAACACCTTATTTATTGGTTGAATTTGCTGCTTTTAATTACAATGTGGTAAGTTCTGAAACATACCCAGGAAGCCAACAATATAATTATGAATCAAAAACAGCTTACGCCATTCCTTTTGGAATTGGCTACAAAACGAAGCTGGTTAACAATTTCGCCATTGCCTTTGAAATTAGGGCGCGTTATACTTTTGTTGATGATATAGATTACAATAACCAAGAAATAGATTCACTAACATTTGGAAATCCCGACAGTAACGATTGGTATATGCTTACCGGTATATCGCTTGTTTACTCTTTTGGAAGACCACCTTGTTACGCAACTCCTTATTGATGGAAGATTACAAATCCCAAATAAATACAGACAATCTCCCAAACCATATTGCAATAATTATGGATGGAAATGGCCGTTGGGCGGAAATGAAAGGAAAACCAAGAGTTTTCGGGCATAAAAATGGCGTAACTTCCGTAAAAGAGGTTATTGAAGGCTGCCGAGAAATTGGCATCAACTACTTAACTTTATATGCATTTTCAACCGAAAATTGGAACCGACCAAAACTGGAAGTTAAAACGTTGATGGCACTGTTGGTTTCTTCTTTAAGAAAAGAATTGGAAACACTAGTCAAAAACAACATCAAATTAAACACCATCGGCAACATTGAAAATCTGCCCAAAAAAGCGCAAATTGAGCTTACCGAAGTTGTTAAAAAAACCAAAAATAACACCTCTTTAACATTAACGCTAGCATTAAGCTACGGATCAAGGGAAGAAATTGTTAATGTTATCAGAAATATATCAAAAAAAGTTGTTAATAATCAAATTGCCATTGAAGAAATTAACGAAAATATTATAAATAATCATTTATATACGTTTTCTTTGCCGGATGTTGATTTTTTAATCCGAACTAGTGGCGAAAAAAGAATCAGCAATTTTTTATTGTGGCAAATAGCTTATGCTGAATTGTATTTTACAGATACGCTTTGGCCTGATTTTAGAAAAGAAAATTTATTTAATGCCATAATAAATTATCAACATAGAGAAAGACGATTTGGTAAAACCAGCCAACAAATTGAAAAAATCAATGACTAAACTTAACATAGCGCTAATACTTTTTACAATTATTTTATCAACTAATGCCGCATCAGCGCAAGAACTGTCAAAAAATAATTCAGAAAATATCCAAACAAAAAATGATTCCATAATTAAGGATGTCATTGTTAACGACACTTTAATTCCTACAAAAACAAACAAAATTTTTGTTCCAGAAACCAATTACGAACTTGGTGGAATTACTGTTAAAGGACTTCAAAAATTTGAAGAAGAAACTGTAAAAGTATTTACAGGTTTAGTTATAGGGCAAGAAATTAAACTTCCTGGAGATAAATTGACAAGTGCCATCAAAAAATTGTATGAAACCAAACAATTTAGCAATGTGGACGTTTATGTTTCCATAATTGATGGAGATGTAGCCTATTTGGAATTTGAAGTTCAGGAGTTGCCACAACTTAACAATGTTATTATACAAGGCGTTAAAAAAAGAAAAGCAAAAGATTTACAAAAAGATGCTGATCTTAAAAAAGGTGCCATGTTAACAGACAACTTAATAGTAACCTCCAAAAACTACTTCAGAAAAAAATACCAAGAAAAAGGCTATTTAAAAGCAAAAGTTACCTTGGACACCAAACCCGACACTTCAAGTGTAAATACTGTTAATATGCTGGTTTATATTGATAAAGGCAGCAAAATTAAAATAAAAGACATCAATTTTGAAGGCAACAAGGCTTTTAGCGATAAAAAACTTAGAAAGTCTATGAAAAAAACCAAAAAAAGGCTATTGGGACGCTTTTGGAAAAAATCAAAATATATTGAAACCGATTTCAATGAAGATCTTGAAAATATTGTAACTTCCTATAGTGAAAAAGGGTATAGAGATGCAAGGGTTATTGATCATTCGCTAACTTTTAATGATAACAACACCATCAGTTTAGATATTAAGGTTGAAGAAGGAAAAAAATATTATTTTGGAGATCTTCGATTTTTAGGAAACACCAGATATACAGATGAACAACTGCAAAGCATCTTAAGAATAGAAAAAGGCGATGTCTATAACGGAAAAGTACTAAAAGAAAGAGTTTCAGGTACCGGAAAACCAGATTCTGACGACATTACTACTTTATACCAAGATAATGGATATCTTTTTTCAAGAGTTTTGCCTGTAGAAACAAGAATAAACAACGATTCTATTGATGTTGAAATCAGGATTTATGAAGATTCTCCCACAAAAATCAAAAAAATTACCGTTAATGGAAATGACAGAACCAATGACCACGTAATTTATAGAGAAATAAGAACAAAACCTGGTTATTTATACAGCAAAAGTGACATTATCAGAACAATCAGGGAAATTGGGCAGCTAGGATTTTTTGATGCAGAGGCTATTACACCCGATTTAAACCCAAATTATCAAGATAAAACAGTTGATATAGATTATACTGTTGCCGAAAAAGGCTCCAGCCAAATAGAACTGCAAGGTGGTTATGGTGGTGGCTCCTTTATCGGAACTTTAGGATTGTCGTTCAATAACTTTTCTGCCAAAAATCTTTTTAACAAGAAAGCCTATAAACCGCTTCCAATGGGTGATGGTCAAACGCTTGCGTTACGACTTCAAAAAAGCAGGTATTATACAACCTCTAGTTTTTCATTTACCGAACCTTGGTTAGGTGGAAAAAAACCGCAATCATTGTCGTTTTCAATCTACAACTCAAAACAATTTAGGTATGATTATACCACCAACAAAGTTGATAAAAATCAACGTTTAAATATTGTGGGTCTTACAGTTGGATTAGGAAAACGCCTAAAATGGCCAGATAATTATTTTACTTTATCACAAAGTGTTAGCTACCAATTGTATGATTTAAAAGATTATCCAATCTCAACATTTTCATTTTCAACTGGGCAATCAAATAATTTGTCTTATAGCATTACATTAGGTAGAAGTTCAGCAGGTTCAAATCCAGTTTTCCCTACCTATGGTTCCGATTTTAGTATTGGTGCCAAACTTACGTTTCCATACTCTTTAGTAAACAATAAGGACTATTCAACTATTGATGATCAAGAAAAATACAAATGGTTAGAATACTACAAAACCAGTTTTAAAGGAAAATGGTACACAGCTTTAACAAAAGATTTGGTTCTCATGTCAAATACAGAATTTGGTATTTTAGGTAATTATAAGAAAGAATTAGGAGATTCTCCTTTTGAAAGATACTTTGTTGGTGGAGACGGAATGTCTTCTTATCAATTAGACGGCAGGGAAACTATCGCCTTAAGAGGATATGAAAACGGGCGTTTATCATCTATAGAAGGTGGTACCGTTTACAACAAATTCCAAATGGAACTTAGATATCCTATCACCTTAAAACCATCAGCCTCCATTTATGTTTTAGGATTTTTGGAAGCAGGTAATTCCTATGATGGGTTCGAAAACTTTAACCCTTTTGTGTTAAAACGCTCTGCCGGATTTGGTTTGAGAATATTTATGCCAGCATTCGGATTGTTAGGAATCGACTTTGCGAACGGATTTGATCCATTGCCAGGACAAACTGAGAAATCAGGTTGGCAAACGCACTTTATAATTGGTCAACAATTTTAACCAAAATCAGTTATATTTGCAAATAAGTAATTAAGTGGCACGATTTTTTCTAAATACATATTAGTTATGACAAAGAAAATCTTTTTATTTGCGTTTTTAATTTTGGGTTTTTCTTCAATCGCACAAAAAGCCCAAAAAATCGGATATGTTGATTTGGAATATATTTTAGAAAATATTCCAGAATATATGGAAGCTCAGTCAAAAATCAATGCAAAAGCCATAACTTGGCAAAATGATATTGAAAAGCAGCAAAAAGAAATTGAAGAATTAAAGATGGAATTAAATAATGAAAAAGTACTGCTTACAAAAGCGTTAATTGAAGAGAAAGAGGAAGATATACAAATTAAGGAACTGGATTTAAAAAATCAACAAATTGCGCGCTTTGGCACGAATGGTGATTTGTTCTTTTTAAGACAACAATTGGTAAAACCTGTTCAGGATATTGTGTACAATGCAATTCAAGATATTGCATCAAAAAGAAGATTTGATTTTGTAATGGATAAATCTAGTTCTTTGCTAATGTTATACACCAATAAAGAATTTGATATTAGCGAACTGGTTTTAAACAGTGTTAATAGGTCAAAAAAAATAGAAGCTGTAAAAGAAAAACAAAATCAGAGAGAAAGCAATGTTGAAAGCAATATAGAAAACGATGATATAATTAATGCCAAAAGTAATAGTGAAGCATTGCAAAAAAGAATAGATGACCGAGAAGCAAAAAAAGAAGCCCTAAGAATAAAAAGAGAAGAACAAAAAGCCGAAAAACTAAAAAATAGAGAAGAACAAAAAAAAGCAATTGAAGAAAAAAGACAACAAAGGATAAAAGAAATTGAAGAGGCCAAAAAAGCCCAGGAAGAAAAAAAACAAAATAATTAATTTAAACAACAAACAAAAAATGAAACATTTTAAAACCTTATTATTAATCGCAGTAATTGCTTTAGGATTCAATACGTTGCAAGCACAAACAAAAATTGCCCATATCAGCACAGATTTGTTAATAAGCCTTATGCCAGAAACCAAAGCCTTAAATGCTGAAATTGAAAAATTAAGCAAAACTTATGAAACTGAGTTAAAAGCTGAAGAAGCAAAATTAGAAGCAAAATTGAAAAGATATGATGCTGAAGCAAGTTCTCAAACTGACGAAGTGAACCAACAAAGAAGTGTTGAAGTTCAAAAAGATCAACAAAATTTATATCAGGCATCTCAAGTTGCAAGAGAGGACATTACCAATAGAAGAAATGAAATTTTAAAACCTATTTTAGAAAAAGCCAAAAAAGCAATTGATGAAGTTGCCACAGCACAAGGCTATACCTATGTTTTAGAAGCTTCTACTTTAATTGTAGCCAATGGAACAGATTTGTTGCCAGCAGTGAAAACAAAATTAGGCCTTAAATAAAAAAATAATTAGCTCAACAATTAATCCCGCAATAGCGGGATTTTTTTTACATTTATCTTAATGAAAATCTCATTATAGACCGTTTGTTATAGTTGATATGAAAAATAAACCTATAGGCATATTTGATTCCGGAATTGGTGGAACTTCTATTTGGAAAGAAGTTGTAAAACTGCTTCCCAATGAGCACACCATTTATTTGGCCGACAGTAAAAATGCTCCTTACGGAGAAAAACCCTCAGAAGAAATTTTAGCTTTAAGCATTAAAAATACGGAGCTTTTAATTTCAAAAGGATGCAAATTAATCATCGTTGCCTGCAATACTGCCACTACCAATGCCATAGCTTATTTAAGAGAAAATTATACCTTACCCTTTATTGGCATTGAACCTGCCATTAAACCCGCAGCTCTTTTAAGTAAAACTGGCGCAATAGGAATTTTAGCCACAAAAGGAACGCTTTCAAGTAAACTATTTGAAAAAACAACCAAGGAATATACCAAAAATATCACTACCATTGAGCAGGACGGCGAAGGATTGGTTCCTTTAATTGAAGAAGGAAATTTAAATTCTCCAGAATTAATTAAGTTGCTTTCAACCTACTTAAAACCAATGCTAAACTTTAATATTGATCATTTGGTGCTGGGTTGTACACATTACCCCTATTTAATTCCTCAAATTAAAAAAATAATAGGCGAGAATGTAACCATTATTGATTCAGGAGAAGCCGTCGCCAAACAAACAAAAGTTGTTTTAGAAAAACACAATCTGCTTTCAACTTCAAAAACCAAAAGCTGTCATCAATTTTACACAAATTCAGAAACAAAAGTTTTAAAAGAAATTTTAAGTGATGTTTCTGTTGAATTTACGGTTGAAAAACTGAATTTTTAACTTTTAGAGCGGACAGGTCACAACCTGTCCCTACATGTACCAGCCGGCATATTTAACATAGTTATCGGCAATTCTATTTATTTCTCCTGAAATTAACTCTTCGTTGATATCCTTAATTTTTTTCGCAGGAATACCTGCAAAAACACTACCAGATTTAATATGTGTTCCTTTTGTGACGACCGCACCTGCTGCGATAATTGAATTGCTTTCCACAATACAATCGTCCATAATAATAGCACCCATTCCAATCAGCACATTGTTGTGGATGGTGCATCCATGAACTAAAGCATTATGACCGATTGAAACATTGTTTCCAATATTTGTTGGCGATTTTTTGTAGGTTGCATGAATTACGGCTCCGTCTTGAACATTTACCTTATTGCCCATTTTTATATAATGTACGTCGCCCCTAATAACGGCATTGTACCATATACTGCACTGATTTCCCATAATTACTTCTCCAATAATTACGGCATTCTCAGCAATAAAACAATCTTCTCCAAAAATTGGTTTATTTCCGTTTAATTCTTTGATAATCATTTTTGTTTGTTATTTAAAAATTTCGTAGAAATTGATTTATACTATTTTAAAGATGAAACGCGCATTACAAATTTTGATACACAAGGTAATGATTAATGGCGAACCTGCCTGCCGATAGGCAGGCTGCATCTGTACCAACAAAAAAATAAAATTTAAACAGATGAAACGAGCCATAACAAATTTTGATACACAGCAGAACGATTAATGGCGAACAGCAGCTGTACCAATAAAAAATAAAAATTAAACAGATGAAATTGTAACTTAAAAACCTTCAATGATAAATTAGAATGAGGAATTTATATTGGGGCAACCGCCTCTTTTTGGTGCTCTACAACCAAAATTAAAACCTAAAGTAATTTGGTGATATCCTGCATCATCAAACAAAATTTCCCCTGATTGTTTGGTGTAAGTATAGGAAACCATAAAATTTTTATAATTAACACCAACAATGGGCGTTAAATAATTAAGTTCTTCGGTATCCGCATTGTCAAACCCTTTTCTATATGAAAAAGCTGCCCAAAGCTGTGCGTCTGCAACATCTTTATACACTTTAAAATTAAAATCCACAAACTTCTCCCCTGTTCTTTCAATTGTTTGTGCCATAATAGAAGGCTCTAATTGTAAACGTTTCCCTTGTCCATAATAATATCCCAATGTTACCAGATACCTCCTTAAATTTAGTGATTCATACCGGTCATTGTATAGATTTCTGGCGGTAAGCATAATATTTTTTGCAGTAAAGTATGAGAAAAAACCACCCTTATGGTACGCCATTCCAAAATCGGCATTAAAATAACTCTCGCTTTGAACAATTTGTGATATTACGGGATCATAAATCACAAAAGAACTTTCATCCACACTGTTATTTACCGCCATTAATGAAAGTCCGAACGAAAGCTGATCCACTTCTTCCATTCTTCCGAAGTTTAAATGATAGGCATAAGTACCTTGAAACCCTTGTTGGGAATGGTAACCATTTTTATCATTAAAAAGAATGATGCCAACCCCCATATTTTCACCAATTCTTGTATGTGCACTTAATGTCTGTAATGATGGCGCATCTTCAATTCCAGCCCATTGGCTACGCGCTGTCAGCCTTATTTTTCCACAATTTCCAACTCCCGCTGCTGCAGGATGGACTAAATACACATTATCCGATAAATAATCGGAATATATAGGCAAAGTTTCCTGAGATTTCGCAAGGGATGGAATGCAAAAGAATAATCCTAAAATATAAATTTTCAGTGCATTCATTCATTAAAAATCAGTGCATTCATTCATTAAAAAATAAATTCAAATATATTATAATTATGCCTAATAAAAGTATCGATAGACAATTTATTATACGATATATTAAAAAATATCATACTTTATTATTGATATTTTCAACTTCTTTCAAACCAACTTTCGCAAAATATTAACAAAAAATTAATTGAGTGCCCTAAAATATTTGTATCTTTGCATCTCTTATGAAGCAGCTATTTGGGAAAATATCGGCAATTTTAATGGCATTTGTGGTTTTATTATCTACAATGTCCTTTACCATTAGTGAGCATTATTGTGGTCACTCATTGGTTGATATTGCACTATTTTCTAAAGCTGAATCTTGCGGAATGGATTTGCAAAAACCAACTTCCACAAAAGATTGTGATTTCAAAAAAAGTGATTGTTGTAAAGATGAAATTAAACAATTCACAGGACAAAATGAATTAAACACAAACTTTTCAAGCTTAAATTTTGAACAACAAGTATTTGTTGCTTCTTTTACTTATTCTTATCTTAATTTATTTGAAGGATTAGCTATAAATATTATTCCTTTTAAAAATTATTCCTCGCCATTGCTGGTCTCAAACATTCATGTTTTGGACCAAGTTTTCCTAATTTGATTATTTAATGATTTTTTTGACCGCCAAAGTATTTAACTTCTGGCGTTAAAGCATTGTTATGATTTATTTCTAAATTATTACTTAATGCTCTCTCAAAATCAACTCATTAAATAATCAAAAAAATGTTCGACAAACTTATAAAATATTTTTTATATAACCGTTTGGTTACCATACTTCTGCTTGCCTCATTTGTTGGCTGGGGTTTGGTTACGGCACCATTTAGTTGGGATATTGGTTTTCTTCCAAAAGATTCCGTTCCTGTAGATGCCATACCTGATATCGGTGAAAATCAACAAATTGTATTTACCGATTGGCCTGGACGATCCCCACAGGATATTGAAGACCAAATTACCTATCCGCTAACCACTTCCTTATTGGGCATTTCAGGAGTAAAATCAATAAGAAGCACCTCCATGTTTGGGTTTTCCATTATCTACATCATTTTTGAAGAAGATGTAGAATTCTATTGGTCCCGAACAAGGGTTTTGGAAAAATTAAATTCGCTACCTGCCAATGTATTGCCTCAGGGAGTCGCGCCTTCTATGGGACCTGATGCAACTGGATTGGGACAGGTATTTTGGTACACTTTGGAAGGTCGTGATTCGCAAGGAAATGTTACCGGTGGCTGGGATTTACATGAATTGCGTACCATACAGGATTTCTACGTAAAACTAGGGTTAAGCGGCACTACTGGCGTGGCAGAAGTTGCCTCAGTAGGTGGGTTCGTCCAAGAATACCAAATTGATGTAAATCCAGATGCACTAAAAGCCTTCAACATTGGTATTAATCAAGTAATGATGGCTGTAAAAAATTCAAACCGTGATATTGGTGCGAAAACTTTGGAAATAAATAAAGTTGAATATCTAATTCGCGGACTTGGGTATATAAAATCTGTTAAAGATATTGAAAATACGGTAGTTTCCGTAAACAATAACAAACCTATTTTGGTCAAGGATTTGGCTGTGGTGCATTTAGGTCCGGCAGAACGACGTGGAATTTTAGACAAAGGTGGTGCCGATGTAGTTGGCGGTGTGGTTGTAGCACGTTATGGTTCTAACCCGTTACAGACCATTGAAAATACCAAAGAACGAATTAAGGAAATCTCCGTTGGATTGCCTCAAAAAACTTTGGCAGATGGTACCGTAAGCAAGGTAACTATCGTTCCGTTTTATGATAGGACACAATTAATTCACGAAACCATTGGTACTTTAGAAAATGCGCTATCACACGAAATTCTGATAAGTATTATTGTAATTCTGGTATTGGTACTCAACTTAAGAGCTTCTTTATTAATTTCCAGTTTGTTGCCTGTAGGAGTGCTCATGACCTTTATTGCAATGCGTTATTTTAACGTAGATGCCAACGTCGTAGCCTTATCTGGAATTGCCATAGCTATTGGAGTGATGGTAGATGTTGGAATTATTTTTGTGGAGAACACCATTCGGCATTTGGAAATGCCAGAAAATAAAGATTCAAAAGGCTCCAAACTTTTGACTGTAATCCACCAAGCGACCTTAGAAGTTTTTCCTGCGGTTACTACAGCACTGTTAACTACCATCGTGAGTTTTCTACCTGTATTTTTTATGGAAAATGCCGAAGGAAAACTGTTTAGACCCTTGGCTTTTACCAAAACTTTCGCGCTTGGAGCTTCCTTTATTATTGGAATTATTATTCTGCCAATGCTAACTTATTTCGCATTTAATATTAAGATTCAAAAAGCAAAAATGGTTCGAATATGGAATATTGTGTTGATCGTTGCAGGTTTGGTTTTGGCTATTTACTTCAGTTTTTGGCTTCCAATCGCCTTGGTGGTTATTGGAGCTTTAAGATTGGTGGAAGATAAAAATCCGCAGTTTTTAGGAAAATATTCCACGCAAATTACCTTGTTTATTATTGTTGCGGTAACATTGTTTTTCCTAACAGAAGAATGGTTGCCGCTTGGCCATCAAAATTCCGTGTTTTCAAACTATATTTTTGTAATTTCAATGTTGGCAATTACGCTGGCAGTTTTGCTGAGCATGGTCAAATTTTATGAACCTATTTTAAAGTGGTGTCTGGTAAATAAAAGTAAATTTTTGTTGTTGCCTTTAATTACCATTTTCTTTGGAGCTTTGATTTGGCTGGGCTTCCCTAAAATATTTGGTTTTGTGGCCAACGGATTTGATAAGGTGGGATGGGATGTAAAAACTACTTCAGTTTGGTCAGGAATGTCTAATACTTTTCCTGGAGTTGGAAAAGAATTTATGCCTTCCTTAAATGAAGGAAGTTTTTTACTGATGCCAACTTCTATGCCTCACGTTGGAATTGAAGAATCAAAGAAAACCTTGCAACATCTTGATATTGCGGTTACAGCCATTCCAGAAGTGGATATTTCTGTTGGTAAATTGGGCAGAATTGAAAGTGCGCTGGATCCTGCACCTATTTCCATGTATGAAAATATCATTAATTATAAACCGAAATATATTCTTTCGGATGATGGAAAACCAATAGCTTTTAAAGTGGATAAGCACAATCGCTTTATCTTGAAATCGGGTGATACTTTAAGCAACGAAGAAGCCATAAATCAAAAAATTTCCAAGGAAAAACTCATTGAGGATGAGGACGGTATTTATTACAGAAACTGGCGTGAACACATCAAAAATCCCGATGATATTTGGGATGAAATTGTTAAAGCCACCAATATTCCTGGAGTTACTTCAGCCCCTAAACTACAACCTATTGAAACCCGTTTGGTCATGTTGCAAACTGGTATGCGAGCACCAATGGGTATAAAAGTGTATGGCCCAAATTTACAACTCATCCAAGAATTCGGGATGGAGCTGGAAAGCATTTTAAAAGAAGTTCCCTCCGTAAAAGCCGAAGCTGTTTTTGCCGATAGAACCGTTGGAAAACCCTATTTGGAAATTGAAATCGACAGAGATGCCATTGCGCGATATGGTTTAAGCATTGAAGACGTGCAACAAACCTTGGAAACAGCCATTGGCGGGATGGAAATTACCACTACCGTTGAAGGCAGGAAACGTTTCCCGGTTCGGGTGCGTTACCCACAAGAGCTACGTGATGATCCCGAAAGTATTAAAAAAATACTGGTACCTACCAAAAGTGGTGCTCAAATTCCGCTGGGAGCATTGGCGAAACTGCATTACGTGCGTGGACCACAAATGATAAAAAGTGAAGAAACCTTCTTGGTTGGTTATGTCTTGTTTGACAAACGAGATGGTTTTGCCGAGGTGAATGTGGTAAACGATGCACAAAAATACATTCAGGATAAAATTGATTCTGGAGAATTAACTGTCCCGGCTGGAGTGAGTTATAAGTTTTCGGGAAATTATGAAAATCAGGTAAGGGCGGTAAAACGTCTTGCTATTGTGATTCCAATCAGTTTAATTTTAATCTTTCTGTTATTATATTTCCAATTTAAAACCATCATTGCATCCACCATTCACTTTTCAGGTGTATTTGTGGCTTTTTCTGGCGGATTTATTATGATTTGGTTATATGGACAACCTTGGTTTATGGATTTCGCGATTTCCGGAGAGAATATGCGAGACTTGTTTCAAATACACACCATTAATTTGAGCGTTGCAGTTTGGGTTGGATTTATAGCCCTTTTCGGAATTGCGACAGACGACGGGGTTTTAATGGGGACTTACATTCACCAAGTTTTTGAAAAACGCAATCCGCAAACCGTTCCCGAAGTTCGTGATGCAGTACTGGAAGCTGGATTAAAAAGGGTAAGGCCTGCAATGATGACCACCGCTGTAGCTGTAATTGCGCTATTGCCAGTTTTGTCTTCCACAGGAAAAGGAGCTGATATTATGGTGCCTATGGCTATTCCTATTTTTGGGGGAATGATCATTCAAATCATGACCATTTTTGTAGTGCCTGTGTTGCAGGCCATCTGGAGGGAAAATGCGGTAGCCCCCTCTAACTCCCCCGAAGGGGAAGAATCAGATTCTCCTAATGTAAAACCATAGAATTAAAAGTAATACATAATGAAAAAATCTTTATTAAAATATTTTCAAAAGCGATTTTCAGGAATGAAATTTATCCTGCTATTGCTGTTTCTTTGGGGCTTGGGAAGCAACTCGCAAACACTAGACCAATATTTGCAGACAGCCGCAGAAAACAATCCGAAACTGAAATCGGCTTATGCGCAGTTTGAAGCAGCGATGCAAAAAGCTCCTCAGGTAGCGGGTTTACCAGATCCGACCTTGACGATGAGCGCTTTTGGAAAAATGATAGAAACTAGGTTGGGAGGGCAAGAAGCTAATTTTTCATTGGTACAAATGTTTCCATGGTTCGGAACGCTTCAAGCAAAGAAAGAAGCTTCAGTTTTAATGGCTGAAGCTAAGTTTCAGAACTATTTAAACCTTCGAAATCAATTGTTCTTCGACGTAAAATCAGTTTATGCAGAATTGTACGCGCTTCAAAAAACCATTCAGCTTAAAAAAGAAAATCTGGCCATCCTGGATTCCTACCGCGAATTGTCATTAAGCCGTTTCAAAAGCGGAAATGCGCCAATGGTAAATGTGATTAAAGTGGATATTAAGAGAGAAGCTGCAAAAACTGAAATTAATCTGCTTGAGGATATAATGAAACCTTTGGAAACCAAATTCAATTTGCTGTTAAATCAAAAACTGGAAACGATTGTGAAAGTACAAGATACCCTAATGTTCAAAAATCCAAAAATTTTATTGAATTCTGAAGATTTATTTAAAAACCATCCCAGCGTGGTCGGTTTGGAAAAGCAAAAAGAATCTTATGAATTTCAGCAAATAATAGCCCAAAAAGAAGGATTGCCAATGCTTGGTTTGGGAATTGATTATTCCATCATTTCAAAACGCACTGATGCCAATCCAGAAATGAACGGACAAGATGCTGTTATGCCCATGTTCTCCGTGACTTTGCCAATTTTTAGAAAAAAATACAACGCCGCCAAAAAAGAAGCTGTGTTTATGGTAAGTAGCATAGAACAGGAACAGGAAGCCCAAAAAAATGACTTGCAAGGTGCTTATGAATTGACAATTTATGAACTTAAAAAAGCCGAACAACTCATCACTTTATATGAAAAGCAACTCGTTAGTTCTGCGCAAGCAAACAAATTGCTTATTTCTGGTTTTAGCAATGCCACCATAGATTTTGAAGAGGTTTTGCAAATGAATCAAGATATATTAATGTTACAAACCCAAAAAGTGGAAGCGATAAAAAATGGATTTACAGCCGAAGCCAAATTGGAATATTTAATTTCAAAAACAGAGGAATAATGAACCGGGCAAAACAAATTTTGATATATAAAAAAATAATTTATGGCGAACAGCAGCTGTTACCGCTAAAAAATAAAAATTAAACAGATGAACCGAGCAAAAAAAATATTGATAAATAAAAAAATAATTTATGGCGAACAACAGCTGTTACCGCTAAAAAA
>JAQVGD010000030.1 GCA_028696945.1 Lutibacter sp.
CTTCCGATCTGCCGATTTGGGAATTTCAAACCAACAATTTGTATTTACGCCGCAAATAATCTAGCCAATTCCCTTAGTGATTTATTGGAAAGACTGATGAATGCTTCACCAAGTTTTGGTGCTGGAAAAGGTAAGGGAGAGGCTCCATCGTTTGGTTTGCCAGATATTATTAAAAAACAAGGAGAACTTAATGAAAAAATAAATGATCGTTTGGAAAAAGGTAAAGATGAGGGAAAGGATCCAGGTAATAATGCGGAAGGGATGAACGATGAATTGTATGAAATTTACAAACAACAGGAACAACTTAAAATGATGCTAAAAGACATTTTTGGTGATAGTTCTGAAAATTCGAAAGGTTCCAATGAGGCCGTTAAGAAAATGGAGGCCCTAGAAAAAGAATTATTGGAAAAAGGTTTTACAAAAGAGCTTAGTCAAAAAATATTGCAATTAAATTATGAATTGCTAAAATTACAAAAAGCTAGACTGCTACAAGGGGTAGATAATATTAGAAAATCTAAGTCTTCCGAGGTAATTTTTGAAAAGAAAAATATTGAGGCAATTGAATTAAAGAATCGGTATTTTAATTATAATGAAATATTAAATAGACAATCATTACCTTTGCACACTATTTATAAAAAGAAAGTACAGGAATATTTTAAGTCTGATCTATAATAATGTGCGCATGATATTATTTAATTATGAGATTGATTTTAAGTTAGAAAATGAGAAAGCTATTCAAAATTGGATTTCAGGCATTATTGAAAACTATGGTTTTAATGAAGGAGAAATCAATTATATTTTTTGTGATGATGATTATCTTCTTAAATTGAATGTAGAATTTTTGGAACATGACACTTTGACCGACATTATTAGTTTCGATTACACGATGGGAAGGTTAATTAGTGGAGATATATTTATTTCTGTTGAACGCGTTCTAGAAAATGCTAAAATATTCAACCAAACATTTGATAATGAAATAAATAGGGTTATAATTCATGGTATTTTACATTATTTCGGATTTACGGATAAAACTGAGAAGGATAAGGAAATAATGCGTGCTGAGGAGGACAAATGTTTGGCGGTATTTAATTCCTAATAAACGTTCCACGTGGAACAAAACATTAAAATATGTTTAATACAGTATATGATGTCATTGTAGTTGGAGGTGGTCATGCTGGTAGCGAAGCTGCTGCAGCCAGTGCCAATATGGGCGCACACACCCTTTTAATTACTATGAGTTTGCAGAATATCGCTCAAATGAGCTGTAATCCAGCAATGGGCGGAATTGCCAAGGGACAAATAATTCGTGAAATTGATGCTTTGGGAGGATATAGCGGGATTGTTACCGATAAAACGGCCATCCAATTTAAAATGTTGAATAAGTCGAAAGGGCCAGCAATGTGGAGTCCGCGTGCACAAAGTGACCGAATGCGTTTTTCTGAATGCTGGAGATTGATGTTGGAGCAAACTGCCAATTTGGATTTCTATCAGGATTCCGTAAACGGATTGTTGTTTGAAGATGATAAAATTGTTGGTGTAAAAACTGCACTTGGAATTGAAATAAAAGCCAAAGCGGTAATTATTACCGCGGGAACTTTTTTAAATGGCCTGATTCATATTGGTGATAAATCTTTTGGAGGCGGCAGGGCAGGAGAAAAGGCTTCAACGGGAATCACAGAAGATTTGGTTAAAGTTGGTTTTGAAGCTGGAAGAATGAAAACTGGAACACCACCACGCGTAGATGGTCGTTCTTTGGATTATTCTAAAATGATTGAACAACCAGGTGACGAAAATCCTGAGAAATTTTCATATTTGGCCACCACTAAACCATTGAAAATCCAACGTTCTTGCTATATGACCTTTACATCCTTAGAAGTTCATGATATATTGCGCGAGGGTTTCGATAGATCACCAATGTTTAATGGTCGTATTAAAAGTATTGGACCCAGATATTGTCCTTCTATAGAAGATAAAATTGATCGTTTCGCAACAAAAACCCGTCATCAAATTTTTGTGGAGCCTGAAGGTTGGGATACTGTTGAGGTTTATGTAAATGGCTTTTCAACTTCTTTGCCAGAGGAAATTCAGGACAAAGCGTTGCGTAAAGTTGTAGGTTTTGAAAATGTGAAATTTTTTAGATTTGGTTACGCTATTGAATACGATTTTTTTCCACCAACCCAATTAAAACATTCCTTAGAAACGAAACGGATTAGAAATCTTTATTTTGCTGGTCAAATAAACGGAACTACAGGATATGAGGAAGCGGCTGCCCAAGGCTTAATGGCTGGGATAAATGCGGTGCTCAATATTCAGGGAAAAGAACCCTTTGTGTTGAAACGCGATGAAGCATATATAGGCGTTTTGATTGATGATTTAATAACCAAAGGAACGGAAGAACCTTATAGAATGTTTACTTCAAGAGCGGAATACAGAACCTTACTTCGTCAGGACAATGCCGATTTACGGTTAACACCAATGGCTTATAAGTTGGGTATGGTTTCTAAAGAACGCATGGAAAGAGTTGTCCAAAAACAGGAAAAAACCGATTTGTTTGTGAAATTTTTACAAGAAACCAGTGTGCTTCCTGAAGAAATAAATCCGATTTTGGAAGCCAACAATTCTGCTAAAATAGATCAGTCCATGAAGCTATTTAAGATTGCGGCAAGGCCACAGTTAAATTTTACCGATCTTAGAAAACTATCCAAAGTGGAAGCGTTTGTTATTGAAAATAATATTGATCGTGAAATTGAAGAACAAACAGAAATTCATGTAAAATATGCAGGTTATATTGATAAAGAGAGAAACCAGGCTGATAAAGTTAATAGACTTGAAAACATTAGTATTCCATCAAATTTTGATTATTCAAAAGTAAAATCTTTGTCTATTGAAGCGCGTCAGAAGCTTGGTAAAATACAACCTATAACCATTTCACAAGCCAGCAGAATTAGTGGAGTTTCTCCAAGCGATGTTTCTGTTTTATTAGTTTATATGGGACGATAATTTTAAGCGTTCCACGTGGAACCTTTAAATACAATCCAGTTAAATCACTTAAAATTATTAAAAAAATGATTCCCAAAAAATCGCATTATTTAACCGTTAAAGATTATACGGTATCGAATAAGGAATTTGATTTATTATATAATGAAACATTGGATATGCTCATAACTTTTCCTCAACCTAAGGCAGATGAATTGGCTGGTTATTATGAAAGCGATGATTATATTTCTCATACAGATTCAAAGAAATCGGGAACAGATAAACTGTATCAAATTGTAAAAAAAATTGCGTTAATTTCGAAATTAAAACTCATCAATTCATTTAAAACAGTCGATAAAAATTTATTGGATGTTGGTTGTGGTACAGGTGATTTTTTACTGACTTGTAAAAATAACGGATGGAAGGTAACAGGAGTTGAGCCAAATTCAAAAGCAAGAAAAAGTGCTGAAAATAAATTAAGAGAAGAATCGGTTTCTGAAATTTATTCTGAAATCTATCAGTTAAAAAATGAATCGCAATTTGATGTGATTACTTTATGGCATGTGCTGGAGCATGTTCCAAACTTAGATGGGTATATTTCATCATTAAAGAAATTGTTAAAACCAAATGGGATTTTAATTGTGGCGGTTCCTAACTTTAAAAGCTATGATGCCAATTACTACAAACAATTTTGGGCTGCTTACGATGTTCCAAGACATTTATGGCATTTTTCAAAAAAATCGATTCGTGGATTGTTTGCGAAACAGGAAATGAGCGTTGTGAAAATTTTACCTATGATATTCGATTCCTTTTATGTTTCCTTATTAAGTGAAAATTATAAAATCGGAAAAAGCAACTTTTTAAAAGCATTTTATATCGGATTGGCTTCAAATATAAAAGCAATAGGAACTAAAGAGTATTCTTCCTTAATTTACGTTATAAAAAAGCCAAATATTAATTTTAAGACGATTTAAGCGTTATTTTAGTCCTTGTGTAAATAGAGTGTTTCTTTTTTTGTAAAAGCGGCTGAATTAGGCGTTAATTCATCCAGTTTTTATCAAAATTTACTATAATAACACATTTAATGATAAATAAAACCAATATTATAAATTATTTTATAAAACATTGTTTTTTGTTTATATATTCGCACAAAATTTATCAACAATCCAAAATCATAAAAATGAAAAAAATACTAATCATCGCTTTTGCTTTTGCATTGGCATCGTGTAACCAAACAAAAATAGCTTATATTGATGTTGAAGTTTTAATGAAAGATTATACTGCAACAAAAGATCTAGAAGTAAAATTAAAAGCAAAGCAAGAAGTTTTTGCGAAAGAATTAGACAGCCTTCAAGGTCCCTTTCAATTAAAGGTTCAGGACTATTATAAAGTTGCCCAAAAAATGACACCTCAACAAAGAGCTGAAGTTGAAGGGACTTTACAACAAGAACAACAATTTTTGCAAGCGAAACAACAACAAGCCTCTGAATCACTTCAAAAGGAAAATCAGGAAAATAGCGAAGTTTTAACTAAAAAAGTAGATAGTTTTGTGGCGGATTACGCTAAAACTAAAGGTTATCAATTAATTATTGGAACATCAGGAAAAGGAACTGTAATGTATGGTGACGAAAAACTGAATGTTACTGCCGATATTTTAGAGGCATTAAATAAAGATTATTCAAAATAATAATTTTTAAAAGCCACACTAAAAAACCGCTTAGGAAATATTTCTTGAGCGGTTTTTTTAATGATAATTTCAAAAAAAAAACTGAGTTTTAATTTAGAGATTGAATGTTCCTAATTCTGGTATTAAAATTCCACTTTAGTATAAATTACATTTCTGTCTTTTAAATAATCAAGGAAATAATTAAAGCAATTTTCATGCTTACCAACCATTTCTGGTGGGAAAACACCCTTTTCGGAAAACAAACCTTCTAAAAATAAATTTGCTGCAGCCGTAGCGGTATAACCAGTGGTTCTTGCCATTGATGAAGTGTTTGTTTTTGGGCAAAATTCATCGTGTAAATTATAAACAATCGTTTTGTTTTTACCCGTTTTATCTGTCCCTGTTAGTGTGATTCTCATTACCGTAATTTCTTCTTCCACATCGCCTAATTTCCATTCATTAAATAATATTTTTGAGGAGAATTCTAAAGGAGAAATGTCAACCCCGTTAATATTTATTTTTTCTTCATTAAAAAAGCCGCTCTTTTTCAATACATTAATATATTCAATATGACCTGGATAACGCAACGTTTTTTCTTTCATATTTGGAATATGTTTCATGGTGTAAATAATAGATCGTAATCCGTCAGAATTAAAAGACTCCAAAGTTCCCACACCATTGAATTCAACCAATTCAACATCGGATAAAGCTTCTTTAACAACCACATTTCCATTTTCTACATAACGGGCCGGGCGCGTATATTCTTCAATAACATCCACAGGAGAAAATGGTGCTTTATAATTAAATGGCCATTTTTTAATTTTTGGCAATCCACCAACCAAACATTCAAAATTGGTTATGTTTAGTTTTTCGTTGTAATAGCCTAAAATAATATTTCCCATTCCCGGTGCTACACCACAATCTACTATTGCTGTAACTTTTTTTTGTTTGGCCAGTTCAAATAAATCCAAAGAGTTTTCTGGAAAAAATGAAATATCTATTACGTTTTTTTCAGCTTCAATAATGGCTTTTAGTGTTTCAAAACCCAAAAAACCAGGAACGGCGCAAATTACTAAATCAAACCGTTTAATCGTTTTTTGAAGTGTCGCTTTGTCGGTAACGTCCAACACAATTGGGGTTAGTTTATCACATTTCTTAACCGCTTTATCCAAGGCACTTTTATTAAAATCGGTAATAGATACCGAATTATTTTTTGCCATATCAATAGCCATTGTGGAACCTACCATACCGGCACCTAATACAATAATATTGCTCATAATATTTTTAAATTTGAAAATGAATGATAAATGAAATTTGAGAAGAATTAATTAATTCTTTAGATAAGTATTTGATAATGATTGTATTATAATCCTGGAATTAAAATCCAAGGCATTTCAGAAATATCTTTTGTTTGGTGCAATAACATACGCTAAACTTACAATTTATTTTTGGTAAATACTATTTTAGGCGAAACTTCTCTTATTAAAATGGCTTAAATTACAGTGATTATAGGTTAGCTTCCGCCTATAGTCTATTCATTATTTTAAAAACATGTGAATTTTGCACTTTTATTGACAGAATTATTAAATTTATGTTTTCAAAGAAAATAAATTCAATAATTTACTGTTTATCAAATAAAACATAACCAATGAGAACTATTTATAGAAGTATTTTTTTAATTTCACTTTTACTGATCGGTTGCAGTAAAAGCGATGATATTGAAAATGAGTTAAATAACGGAAATTATCCAATCAAACAGCAAGTAGGCTATTCGGCTAACGATATATTGTCCAACAAAAATTTTACAGATATTTATATTGAAGTGATGTATGTTGAAGGATTTAAACCCAGTGCCGAAACTTTAACAAACCTCGAAGATTTTATTGAGTCGAGAACCTATAAAACCAATATCGTAATTGAAGAACGATTAATAAATATCTCTACAAAATCAATTTATTCAATGGATGATGTTAGAAGTATTGAAGATGCAAATCGAAGTGTTTTTTCATTTGAAAATCAACTAACAATTTCAGCATTGTTTTTAAATGGGAAATCTTCCAGCGATACAGAAAAAACAACCATACTTGGAACATCTTATAGAAATACTTCATTTGTTATTTTTGAAGAAACTATTCAGGAGGGTTCAAATGATATTTTTGAGCCAAGCAAAGTAACCTTAGAATCTACCGTTATATTACATGAATTTTGCCATCTTTTAGGTTTGGTAAATCTCGGCTCAAGGATGGTTACAAACCATGAAGATCCCGAACATAGCGCGCATTGTTCTAATGAAAACTGTTTAATGTACTATTTAATTGAGAGTGGTCAAATGCCTCCTTGGATGAGAAGTGAGCAAATACCAGAATTAGATGCCAATTGCATTAATGACCTAAGGGCAAATGGTGGAAAATAAATGCTTGTACTAATTATTTATATAAAATTTACCTTGCCAAGTGTTTTTTTCAATAAGTTTTTTGTCGATTTTAGCCACCATCTCAAAGTTTTTTAGACCGTCCCATTTTGGTGCAATCAATAAATTGTAAGGTGCTTCGCTTGCAAACCTTTCAATGCTTATATCTGGACGTAAATTGCCCAAAAATTCGCTAATAAAATCGACATAGCTTTCAGAAGTAAACAAATTGAAATCTTCCCGATTCCTTTTGTATTGCACTGCCATAATCGAGTTTTTGACAATTTGTAAATGGTGCATTTTTAATGCCTGAATGGGAAGTTTGGAGATTTCAGTGGCATGATTCAACAATTCTTCTTTGGTTTCTCCTGGTAAACCTATGATTAAATGCGCACCCAAATGAATTCCTTTGTTGGCACAACGTTCAAAAGCAATTTGAGTTTCTTCAAAAGTGTGGCACCTATTTACTTTTAATAAGGTTTTATTTAAGGTACTTTCAACGCCAAATTCCAAAGAAATGAAGTATTTTCTTGATAAAAAAGATAAGTAGTCAATCACTTCTTCTGAAATACAATCGGGTCGCGTGCCAATTACCAATCCGATAACTTTTGGAAATCGTAACGCTTCCTCATACATTTTTTTAAGACTTTCAATATCGGAATAAGTATTTGTATATGCCTGAAAATAAGCGAAGTATTTTTGAGATTTGTATTTTTTATCAAAAAACGAAATCCCTTCATCTAACTGCTGGGTAATGCTTTTTGTTGATTCACAATAGGACGGATTAAATGTGTCGTTGTTGCAATATGTGCAGCCACCATAACCTTTTGAGCCATCTCGGTTCGGACAAGAAAAGCCGATATCCAACGATATTTTTTGAACCCTTTCTCCAAAAGTTGATTTAATAAAAGAGCTATAATCTAGGTAACGTTTTCCTGCGAATTCCGCCATTATTTACAACGAATTTGTATTATGATTTGTGCGACTAAAAATCGGAGATTTTTTTACCGAAGCAATATTTTTGTTGAATGTTTGTCGTTTATTTCAGTTCAAATTTAAGCATAAATTTTATGAGAAGTTGTCTATTGTGCTTGATTCATTTTAATTTATTCGAGTATATACAAATCGATAAACAACTACATTTCCATTGCCATCAGTATCAGAATCCTCCAAAGTTAAAGTGTTATTATCATTCTCAAAAGTTACTACGTCAGAAAAAGAAAATCCGTTTTGAGTAAATTGATAAGTTCCGTCAGTTAATCTTTTCCAAGTTATATTCACAGTGTCCACAACAATACAATTCCTAGAATTGTCAGTTCCATAATATAAATCAGTTCTGTTTCCTGCTTGAGTAAATTCAATTGTAGATGGACTACAATCGTTTACTGTAGTTTGTGTGTCATTTTCAAATTGTGTAGAGTATTCCCAATTTCCGATTAAAGGGTCAGTTTGATTTTCAGTATTTCCATCGTCATCACTACCACAAGATGTAAATACAATTAATGATAAAATTAAGGTCAAATTCGTAAGTAAGTTTTTCATTTTCAATTAGTTATAATTTTTGTGCATTATACACAACGGTTTAGAGCATGAAAAGTAGCGCTTTTGGAAACGCAATTTTCCGCTGTTTAAAAGTATGTTTTTTATTTGTTTTAAATATCATATTTGTTCGAATTTAGCAATTTTTTATGTGCATTATTAGCCAAAGTACTTATCCTTTTAGAGTCAGAATTTTAATTAATTTTTCATTAATATAATAATTTCCTGTTCCTAATTTCTCTTTTTTAAGTAATTTGTCTTTTGCTAATCTATTAAGATATTTTGAAGCTGTAATTCTTGAAACTCCTAAATCGTTCTCAATAAATTCAATTTTTGTATATGGATGTTTGAATAAATTGTTTAATAAATCTTGACTATAAAATTTGTAATTATTTCTTAACAAGTTTTTGTATTCGTAAATTAAATCTCTAATTTTTCCAATGAGTATAATTGTTTCTTTTGCAACTTGCTCAACGCTATCTAACATATATAACACCCAATTTTCCCAATTGTCGGTTTCTCTAACTTCTTGTAAAAGTTTATAATAATCTGCTTTGTGCTCAATAATATAACGGCTTAAATACAAAACAGGTAAATTTAGTAAATCGTTCATTACTAGATATAATACATTAATAATTCGCCCAGTTCTTCCATTTCCATCATAAAAAGGATGAATACTCTCAAATTGGTAATGAATTATAGCCATTTTGACTAATGTGTCAAACTCAGACATACTTTCATCGTTAATGTATTGTTCTAAATTTGTCATTAAATCTAGAATTGTATCATAATCTTGTGGTGGTGTGTATATAATTTCTCCAGTTGTTGTATTTTCCAAAGTTGTTCCTGAAACTTTTCTAAATCCAGCGTTATTTTTCTCTAATTCAGATTGTATTATAATGATATCATTATTAGTTAAAATTTTATTTTTTGTAATTAACCCAAATCCTTTTTTTAGAGCAGAAATATAATTTTGAACCTCTTTGGCGTTTAATGACTTGAAACCATCAAAGTTTAATTCGGCTTTAAATATGTCATCGTGAGTTGTTATAATATTTTCAATTGCAGAGCTATCTTTAGCCTCTTGAAGGCCTAAAGTATTGATCAAAATATTTTCATCTGGAATGCTTGAAACATTTCCTTTTAATTCGGCTAACGCTCTGTGAGCTGAAGCTAATTTTTTAAGAACTTTTTTAGTCTCAATATCTTGTTTAAGAGGTAATTTTTTTAATTTTTCAGGTTCCATTATGTATAGAAATATTAATTTTCTTTACAAAGGTAATTTATTATGATAAGATAATCGTGTTCTCTTATCATAACTTTGTTAAATGATAAAATATTATGATTTGTTTATCATTGCATTTTTCAGCGGTCGTATTTTTGGCTAACATGAAATAACACCATGCTGAATTCGTTTCAGTATCACATTACTACTAGACAAACGGTTTTTTATTTGGTACAATCCTAATACGAGTTTAGGTTAATGAACACATTCTGCTGCATTACGGATAGTCATATATTTCTTAACTTATTTTATTTTTAATTTTTATTCCCCCTATTTTTTTTAACCTGTTTTCGCCATAAAAAATAGAGTATAAACAAGCCAATAGGCAGAACTATAAAAACAATGACATCAAACAAATTATTGAGATCTATTGGAGTGTTATCTTGTGGGTTTGGCGAATGTGTGGGTCTCTGTCCGTAAATAAACCCTGTAAAAAAAAAGAGTGCTATATATTTAAATTTATGAATTGAAGGTAGCATAAACCATGTTTTTAGTTATTGAATAAAGATAATTAAAATATTTTACATGGAATTACCAGAATTATTTTTTGATATTATAATATAGACAGTAATATATTAGGAAAATAGAATGTAATAAACAATTGATTTATAGCGTAATATATTTTTATCTCTATTCTATATTCTTTTGGCTGGTTAATAGTTTAATAATTAATTTCTCTTGTTGGAGCGCGCATTATGCTTGTGTCACGTTCATTATTTGTTTGGAAGCGCCAAGACTCACGAGTTGGAAGTTTGCGCCAACTGATCCTATTTATTGCTTTCAAATTGAATAATACCAAATTGAATTAAAAATGAATAATTTCCAATAGATTATCGACATTTGATAATCACAAAACTTCATCAGCAATTATTTTAGGCTCTTTGCGTTTAAAAATCACCTTCTGATTAAGCTGAAATGACCTTTTTTTTCTCTAGAATTCCCATGTTGATCAATAAACTTTACCAAATACCAATAATCCGATGAAGGCAGTTTTTTTCCATTGTAAAATCCATCCCAGCCATTGCCAGTTAAATCAACATCAGCAAGCAATTTTCCATAACGATCGTAAATATAAATAGCCAATATTTGGATGTTATTGGTGTTATTTCCAAGAATTTTCCATGTGTCGTTTTGTCCATCATCGTTGGGCGTAAAAAATTTGGGAAATCCTAAAATTGCAATATCTAATTTGGAAATGCCACAACTGGTTTTATCACGTAAATACAAAGAATGAATACCTGGTTCTAAGTGTTCAAAATAAGTTTTGTCTCCAAATTCATCAAAACTATCAAGGTTGAATTCATAATTACCAATTCCCAGACTGTTGTTAATTGTTATTGTGTTGTCATCGGAATCATCAACAATGGTAACATCATTTAAAGTTATTGGGGAAGTGGCAGACACGGTATTGCCTAAAACTTCCAATTTTACTTCAGTTCTGGTTGGCGAAGTGCAACCATTTTCTGTGGCGTCAACATAGTATGTTGTTATGTTGGTTGTTGGTGTTATAGTGAATGAAGTGCCAGTTTCAAAAGGAATTCCTCCAATTGGTGTGGTGTACCAGTTAATTATTGCGGTTGCCGATGATGCGTTTGCGTTTAATGTTCCTGAATTTCCTTCGCAAATAGTAACATCTGGTGCTGAAATTACTGATGGAACGGCATAAATCGTTGCCGTTATTGGCGTTTTACTTCCTTCTAAACAATCATTTGCCGAGGCCGAAACATAATAGGTTGTTGTTGTTGAAATAATTGGTGTTGTAAAATTTGTACCAGAATATATTGGAGTTGTGCTAGTTGAAGAATCGAACCACAAAACCGTTGCACCCAAAGTTGCTGTTGCGGATAAGTTAAGAGTTCCATTACCACATCTTGAATTACCAATTGTAGCACTAATTGCAGCCACAGAAATTTTTGTGCTTGCCGAAAGATTCAAAACAGGATCCCCAGGCATTCCGCCATATTCAACAACATAACCTTTTGGTTGATAATCACCAGAAACGGCTCCAGTATTGCTTAAATCGTTCCAAGAACCCTTAATACCCACTCCAGGAGCCGTTACATGCGCATAATTTTCATCACCCAAATTATTTGGTTCAGCAGTATTCCAAAAGGCAAAGTTTGGCGATGAGCCATTTGCCAATCCGTTCCAAAAAATGGTGCCATTTTCAGGTCCGGCAACCCATTTCCAAACTCCTTCAACTGCAGCATCACTACCACCAATCCAGCCTGCGCCTGATGCTTGTTCTCCAGAGAGTTTTGCTTCTTCCATAGAAGTAATCGTGGCTAAATAGCCTTGTAACCCGTAATAAGTTCTAGCTTCTGCAGCTGTTTTTGCATCTGTCCAAGTAATTCCAATATCTTTAACATATTCATAAAAATGTCCTGTTGACGGTAAATAATTGGCATCGCCCATGGTAAATGAAAAAGATTTTTCGCCTGAAATTAACGAAGAACTGCTTTCAAAAACGACCTCTTTAACCGCGGCGATAATATCCACATAGGTTACAGAACCAGAACCAGAACTTTTCAAAGTTAATTTTCCTTCAGTAGCACTCCAGGATGTGGTGATATTTGGGTGAGTTCCTAAAAGTATAAGTTTGTCGGAGTCATTTACGTATCCTTCAGAAATCTGTATATAAAAAGCAATAACTGTTGTGTCGTCTGGATCGGTAATATCAAAAGAAGTAACAATCTTCATTTGGCTTAACGGACAATAAATTTGATCACCAGTTGCAGTAATGGTTGGTGCAATATTTTGTGCCTTACCAGAAATTGATATTACAAAGACCAACAGGAAAAAAAACTGGATACTATGTTTTTTGAAATACATTCAGGGTAGGTAAATTTTATTAAAATACAAAAATAAGCAATTGTTTTAAGGAGAAACTTTGTTTAGTTATTTTTTTGGATATTAGTATGAGATTAATATTGGCAGTATTCTAGGAATATTTAATTTATGCATCATAAGAACAAATTTATTGCTTGCCAATTTTCCCTTCGGAAGTTAAAGAACTTTATCGGGCTCAATATGAATTAAAACATCGCTTATTTCAGGCAATTTGTTCCGTAATTCATCTTTTAATCGATGTGCTATTTCGTGGCCTTCAGCAACACTTATGGCACCATTAACAATTAAATGAAGATCCACATGAAATGTAATTCCAGTTTTTCTGACATAACATTTTTCCGTATCAATAACGCCTTCAACATCCTTGGAAATTTTTCTAATTTCCAACACAAAGTCATTATACAAATGTTCATCCATAATTTCACCGAGTGCAGGCCTAAAAATTAAATAAGCGTTGTAAATAATAAATCCGGAAGCAAATAACGCTGCCCAATCATCGGCCTTTTCATAACCTTCTCCCATATAAATGGCAATAGATATTCCAATAAATGCCATTAATGAGGTTATTGCATCGCTTCGGTGGTGCCAGGCATCTGCTTTCAAGGAAGAACTTCTTGTTTCGTCGCTTTTTTTGGCAACCATTCTATAAAATAATTCTTTAGTAATCACAATAATGGCCAAAACGATTAACGTGAATTTTTCAGGAGCCACTTGCGGTGTTTGCAGATTTTGGATGCTTTCGTAGGCAATTATAGTAGCCGAAAAGACCAAAAACCCAACCACGGCAAATGTAATTAAAGGTTCTGCCCTTCCGTGTCCATAAGGATGATTGTCATCGGCAGGTTTGGTGGCATATTTAAGTCCGAACAACACCAAAATAGAAGAAAACACATCGGTAGTCGATTCAATGGCATCGGCAATTAAGGCATAAGAATTTCCTAAAACACCAGTTATCCCTTTGGCAACGGCCAGCAACGCATTACCTACTATGCTCAAATAGATGGTATTTATTGCTTTTTGTTTGTTCGTTTTCATTTTAATTGAGGTTTCAGTTTCAATCAGAAGGAGTTTTTTGTGGGCAAAGATATGGATATTGAAGAAGTTTCATCTGATGAAAATCTTAAACTTACTATAGTTTTTCCAACTTTCGACTTACTTCCGGCTGGCGAGATTTCCAAATTTCAAACAGACTAAAACCACTTTTTCTTTTTGAAATAGAAAATCATTGAAACGGCTAAAATCAACATTACGCCCAGCATAATAAAGTAACTATACTTATAATGAAGTTCTGGAAGCACGTCAAAATTAGTTCCATATACACCAGCAATAAATGTTAACGGAATAAAAATCACGGAGAAAACGGTTAAAAATTTTATAATGTCATTTAATTTGCTGCTTATGGTGGTGTGGTAAATTTGAAGTTGATCTGAAAGAATTTCACGATAACTTTGCAAAGATTCAATGGCTTGGTTGATATTATTTTTTAGATCTTCAAAATGAACATATACTTTATCCGCCAACAATTCTGAATCCATTTTTAGCAATTCCATAACAATTTCACGGCATGGTTTAATAGATTTGTCCAAATAAATTATTTCCTTTTTAAATTTATTAATTTCTTCCAAAATAGATTCATTTGAATTTGTCAGCAAATCTACTTCCAGAGATTCAATTTTTTCACCGATCTGACTGATGATATAATTATAATTATCAAAAACAATGTCCATTAGGGCAAATGCCAAATAATCGGTTCCAGAACCTCTAATTCGCTTTTTATTTTTTCTAATTCGTTCTCTTACAGGATCAAACACATCGCCAATTTTTTCTTGAAACAACAATAAAATATTTTCCTTAATAAGAATTACGATATTTTCTGAAGAAATATGGTTTAGGAGATCATCATACTGCAACATTTTAAAAGAAATATAAATACAATTGTCATATTCCTGAATTTTCGGGCGTGCGTGCGTATTCATTACATCGGCAAGAATTAATGGTTCCAATTCAAATTGATTTGCAATATCTCCCATAACTTTTTCATCATGCAAGCCGTAAATATTGAGCCATGTTGTTGTTGCTGTCTGATTAAATTTTACAACTTCATTTACACTTTTTTCTTCATATTCCTCAAGATTTTCAGAATTGAAATCAATAACCTCTAACAAAACGGCATCACTTTTTTTCTCGCCTTTGAAATGGATTGCGTCTGGAGACAATCCGATATGTTCTTTTTTTGATTTTAGATATCTTGCCATATTAAAGTAAAATTTTTAAAGAAACAGCTAGGTTTTTTTACACGATATAATCTACTATTTCTTGATATTTAATATTATCGCCTGCTTAATAACTACTTTTTTCTTAACTCATAAAGATCATTACGTCTGTCTTTTAAATTACGCACGCTTCCAAACTGATTTAGTTCGCGCAGCATATTAATATCTACATCGGCAATCAGTATCATTTCAGTATTTGGCGTTGCTTCCGCTTTCACTCCGTTTGACGGAAATGCAAAATCACAAGGGGTAAAAACCATGGATTGCGCATATTGAATATCCATGTTTTGAACCTTTGGTAAGTTGCCAACGCTTCCTGCTATTGCAACATAACATTCATTTTCAATAGCTCTTGCCATACTGCAGTTTCTAACTCTTGAATAACCATTTTGTGTATCCGTTAAAAATGGAACAAATAAGATATTCATGCCATCATCAGCCAAAATTCTACTCAATTCAGGGAATTCAGAATCATAACAAATTAAAATTCCAATTTTACCGCAGTCAGTATCAAATGCTTTAAGTTGGCTTCCGCCTTGTAAGCCCCATACTTTCACTTCATTTGGAGTAATATGAAGTTTTTCGTAGCGCTCTGTGGTGCCATCTCTTCTGCATAAATAACCGGCATTATACAGATGTCCGTCAACTACTTCGGGCATACTTCCTGAAATGATGTTGATATTATAGGAGATGGCCAACTGGGAAAGTTTTTCAATAATTGGAGCTGTATATTTAGCAAGTTCTCTAATAGCTTCTGGTTCGGACAAGTGGTTGCTTTCAGCCATCAACGGCGCATTAAAATACTCTGGAAACAAAGCAAAATCAGATCGATATCCAGAAAGGGATTCCACAAAAAATTCAACTTGGTTCATCAATTCATCAAAATCTTTATAAGGACGCATCTGCCATTGGATCAATCCCAATCTTACAATAGCCTTCTTTACAAGTGCTTTTTTAGTTGGTTTTTGGTAATAAATATTATCCCATTCCATAAGTACTGCAAATTCATTTGAAGATTTGTCACCTTTCAAATAGCCTTTTATAACCTTGGTTGGATGAAAATCATTGGAGATTTGAAAATTTAAAACAGGGTCTTGAATTTCTTTTGCCTTTACTTTTTGAATATATTCTTTTGGAGTTAGTTGATCTGAATATTTATGGTAGTTGGGAATTCTTCCTCCAAATGCAATTCCCCTAAGGTTTAACCGCTCACAAAGTTCTTTTCTGTAATCATATAACCTTCTACCCAAACGCAATCCACGATACTCAGGCCTTAAAAAAACATCAATTCCATAAAGCACATCGCCATCTGGTGAATGTGTGCTAAAAGTAAAATTCCCAGTTAATTCCGAATAGGTGCTATGGTGGTCAAATTCAGTATAATCGACAATGATAGATAAGGCACAGCCTACAAATTCGTTGTTAATCTTTATGGCTACCTGGCCTTCTGGAAAAATTTTGATAAGCTTTTCAATTTGCTCTTTTTCCCAAATGGAATCAGGCATAGTAACATAAGAGGCAATCATAGCATCCTTAAATTCTGGATAATCTTCAGGTTTTAAAAATAGCAACTCTATATTTTCTATATTTTCTATTTTTTTCATATTCGAATGTAGGGTTTTAAGCCCTTATTTAAAAAGTAAATGATCAGCCAAAATTGTTCGAAATATATAATTTTTTAGGGTATGATTAAAATTGTAAGACAATTAATTTCAATATACGAATCTTAATTTTTGGATCCTTAAATTGTATTGCTGAAGAAAAAAGCTGATTCATTAAGGATTAATATATCCATCCAAACATCAAGTAAAAATATAATTATGTGGAGAAGATCGGGCTTCCCTCGACTTGCCAGTTTTTATCTAAGTTGAAAGGCTCAGGATAAACTTCTCGCCCCACTATGATTTGATAAAAAAAAGTGGAGAAGATCGGGCTTCCTTCGACTGCGCTCAGGATAAACTTCTCGCCCCACTATGATTTGATAAAAAAAAGTGGAGAAGATCGGGCTCGAACCGACGACCTCTTGGCTGCCAGCCAAGCGCTCTAGCCAACTGAGCTACATCCCCATTTTTTAATTTTTCAACTGGTGGCTTTCGGGTTGAAATCTATATTTAAAATATAGTGGCTCAAAAGTACATAATTTTTTTTAATGTGTTTTAAATTTTTTTAAGATGTTTTTAGTGCTTGTAAATTGTATATAATTTGTTTTTTAATGGTAAAAATTCTTGTAAATTTGTGATTCAAAATAAGAATAAAATTATGATCAATAAAATTGAAGTTAGCTGGAAAGGCGAAATGCTTTTTGAATCGGTAGCCCCAGAAGGAAATGTAATGATAGATGCAGAAAAAGAGGTTGGTGGGCAAGGGAAAGGGTTGCGTCCAAAAGCGATGATGCTAACATCACTTGCGGGATGTTCAGCCATGGATGTCATTTCTTTGCTAAAAAAAATGCGCGCTGAAGTAACCGATTTTAAAATTGAAGTTGAAGCAAACTTAACCGATGAACATCCTAAAGTTTATGATAAAGTAAAAGTAATTTATAAATTTTACGGCAAAGATTTTCAGAAAGATAAAATTGAGAAAGCGGTAAATCTCTCCGTTGACCGCTATTGCGGCGTTTTTGAAATGTTTCGCAAATTTTCAGATATTTCACACGAAATTCAATATATCGATAAATAAAGCCTCCTAACCCCTGAAGAGGGAATTATTATTGAAAAGCCAAAGTAGCAATAGGTTCTACGTGCCTGAATTATTATTTAAGGGAAACCAAAACATTAAAATACCAACAATCTAAAATACCTACACACTTAAATTTGCTTACTTTTGAGAAAAATTATGCTATGCGTTGGAAATTAAAATCTGAAACAAATTCTCAAATCACTTCAAAATTAGCCCAAGATTTGGGTATTGAATACACATTGGCCAAATTGTTGGTACAGCGAAACGTTGAAACATACAATCAAGCGAAAGCCTTTTTTCGTCCCAATTTAAAAGACCTCCACAATCCTTTTTTAATGAAGGATATGGATAAAGCTGTTGAACGCATTGAACGTGCAATAGCCGAAAACGAAAATATCATGGTTTATGGCGATTATGATGTGGATGGCACCACATCGGTTTCCATGCTTTCCTCCTATTTAAAAACATTTTATACAAACATTACCACCTATATTCCCGACAGATATACCGAGGGTTACGGAATTTCATATCAGGGAATCGATTTTGCGCATAGCAATGACATTTCTTTAATTATTGCACTGGATTGTGGTATAAAGGCCATTGATAAAGTAAATTATGCAAAAGAAAAAGGTATTGATTTTATTATATGTGATCATCACCGTCCGGGAAATGAGATTCCAGATGCAGTTGCGGTTTTAGATCCAAAACGTGCCGATTGTGAGTATCCTTATGATGAATTGTGCGGTTGTGGCGTCGGTTTTAAATTAATTCAGGCATTGGCAAGCACAAGAAACCAAACCATTGATGATTTGGTGCCGTATTTAGATTTGGTGGCAACTGCTATTGCCGCAGACATTGTTCCCATCACTGGAGAAAATAGGATATTGGCTTATTTTGGGTTGAAGGTAATCAATTCCAATCCGAGAAACGGCATAAAAGCAATGATTCACCAAATAAAAAAGAAAGAATTAAACATTACAGATGTGGTGTTTATTATTGCACCAAGAATTAATGCAGCAGGAAGAATTAGACATGGCAATTACGCTGTTGAATTGTTAACCGAGCTGGATTTTGCCTCGGCGGTTAAATTTGCTGCGGAAATAGAACAAAATAACAATGACCGGAAGGATTTGGATAAATTGATTACCCAAGAAGCCTTGCTTCAAATAGAGGAAAATAAAGAACAGGAAAATTATTCAACGGTTGTTTATGACGAAAATTGGCACAAAGGCGTTATAGGGATTGTGGCTTCCAGATTGATTGAAACCCATTACAAACCAACCTTGGTTTTTACAAAAAGTGGCGATAAATTGGCGGCATCCGCACGCTCAGTAAAAGGCTTTGACGTGTATGAAGCACTGGAAAAATGTTCAGAATTTATTGAGCAGTTTGGCGGACATAAATATGCGGCTGGACTTACCTTAAAAGAAGAAAATTATCAAAATTTTAAATTGAAGTTTGAAGAGGTTGTCAAAAATACTTTGCCGAAGGAATTACGAACACCTGAAATTGCCATTGATGCAGAAATCAGTTTGTCGGAAATTACGCCGAAATTCTTCAGAATAATGAACCAATTGTCGCCTTTCGGCCCGCAAAACATGAAACCTATTTTTATGTGTGGCGGTTTACGTGACAATGGTTACGGCAAAAAAGTGGGCTCAGACGAAACCCATTTAAAACTGAACATTTTTGAAGGCACAAACCAAACAACCTACAACGCTATAGGTTTTGGAATGGGTGACAAATATGAGATGATACAAAATAAAAATGCCTTTAAAGCTGCTTTTTGTATCGATGAAAACGAGTGGAACGGCTATAAAACATTACAGCTTTTGTTGAAAGATATTGATTTGGAAGCCCCCTAGCCCCCGAAGGGAGGACAGAAAGTTTAAAAATGTTCTGTGAACATTTTTAATGAATATGCCAGCCGGCGCGAGGGCATTAAAGTTTTAAAAATTAGATTTATAACGATAAATAAAATTAGACAGTTACAGAATTCAAAAATAAAAAAAACAGGTGGCGAATTTTTTCGCTACCTGTATTCTTATATGATTTGTTTTTTGAAATTACAATGTTTCCTTCAGCCATTTGTAAAATTCCCGTTGCCAAACAAGGCTGTTTTGATTGTCTAATACCCAGTGATTTTCTTCTGGGAAATATAGTAATTTACTTTTAATACCTTGTAATTGCGCTGCTTGAAAAGCTTCCAGTCCCTGCCCTATTGGCACCCTGAAATCTTTTCCTCCTTGAATAATCATAATTGGCGTATTCCAATTTCCAACTTTTTCAACTGGGTTGAATTCGTTATAGGCCTTTTGCGCATCAACGTTGTTTTTATCCCAATAAGCACCACCCAAATCCCAATTCACAAAAAACAATTCTTCTGTGGTTCCATACATACTTTTCCAATTGAAAATACCATCGTGAGAAATAAAAGTTTTGAATCTTCCTTCATGAATTCCAGCCAAATAAAAGATAGAATAACCGCCATAACTTGCGCCAATAGCACCCAAACGAGTTTCATCAACAAAAGGCTCTTTAACCAATTCATCAATGGCAGACAAGTAATCCTGCATATTTTGTCCGCCGTAATCTTTGCTGATTTGTTCATTCCATTCCACGCCATAACCGGGCATTCCCCTTCTGTTTGGTGCAACAACAATATAGCCATTTGCGGCCATCAACTGAAAGTTCCAACGGAAGGAATAAATCTGGCTTAAAGCACCTTGTGGTCCGCCTTGGCAATATAAAAGTGTGGGATATTTTTTGGAAGGATCAAAATTTGGCGGATAAATTACCCAGGTTAACATCTCTTTTCCGTCTGTTGTTTTAACCATCCTTTTTTCAACCTTGCTTAATTTAATTTCATTATAAACAGCATCATTTGCGTGGGTTAATTGCGTCATTTTCCCGTCGCTTAAATTAACTTTGTACAACTCTGTGGCATGGTTCATATCTCTTCTATTAACCACAATCGTTTGTTTTGATTGCCCAACAATACCGCTTACATCAAATTGTCCGTTGGTAATTTGTTTTAGCGGGCTGGTTTTTTTTGTGGAATTAGGAATTCCAATTTCAAACAATTGTACCGTTCCCAAAACCGGGGCTATAAAATAAATTTTATCGCCTTTGTCTTGCCACACAAAACTGTCAACCGTACCATCCCAGTTTGCCGTTAAATTGATATGTGCTCCATCAATAGTAACAATAATATCCTTTTTATCCGATTCATAACCATCTCTTTTCATTTGAAGCCAAGCCAATTGTCCTTTTGAGGAAAATGCTGGATTTGTGTCGTAACCTTTGTTTTCTGAAGTTAGATTTGTGGTTGTTTTTGATTCCAGATTGTATTGGTAAATATCGGTATTGGTGCTGGTGGCGTAAGCAACACCACTTAATTTTTTAGCCACATATAAAATGTTTTTACTATCTGGACTCCACAAATAATCTTCAGAGCCACCGAATGGTTTTTGCGGAGAATCATAAGGTTCACCAGACATAATATCGATTGGTTCAGCATCAGCCTCGGCAACAGATTGATATCTTACATGGCTGTATGCGCCATCTTCCCAAGTATCCCAATGACGGTAATTAAGTTCCTCATAAATTTTTACGTTTGAACTGGTTATATCCTTATAAAAATCTTGTCCAGTAATATTTTTTAGTTTTACTTCATCAGTAGAAATTTTGTATTTGCCATCGGGCGAAACACTTTTATCAGCGATAAGCATACTATAATCCGTGATTACTTTTGCATCTCCTCCTGTAATTGGAACTAGATACGTTGTTTTTGAGTTGTTGTTTGTTTCTAATGTGTAATTAGAAATACTGTAAATAAGATTGTTGCCGTCTTTGGTTAACCCTGTTCCGGAAACTTTATTGAGTTGGAGCAGTATTTCGGGAGTCATAACCTCTTGGGCCGACATTGCGATTAATGCAAATGAGAATAAAAAATTGAATACTATTTTATGCATAATTTCTATTATTTTGGTTTGTTTATGGACTAATTCACAAACTTAATGATTTTAATTTTTATTTCTGTTGGCGGAGATATAAATATTGATCGCTTTTGGATAAGAAACATGGATTGGTTGTGAAATCAATAGGAATAGCAACCGGAATGATAGGATTAATCAATTTAACCTCCAATTTATTCTACTATGAACAAGCTTTACAGTTAAATATTTTATAGTTCTATACTGCAAATAGATAAACAAAATTTAAATTTTTAGGCACAATTCATTGAAATATTTTTGTAATTTGGTAACGATATAGAAAAGTCAGTTAAAGGTTCTACTGTTTTTCCTAAATCAAAAACAAAAAACTAATTTTTAGAACCCACTTTAACCTATCCAAATCTTGAAAGAGTTTGTTGTTCATCAATTACTTCAACATGCGCTCATTACGCATCCAGATCAGGTTATTGTTTCCGACGGCAAAAGATTTACCTACCGCGAATTTTATTCTAGGGTTTTACGAATTGCCAACAGCATGAAAATGCTGGGCATTAAAAAAGGAAGCGTTGTTGGCGTTCTTGACGTAAACACAAATCGCTTTCTTGAAATGCATTATGCTTGTTCCATGCTGGGCACCATATTACACACTATTAATTTTAGGCTGGCGCCAGAACAAATGCTTTATTCTATGATTCATGCCGTCGATAAATGGATTTTTGTTTCCGATATTTTTCTTCAGGCTGCCAAACCGCTCTTCGCCAAATTTCCCAACTGGGTGGTAATGAGTGACAACCCAGAACAACCTTTGCCGGAAGCCAAAGTGATTTATCAGTATGAAGATTTAATTAAAAGCGGAACGGAAAAAGAACTTCCCGAAGCCAATGAAATTCAGGAAACCGATGTCTTCTCTATTTTTTACACAACAGGAACCACGGGAAATCCAAAGGGAATCCAATATAAGCACCGTACCATTTTGATGGGCTCGTTGCAACTGTTTCATCACTTGGCGTTGCATAAATATGGTGCTCGCATTTGTAATCGCGATGTACTCATGCCGCTTATTCCCTTTTTTCATATCCATGCTTGGGGAATGGCTTTCTTCCCAATCTATCTCGGGGTAAAACTGGTGCTTCCTGGAGCGGCTGATCCAGCCGCACAACAGGTCTTGATTGAAAAAGAAAAAGTGAGTTTTCTCAATATGGTTCCCACCCAGCTACAAATGTTGCTGGAGCAGAAGAATTTTGGTCATTTGAAAGTGCTTACCGGTGGAAGCCCGTTCCCATCTGGAATTGCAAAAAAAGCCAACAGTGCCAATGTAAATTTCAGTCTGATTTATGGCGGCTCCGACCAATTGGGAACCGCTATCTCAGTAATACCAGAAACGGTGGAACCAGATACAGAGGAAGCGCTGAAATGGTTACGTGCAGGTATGCGACCTTTTCCTATGGTGGAAATCGCCATCAAGGATAAAGAAGGGAATAATGTGCCGCATGATGGTAAAACGCTGGGTATCATTTTTGTCAGGAGTCCATGGTTGCCTAAAGGTTATTACAAAGAACCGGAAATCACAAAACAGCACTTTATTGACGGCTGGTTCCGTACCGGCGATATAGGATATTTCCATACCAATCACTCTATTTATGTGGCCGACCGCGAAGGCGATGCCATAAAAAGCGGCGGTGAATGGATTCCGACGGGAATTCTGGAAACCATCCTTTCCGAAAATCTGGCCATCCAACAGGTGGCCGTAATTCCCAAAAATGATAAAAACTGGGGACAACGCCCGCTGGGCATCGTCAAAACCAAATTAGAAGTAACTGAAAGGGTATTGAAAGATTTTTTACTTTCAAAAGTAAATGATGGCAAACTGGCTAAATTCTGGATTCCCGATCAGTTTATTTTTGTGGATGAAATTCCGCTGACGAGTGCGGGGAAGCTTAATAAAAAGGCGTTACGCGACAAATATTCAGATGAAACGAGCATTACAAATTTTGACACACAGAGAAAACAATTATAAAAAATAAAAACAATGGCAATGAATGTATTAATGACAGCCGAAGACAGGCTGTTACAGGAAAAGGTTCAGGATTTCGTAAAATGGGTTCCGCGTCAGCTTTTGCTGGACATGGATGCGGATAAAGTTCGTTATCCCAAAGAATTTATCCGCGAAGCTGGGAAAAGAAATCTGTTGGGTTTGCGGTTCGACAAAAAATGGGGCGGTTCTGGTCTGTCGTGGAGCAGTGAAATGGTAGCCTTAGAAGAAGTTGGAGTGTTGGGTACTTCGCTGGGATGTCTTTATTCTTTGGTTTCTATCGTGGGTGAAGCTATCCATCGTTTCGGCACTGAAGATCAAAAGCAACGGTTTTTAGTTCCCATGCTCAAGGGAGAAATTGGCGTGGCTGAAGGTTTGACAGAACCTCGTGGAGGTTCCGATTTTTTTGCTGCGAC
Organism: Lutibacter sp.; assembly: GCA_028696945.1. Lineage (GTDB taxonomy): Bacteria > Bacteroidota > Bacteroidia > Flavobacteriales > Flavobacteriaceae > Lutibacter. The sequence continues at coordinate 24,083 of JAQVGD010000030.1, forward strand.
TACCAAGGCCAGAAGAGAAGGCGACGTCTTTTATCTCAATGGGCAAAAACGATTTGTTGTAGGTGCAGAAGGTGCAGATGTAATACTGGTTTATGCCATTGTTGAAGGTATTGACGATCCTAAAAAAGCCATGACTGCTTTTCTGGTAGAACGCGGCCCTGGCGTTAAAGTGAAGCATATTTACGGCCTGATGGGAACACGCGGGGGCGGCACAGGAAGATTGGTATTTAAAAATGCAGCGGTGCCTTTGAAAAATATCCTTGGCGGGGAAGCGGGTATCGGAAACGGAACGCGTGTATTTCATCAAATGATGGTTCCTGAAAGGATGACATCTGCTGGTGGCGCGGTAGGAATGGCACGAGCTGCTTTTGAAGTGGCTGCCCGTTACGCCGACAAAAGAAAAGCTTTTGGACAAAAAATACGCGCTTTTGGAGCCGTAAACGCCAAAGTTTCTGATTGTCTGACGTTGCTGGATGCTTCAAGGGGTATTAATTATATGGCTGCAAAAATGGCTGATTCGGATGCATCCGCAGGTCAAATCCGCCAGATGGTTTCGGAAGCTAAAAAATTCTCCACCGAATCTGCTTGGACAGCGGTAAATCATGCCATGCAAATTATGGGCGGTATCGGTTACACCAATATTTACCCCGTAGAAAAGATGCTGCGGGATGTCCGACTTATCACGATATGGACAGGTACCAACGAAATCATGGATTTGGTAATCCAACATGAATTTTATAGGGATTTTCTATCACAAAAGCTCAAAAGTCGCGACACGGAAAACGATGCTGAAGGTGCTTTCTTCCCAGATGAGAAGATTTATAATGATGATTGATTTACTGGTCGGAAGACGGAAGACCGAAGTCCGAAGTCTGAAGTCCGAAGACCGAAGACCGAAGACCGAAGACCGAAGACCGAAGTCGGAAGGCGGAAGATGGAAGACCGAAGACCGAAGACGGAAGTCGGAAGGCGGAAGATGGAAGACCGAAGACGGAAGTCGGAAGGAGGAAGCCAAAGTTGAAAGCTCAAAACTGAAAGGAGAAGCCTGTCCCGCTTTTAGAGCGGGAGGTTAGGGGTGTGTTTTTCTATGAAGAAATAAAATTGATAAAAACTGGTCAATGCCAATCAGGGAAGTGCAAAAATTTAACAAGAAGTGGCGTTGTAGCGCTATTGTTCTGTCAGTTTATATAATTTTATAAACTCATCTATAATTAGCTGTTCAATTTGCGTTAGCGTATTCTATGATAAAAATCAATTAAATTAAATTTTACATTTAACCGCTAAATAAACGCAAAGAAAATACGCAAAGGTTCACAACGTTTTAAATCACAATAAATTAATTATTGGCTAATCTCTATTTTAACCGCAAATGGCAACTTTGTTTTGGTTAACATTTGATTGCGCCAGACAAAATTCCTAATCCCGATAGCTCCTAATCTCCGCAAGTCTTTTAAAAAAAATGCTGCAAAACCTTATTAGATAAAGCTTTGCAGCTACGTAATAT
>JAQVGD010000185.1 GCA_028696945.1 Lutibacter sp.
GGTTCAAGATTATCTTGAGCATCATAGAAATCCATCTAATAAAGATAGTGATGATAATATTATTTTGGAATAAGAATTTCATTCTTCATAGAAACCTATGGACTTGCAGTCCATAGTGGTTTAGTTCCAGGAGAGCAACCTGTTTTACAAGAACTTGAACATCCGGATTTGCACCCTGAATTACACGCTCCACCACGAAATCCCAGCATCTCTTCTTCATTAAGAACCCTTGCTGTTTTTAAACTTGGAAAATTCATAATATAAAATTTTTGAGTTAAACAATATACTTCTCTTTTTATTTCGGCATTTAGTCTCGTCCTTATGTTTTGTTTTTAGAGGTTACAAAAATATCTGAATCAGTCCTTTAGCTTTTTATTCTACATTTTTTTTTAGAAATTATTATATTTGTAGTTCATACTGTGACAAATTTATTTTCTTGTTTGTAAGACAACTATACTAAAAAACTCTAAATTATACTTAAAACTACTAAGAAATGAAAAAACATAATTGTTCTATCAGGAATTTTAGAAACGAGAAAGGACTATCTCAAGAATATGTTGCTTTTCAGTTAGGAGTTTCGCAAAAATCCTATTCGGATATAGAAAACGGTAAAACGAAAATGAAAAATGAAATGTTGCTGAAAATTGCTGAAATATTAGAAGTCAAACCCTCTGAAATTTGTTCTATATCAGAAAATTGTGATTGTTCCGAAGAATTACATAAGAAACATACAAAGTTAATAACATATCTAAATGAGAATAATATAGATATTCCAGAGAACTTAATGTGAAAGGAAATAGAGAAGATGAGTAAGTTTGATTATCTCCCTGATTTTTTTGTTCTTTTTTATCAAGAAAAAAGAACAAATAATTAACCCCGTGAGTGCCAGCATAAAAAAATGTGAAATAAAAGCCTGTTAAGGCACATACACATTTTTTTATGCCAGCGAACACCACAAATAAAATTTCTTTTTCGAGCGTGGGCAAAAAAAATTAAATAAGCAAGGACGAGCGTTGGAAAATTGTGTATAAAATAAAATGCAAAAGCATTTTGATTTTATAAAACAATCAGCGTTGGATGAGCGGCTATTTACACATAATGTCAAATTATAGTTCAAATACAAAGTATTCACGAACACCTTTAAAAAACAAATAAAAACAGCGTGAGTAAATGCTTTTGCTGAAAACGTTCTAATATAGAATTGCCAAAAAGTTAAATCGAAGGAGAATATGATATTTTACATAATGGACAATTATAGCTGTCAAATGCTGATACCGCTAAAAAATAAACCTTGAAGCATTTGAACTATAATTTATATTATGTTAAATAGAGTTTTTTATTAGATTGAAATACCAATTGTTAATCCCTCCTTTTGGATAGCAATTATTTATCCCATTATTTTTATCCCTCCTTTTTTAATTACCAATGTAGTCATACTTCTTTTATGATGAACAATCGTGGTTTTAATATCTTCTATCAATAAAACACTTTTATTATTTTGAATATCTTCTAAAATTTCTGGAGTCAATAAAAATCTGGTTGTACCATCTGGCAATTTATAAATTCCCTTATCGAACAATATAACAAGATTTTCAATTCCAAAATTAGATGCAGTTCTTATAAACAAACTTCCCTTAGGTTTTAATACACGCAATAATTCTTCAAACTTTTGCGTAAAATGGCTTAAATCTTTAGCAAAATGCAATACAGCATTACAAATAATATGGTCAAAATACCTCGTTTCATAAGGCATTTCTTCAATATTAGCTTGAATAAAATTTTCTTTTTGTGTGGGATATAATTCTTTGCACCTTAGCAATTGTGCTGCATCTGTATCAGTTCCGTGGATTTCAAAACCTGACTCATAAAACCATTTTAAGTTTCTACCACCACCACATCCAGCATCTAAAATTTTTGATTCTGGTTGATAAAGATCTTTTAAAATTTGATCTAAAATATAAATATCAATGCCTTTAATACTTTTCTTTAGTGATAATAAGTTCATAAATAAGCTTTTATATACTGCAAATTACAAATTCTTATTGAGTAATCACTTTTTACAATGAGAAAAACACCTTCCCAGAATTACAATTCTGTACATTTGCACAATGCAAAAAAAGAGCCCTTCCCAATTTGAATTCATAGCACTAATGGCCTCCCTAATGTCAATTGCTGCATTGTCAATTGATGCATTATTGCCTGCATTGGAATATATTGGAATTTCAATCGGTGTAACTCATACTGTTGATAATCAATTGCTTATTACAATGATTTTTTTAGGCCTTGGTTTGGGACCTTTATTTTTTGGACCGATTTCAGACAGTTTAGGCAGAAAACCTATTGTTTTTATGGGCTTTGGTTTATTTATTGTTGCCAGTTTAATTTGTATATTTTCAAAAAGCCTGGAAATGATGGTTGCCGGCAGAATTTTACAGGGAATTGGACTTTCAGCACCAAGAACTATCAGCATTGCTATGGTTCGTGACACTTTTACCGGTGATTATATGGCTCATATTATGTCGTTTATTACCGTGGTATTTATCTTTGTCCCTATCGTTGCCCCTACGATGGGTAAATTTGTGCTTGATCATTATAATTGGCAAGCCATATTTTATGTACAGTTGATATTCAGCATCTTAGTTTCATTTTGGTTTTGGAAAAGACAACCAGAAACCTTATCAAAAGAATATCGTGTAAAATTTAGCGGCCATATTTTTGCAGATGGCTTAAAAGAAATTATGAAAGTCAAAAGAACCATTGGTTTTACAATTATTTCTGGTTTTGTAATGGGATCCTTTATGGTATATTTAAGTACAGCCCAACAAATATTCCAAATCCAGTACGATTTAAAAGAACAGTTTCCTTATATATTTGCAGGATTGGCAATAGCCATTGGATTTGCTACTTTTTTAAATGGAACTCTTGTTTTAAAATATGGAATGGAAAAAATGGTAACTGGTGCGCTCATCGGATTTTTTAGCGTTTCCTTACTTTATATTTTATTATTTCATGGAGAAGCAAACCCAGATATTCGTATTTTGTTGTCTTTCTTCGGGTTACAGTTTTTTGCTATCGGATTTTTATTTGGAAATTTAAGAGCTTTGGCTATGGAACCTGTTGGTCATATTGCTGGGATTGGTGCGGCAATTACAGGATTTATTTCAACAATGATGGCGGTTCCTGTGGGTACTTTTATTGGTAGGTTTGTTTCTGAAACGGCCTTACCTCTATTTTATGGTTTTTTATTTTGCAGTTCATTGGCACTTCTTGTGCTGGTTTATTTAAAAGTTTATGCAAAAAATATACCTCCACAAATTATTAAAGATGAGCTTTAAGTCGATTAAAGGTCTTTTAATAAAAACACTCCAACCCTATTCATTTACTTAAAATTGCTCCATAACTGTGTAAGTATTCTAAAATAAAATAAACTTTTTAATTAATATGTCCTTTAATTATTGTTGATTTTGTAACTTTAAATAACATAAAACATACTAATATGAAAAAATCATTTAACGATATTATAAATCAAGAGGTTCCTGTTTTAGTGGATTTTTCTGCCGATTGGTGTGGACCCTGTAAAAGTATGGCTCCTATTTTAAAACAATTGAAAGCCGAACTAAAAGATTCGATAAGTATTATAAAAATAAATGTAGATACCAATCAGGCGTTGGCAGCAAAATATCAAATACAGGGAGTTCCTACTTTTATAGTATTTAAACAAGGAAAACAAGTTTGGAGACAATCGGGTATGCAATCCGTTTCTCAGTTAAAACAGGCCATTTCTTCAAAATAGATATTGTTATTAACGATGTCAAAGAATATATAGAAAAGCAAGACGGTTATAATATTAAGAATTGCCTATTAGGAACTCTTTCCTGTAAATGAAATAGTTCCTGTAGCAATCAATTTATAAAATTGTTTTTATTTTACTGCTCCTCTACACTTTTAATATTTAAAGAAATTAATTCGCCATTTTCAAATATGGGATTTATTTCAATTGGATTGCAACAAACTTCACAATCTTCAATATAGGTTTGATTGCCTACTGAAGTATCCAATAACATAGAAATTTCTTCCCAACAATACGGACATTGAAAAAAATGTTCCTCCATAATTATTACAAATTATTATATTTTACAACTTATCTAAAAAACATTAACAAAGCACCGATAGCGGTTACAACCATAATAAATTTACGGTAAACTTCATTATTTAACAATTTAACAAGCGCAACACCGCTTATAAAACCTATCAAAATTGCAGGAACCAGAAATAAATTGAGTAAAAGACTGTATGAAGTTACTGTTTTCCACACAAAAATATGAAAAGGCAATTTAAAGACGTTAATAATTAAAAACAACCAAGCTGCCGTACCAATAAATTGATTTTTAGGCAAACGAATGGCTAAAAAATAAATATCCGCAAAAGAACCTGCAAGGTTTCCAATCATAGAGGTAATTCCAGATAAAAACCCCATACTGCTGGCGAAAAACCAATGTTTTGGAACAGCCTTACTCTTTTTTTGATCCATCCAAACCATCATTATTACCGTTAGTATAATAAAAATAGCCATGATTTGTTTGAATAATTTTTCAGAAATATCGTTTCCAAACCACACTCCTACTAATACACCCAAAACCATTGTGGGCAATATCTTCAATAAAAATTTCCATTGTGTATGCCTGTTATAATAAAAAACCGCCAAGATATCAGCAACAACCATAAGCGGAATTAAAATTCCTGTAGAAGCTTTTCCGCCAAAAATAATAGCCATTAATGTAACAATTAAAACCCCAAGCCCTTTTATGCCGGCTTTACCCATGCCTAGAATTAGAGCTGCTAAAAATGCCAAAAACCAGTTTAACCAAGATAATTGAAATTGTATTACACTATCAACAATGCCCTGCATTTCTTTAAATTTTAAGGCTGTAAGGTAGGTATAAAGTTAAAAAGTTCGAACCTTAAAAAGTCGAAATTTTTTTTGATTACTGAATACTTCACACTACTATTAAAACCTGAAAACTAGCCGTGGTATTCAAAACCTTACAAAAAAAATCCCGAAGTAAATACTTCGGGATTTCAATTAATAAATTTAATTTATTAGTTTTCACCAGCTTCTTTTCTGGCATCATCTTTCATTTTATCATTTGGAACAATTGCCACATTTACCCTACGGTTTTTTGCGCGACCTTCAACGGTATTATTATCTGCAATTGGTTGATCTTCTCCAAACCAAGTAGTTGTAAATCGTGATGAATTCAATCCTTTGCTACTGATAAAGTAATTGGTTACTGAATAAGCTCTTTTTTCAGAAAGCGTCATGTTGTAATCAGCTGCACCAGTACTGTCTGTATGTCCAACTACCAATACATTTGTATCGGGATATTCCTTCAAAATATTTGCCAATTTTGTAAGCAATACTTCTGAGGATGGAGTAATATTATACATATTAGTTGCAAATTGAACACCGCTGTTTTCATCAAATGTCACTAAAATTCCATCATCAATACGTTCTACTTTAGCTCCAGGAATTTCTTCTTCAATTTTCTGAGCCTGTTTGTCCATTTTATTTCCTATAAGTACACCCGTGGTACCGCCTACAACACCACCTATAACGGCGCCTAACTCTCCTCCACTACCCTTTTTACCTGTATTATTTCCAATAATAGCACCTAATATTGCGCCTCCAGCAGTTCCGATTACGGCACCTTTTTGTGCGTTATTTGCATTTTTTGTTGCTTCACAACTACTTAAACCAGCTATTAAAATTAGTGTTAATGCTGTCAATG
>JAQVGD010000186.1 GCA_028696945.1 Lutibacter sp.
AAACAGTGATACTCCACGGTTTTCTTCCAACAAAAGAAACTGGTTCAATTATGGACTGAAGCATTAAATGAAAGCGGCCAAAGCGTTCTCTAAGGGCAGTAGAGAGTGCAAACTCCTTCCCTAGTCTTAACAGCCTGTCCCTTTCATAAAGCATTTCGTAATAAAGTAGTCCATATACCATTCTCCCAGTCCACTGAAAAAGCAACTCTTCATCTAGAGATGCCATTCCCTCAAAACCCATATTATAGGCCGCTTGAATTTTTACATCCAGTTCATTAAAGGCTTTTTTTACCTCAAGAGAACAAGGCAATTTAAGGTCTGAATAAATATAAGACTTGGTCTTGTCCATCATCTCAATTCTTTCATTACCAAATTTAAAATGGTTCATCAACCATTCGGGGAAGACACATAGAGTTTCTTGAGTTAAGGCACCTGTAAGGAAGCAAAAATGTTCATCAAAAATCAAATCCTGATAGGGATTAAAAAGCATTTGGGCCATAAAATTTACAAAATTAAGTTATGGATAATTTTTTGCAAATATAGCTATAAAATATTGTTTGTTTGGGCCGATTTATCAAGAGATTATTTCAGAAAAAAAACAAAAATAATTATATAAAAACAATCGTTTTAGCAGTTATTGCAAAGTGGGACGCTGTTCACTTAGCTGAAAATATACGAATAATTTTTTGGAATAATCTTTTTATTTGCATTCCATGAAAACATTACTTTTAATCCATTTTATAGTAGTTTATGTATTTTTGAAAAAACTAGTGCAACTAGAATATGGTAGATAATTATGCTTAAATTTGATTTGGTACAAACTAACAAACATTCCATAAAAATTTGTTCTGGCGAAAAAATCTTATAAAAACTGTTGAGTACCAATTAAATAAAAAAAAACATTTGGAGTTTTGAATTATTATTTAGATATTTGTCTAAATAACTAAATAAATGAATTCTCTATTCAAAGCTCTTAATGACGAAACTCGCAGGCAAATTGTTGAATTATTAAAAAAGAAAGACATGAATGCTGGAGAAATTGCAGAACAATTCAATATATCCAAGCCAAGTATTTCACATCATCTTGACATTTTAAAAAGAGCAGATTTAATAACAAGCGAGAAAAAAGGGCAATTTGTAGAATACTCATTAAACACAAGCATTTTGGAAGATTTATTGAACTGGGTGTTAACACTAAAAAAATAAATTATGAATCTTAAAAAAGAATTACCACTAATTACAATTGTATTATTACCATTTATTTATTTAGCATATATTTGGAATCAATTACCCGAAAAAATTCCCATGCATTGGAATAATAAAGGGGAAATAGACAGATATGGAGATAAAATAGAACTTATAATAATACCCATCTTATTACCTTTACTTATGTACTTAATTTTTTTAGTTGTTCCTAAAATTGATCCGAAAAACAAACTGAATAAGATGGGAAATAAACTTCAAACCTTAAAGGTTTTATTGACCACTTTTATGTCAATTTTAGCACTATTTATAATTTATTCAGCCAAAAACCAATCCTTTACAAATCCAAATTATATCGTATTATTACTCGGAGTATTATATATCATCCTAGGTAATTATTTTAAAACAATAAAAACTAATTACTTTATTGGCATTAGAACCCCTTGGACTCTTGAAAATGAAACAGTTTGGAAAGAAACGCATAAATTAGGTGGAAAGATGTGGTTTGTAGGTGGAATTATTGTTGTTTTGTCGAGTTTGATTTTAAACAAACAGCCAAATTTTACAATATTTCTAATCATTACAGGAATAATTACTATCATACCAATAGTATATTCGTACATAATTTTTAAAAAGAAGAGCAGCATATAACAACAGTAGCTTTTGCACAAGCCTTCAAAAAGATTAAAAATTAAATAAAAAGCTCTGTTTTAAGGAGCTTTGTTTTTTTTAATTCACAAACCTCTAAAGGCTTTTAAACAATCAAAAAAATGATGTATTGTTTTTGACATCACTTTTTGCTGTTTATATCCTTACCTACCCTCTAGGAAAATAATTACCCTTAATGTTGCTGTTTTCAATTCAAATTTGTATCTTTAAAAACATTCACATAGCCTCATTAAGTGTGAGTACTGCTCTTACAAAACGTACAAGGATTTTGCATCAAGCGGACTGATTATGCAAATTTAGAACAGGGTGCTTCGAATAAACTTATGTACTAAGTTAAAACTTTGTACGCCGAAACCTACCCGAACGCAAAGATTAAAAACGATAGCAATAATTATAAACCAATAAAAAGAAAAAAAATGAAAGCATTAGTTTATTATGGCGATCATAATATCGCTTTAGAAGAGAGACCGAAACCAACAATTATCAAGCCAACAGATGTAATTGTAAAAGTTTTAAAAACAACTATCTGTGGAACTGACTTAGGTATCTACAAAGGCAAAAATCCTGAAATTGAAAGTGGACGCATTCTTGGCCATGAAGGTGTTGGTATTATTGATGAGATTGGGGATAGTGTTTCTCAGTTTAAAAAGGGAGACAAAGTTATAATTTCTTGTATCACTTCTTGTGGTTCTTGTGAATATTGTAAAAAACAATTGTATTCACATTGTAAAGATGGAGGCTGGATTTTGGGCTATATGATAGACGGCGTACAAGCAGAATATGTAAGAATTCCTCATGCCGATAATAGCTTACATAGAATCCCTAAAAACATTGATGATGATATAGCTGTTTTGTTAAGCGATATTCTGCCTACAGGTCATGAAATAGGTGTTCAATACGGAAATGTAAAACCTGGAGATGAAATTGCTATAGTTGGTGCTGGTCCTGTTGGAATGTCGGTACTTTTAACAGCGCAGTTCTACTCTCCTTCTAAAATAATCATGATTGATTTAGATGACAATAGACTTAAATTGGCCAAAGAATTAGGTGCTACACATACCATTAATTCTGGAACCACAAATGTAGAAGAAGCCGTTAAAAAGATCGTTGGCGAGGAAGGTGTTGATGTTGCTATTGAAGCTGTTGGAATTCCCCAAACTTGGGATATTTGCCAAAATATAATAAAACCAGGGGCACACATCGCTAATGTAGGAGTACATGGTAAAAAGGTAGATTTCGAAATTCAAAAACTGTGGATTAAAAACCTTACCATAACTACTGGTCTTGTTAACACAAATACAACGCCAATGTTATTAAAAGCGGTTTCTGCCAATAATATGGATTTAAAGAAAATGATTACACATCATTTCCCGCTTTCAGAACTTGAGCATGCTTATAAAGTGTTTTTAAATGGTGCGGAAGAAAAAGCAATGAAAATCATTATTAATAACAAATAACTATGGTTAATTGAGTAGGCGACTCCGTCAAAAACTGACGGAGCGCACCTCTCACAAGCCTACTTCGAAGCTGTAGCACAACCTTACCTACGGATTACTTTGTGTTGTTTTAGTAGGTTGACCATAACTCAATACTTTAGTAATGTCAGAACCTATTAAATAAAGTTCATTGTTTACAAATAAATTTCGGATTCTGATTTACTTTCAGAAAAGTTGAAAGTTATCTCTCCTGATTGCTCATTTTTAGGCTGAATCTGGCTTTTAAACAATCGAAAAAATGATAGATTACTTTGGTAGCACTTTTTGCTATTTTTTCAATAAATTTTAGGTATTTTTTAATATTATACCAATTAAATGTTTAAATGTTGTATTAAAAATTTGAATTATTTTTAAATCAGATTAGGAAGAAAAATTAAGCATAACCTTTGCTACGGTTATTTTTTATGACGACGAATGAGTTAAAAAGAAACAAATTTTATGCGGCATTTGAATGTTTAAATGGTATTTTAGGCTATTTCACTCAAGTGAATGACTTTATGGGCTTGTTCAATTTTGGTGGTATATTATTTTCCAGTGCCCCATAAACTGGGTCAACGTTTAAAATACAAACTCCTCTATACTTTGCCGTTTGACTTTTATAAACCAACCTTCATTTACTATTTACCATGGCTCACTCTCAGGAAAATTTTCACACTTATTATTACTGTTTTCAATTCAAATTTGCATTTTTGAAATTTTTTATTTAGTTTCGATAAGTGCGACGAGTGTTGCACATAAAGACCAGACACAAAGAAAAAAAAATTGCCTAATTCAATAAATTTAATGTTTTGTAAACTTAAAAAACTATATTTATAAATCGAAAAATTGCACCTTCAAACCCACAACTTTCGTTATCGTAAATCGTTGTGGTTAATTTAAAAAAAAATTAAAATGGAAAACAAAAACAAAGGATGGCAAAGAGTTTTGCTAATTATTATACCGTATATTTTTATCGCAGGAATATTCGAAATGATTGGAACGCTGATTGCAGGAGTCAGTTTAACTAATATTAATTTTCAAAAAACTTCAGAACAACATGTTATAATTTCGTTTTCCGCATTGCTAGGAACACTTCTTGTAATTTGGATTTTTATGAAATATGTTGATAAAGAAAAGTTTATTAAACTTGGATTTGACACAAATAATAGGCTATGTGATTTTTTTATTGGAATCATAATTGGTGCATTTATAATGACTGTTGGATATACATTATTGCTATTTTTAGGAGAAATAAATTTTCAAAGAGTAATTTTCGATTTTAAAGAGATAATTATTTCAATTCTACTGTTCATTATTGTTGCTATTATGGAGGAGGTACTACTTCGTGGATATGTTCTGAGAAATTTAATGATTTCATTTAATAAATATGTTGCGCTTTTAATATCATCCATAATTTTTGCATTTATGCACGGATTTAATCCAAATATTGATCTATTTAGTATGACAAATATTTTTTTGGCTGGAATACTTTTAGGAATATCATATATACACACCAAAAATCTTTGGTTTCCAATTGCACTTCATTTAAGTTGGAATTTGTTTCAAACAATTTTTGGATTTAATGTAAGCGGCCAAAAAGCATATTCATTGGTTGAATTTAGCATAACTGAAAATAATATAATTAATGGAGGGGAATTTGGATTTGAAGGTTCTATTTTATCTGTTATTGCGATGTTAGTAACCATAGTTGGAATAGAAATTTATTACAGACGCCAAAAACTAACCACACCTCATAAAATTTATGCTTAAATTTGATTTGGTACAAACCGACAAACATTCAATAAAAATATTGCTTCGCGGAGAGAATCTCCGATTTTTACATTGCGTAAATCTTATAAAAACTCATTGTCAAAAATTATGAAACAGAAGCAGAACTATATGAAAAAACTAATGCACTTTTTGGCTAAATTATTTCCTAATAATTCAATAGGGGAAAGTCCAGCCGCAGTAAATTTTTTTTATAGAATGACTTCTATAATGGAATCTGTTAAAAGGAAAAAGCTATCGACAAAAAGCAGATGGCCTGTTTTTTCAGGAAATTATCAAGTGATAAACAAAAACGGACAAATTGCAGTGTGTACATTAACCTCAGACTATTTTGATTCAGCAATCACTCAATGTAATAGTGTGGCCATTGTTGGTAAAGTGTTTACACCCAATTTAGGAATTGAAAAAATCATTCAGAACACAATAACCAATCCCAAAATACGGTATTTGGTATTATGCGGAAAAGATTCGCCCGTATTTCTTGCGGGACAAGCTATTCAATGCCTTTTCAAACATGGAATAAATGCACAAAAAAGAATTAAAAATGCGGTTGGACATTTTCCTATTTTAAAGAATATATCAGAAGAAGAAATAAATATTTTTATAAAACAAGTAGAATTGATAGACTGTATCGAAGAAAAGGAGCCAGAAAT
>JAQVGD010000187.1 GCA_028696945.1 Lutibacter sp.
TTTTTTGGTGGACAGGATTTTTTTTTTGCTGTTCATTTATTTCCCCATTTCAGCTTTTATGCTTTCCATTAATTTTCTTCCACCATTATTCAACACTTCTTCCGCACAAATTTTACCCAAACTATGCCACTCACTCAATGGCACAGATTTCTCAACCTCAACCTTTTCTGAACCGTTAATGGCAATTAAAATTCCTTTAAAATAAATAGTGTCACCTGTAATTTTTGCGTTTCCACCAATTGGCGCAGTACATCCGCCTTCCAGAGTTCTCATAAACTGGCGTTCAACAGCAACAGCTATTTCAGTGTCTTTATGATTTATTTGAGCACAAATTTCAAGAATTTCGGTATCAGCTTTTAAAGCGGTAGCCATAATGGCACCTTGAGCCGGTGCAGGAATCATCCAATCATTTAACATCAAATGATTTTTTGGCAGCAATTCAATGCGTTCCAATCCAGCTGCGGCAAAAATTGTCCCATTCCAATCATTGTCAATGAGTTTTTGCAAACGTGTATTTACATTTCCTCTTAATTCGACAATGGTATGTTTTGGATACCTATGCAGCCATTGCGCTTTTCTCCTTAAACTTCCTGTTGCTATAATGGCACCTTCCTGATTTTCTAAAAAATCTGTATTGGTTTTTAGCACCAAAACATCGCTGATATTCGCTCTTTTCAAAACGGCAGCCTGTGCAATTTTCTCATGCAAAATGGTAGGGACATCTTTTAAGGAATGAACAGCAAGATCAATTTCTCCGCGAAGCATCGCATTGTCGAGCGTTTTTGTAAACAAGCCAAAACCGCCTATTTGATGCAAAGGTCTATCTAAAACCTCATCGCCAGTTGATGTTATTCCTATAATTTCTGCTTGATATCCTAATTTTTCGAGTTCCGATTTTGCTAAATTTGCTTGCCATAGTGCGAGTTCACTCGCTCTAGTTCCAATTCTAATCATTCTCATTTAAGCATAGCTCTTTAATATTAAACATTTTACTGATAACTCCGATACTTACATCAACAGAGGTATCTTCATCTTTTAAATGTTTAACAAATTGTGTGGTAATTTTTTGAATCATCCTGTTTGTTACAAACTCAGCATGTTCAATATTAAAACCTTCTATTTTTCTGGAATGAAAATCAATTTCGTCATGTTGAATAGCCCGAAGAGATTCTTTTAAAGCATTTACTGCTGGCACATATTTACGTTGCTCCATCCAATCATTAAATTCACCTTTGTATTTTTCTATGATTGCTTCAGCTGCAGGAATTTCATTTTTACGTGTTTCAAAGGTTTGATCTGTAATTTTTGAAAGTTCATCAACATTTACCAAGGTAATTCCATCAATATCCTTAACAGAAATATCCACATTTTCAGGCATTGATAAATCTAGTATCAGTAATTTTTTACCTTCTTTTAAATGTGTTTTGTTTATTGTATGAACATCCGCACCAGTAGAAACTATTAAAATATCGGTATCTGCTATTTGTTCAATTAATTCAGCATCGTTTTTTACGGTAATTTCAGGATGTTCCGCTTTAAATTCCAAAGCTGTTTCATGAGTCCTATTAATTAGCGTCACATTTTTATTTGAAGTGTATCCCAGTACATTTTTACAAGTATTTCTCCCGATGTCACCCAATCCATAAATAAGAATTTTCTTTTCATTATAGTCGGGCAAATTCTCCATAATATAGTGTATGGCAGCATAAGCCACGGAAGTTGTTCCTGAACTTAATTGGGTTTTATTCTTAATATCTTTGCTTGCCTGCAAAACCAAATTCATCAATCGCTCTAAATAGGCGTTGGTTGTTCCTGCTATTTTTGCTTGCTTAAACGATTCTTTTAATTGGCCAACTATTTCATAATCACCTAATATTTGGCTATCCAATCCGGTTCCAATCTGAAACAGATGTCTTACGGCATCTTTATTTTTATAAACATTGGAAACCCCTATAAAATCTTCAACACTTCCGTTTGAATATTTTATCAGCAAACTAATTAATTCAAAAGGATGTTTTGCAAAACCTGTAATTTCAGTTCTATTGCAAGTTGACAGGATAAAAATTCCATCGATTCCCTTTTCTTTTGCCTCTTTTAGTAATAATTTTTGATTTTCTTTAGTTATACTGAAAGCACCTCGTACCTTTACATCAGCTTTTTTATAACTTAATCCTACGTTGTATAATTTTGTAGGTGTGTTTTCTTGACTCATAAAATTAGTATTATCAATAAGTATCGACAAAAGTACAATTATATTTCTCTATAAAACATCGGTAAAAGTACTTTAATTGTCGGCATAAGTTATTAACCTTAATTTATAATATTTCTAAATAACACGTAATTGAATAAAAGTATGACAAAAGTCATAGAAATTGAGACCTTTAAACTATGACTTTTGTCATATTTTTTCATGTTAGCTCATTTTTTTGTGTAAATTTTTATTAGTACTTTTGTATAATAATTAATATTAGTTAGCGAAAATAGCTTATGAAAACCAATCTTGAAGATTACAAAAACATCGACAAAAGTTCTGATTTTCTTTTCAATGAGGCAGGCACTTTTAAAGTCTTTAATTTAAATAACTTATCGGACAATGATGAGTTTTATAAACTTTCATTAACTAAAAACTATATTCAAATTTATTTTTGCTGTAACAACGCTTGTAAAGTTGCTTTTAACTTTGAACATTGTGTGATGCCGTTAATTGAAGGCAATTCCTGTATGGTATATTTTAAAGATGAGAAAATGGATCTTCTTATAAATTTACCTCCAAATTCGGAATTGCTTGCTATTTTAATTTCTATTGAACATTTTCATTCCTTATTTTCAATTAATGGAACTGTTTTATTTAACTATAACAGCTTAAAAGGAGAAAACCCTATTATTGAACCAAAAGAAATTAATTCTTCCATAAAATTAATTTTAAGCCAATTAAGAACCAAGCAGACAAATGAATTGCTCAGACCCATTTATATTAAAGGAAAAGTTTATGAATTATTGAGTTATTATTTCAGTCAATCAACAGAAAAAGAAACTGAAAATTGCCCATATATTTCTAATGAAGAAACTGCCAGTAAAATAAAACAGGTCAAAAAATTGATACTTGCAGATATAAATAATCCGCCTTCCCTTACCGAATTGGCAAAAGAAGTTGGACTTAACATCAAAAAATTAAAAACCGGCTTTAAAGAAATTTATGGCGTTCCCGTATTTACTTATTTGTTGAACCATAAAATGGAATTGGCAAAAACATTGTTGCAGGAACAACAATTAAATGTAAATGAAATAGCTTCCCATCTGGGCTACAGTTCTTCAAGCCATTTTATTGCAGCATTTAAAAGAAAATTTGAAATTACACCAAAACAATTTGCAAAATCATAATTACACCAACATAATGAAAGGAGCTTTATTAGTAAATTTAGGATCACCAAATAGCACTTCAACAAAAGATGTCAAAAACTATTTAGATGAATTTTTAATGGATGAAAGGGTAATTGACGTCCCTTATTTAATGCGTGCATTTTTGGTAAAAGGCATTATTTTGAATACCCGACCAAAAAAATCGGCAGCGGCCTATAAAAAAATCTGGTGGGATGAAGGTTCTCCTTTAATTGTGCTCTCCGAAAGATTGCATAAAAAAGTAAATGAAAATACAGATATTCCTGTTGAATTGGCCATGCGTTACGGAAATCCGTCCATGAAAAGCGGTATTCAAAAATTGGCAGCGCAAGGTATTGATGAAATTTTACTAATTCCTCTTTACCCGCAATTTGCGATGGCAACCACAGAAACCATAGAAGTTTTGGCGAAAGAAATTGTAAAAAAACACTTCCCTAAAATTAAATTAACCATGGTTCCTGCTTTTTACAACAAAGCGGATTATATTGACGTTTTAAGTGAAAGCATTCAAACTTCTCTTGAAGAATTAAAACCTGACCACCTGCTTTTTTCTTATCATGGCGTTCCCGAAAGACACATAAAAAAATCGGATGTTACCAAATCACATTGTAAAATTGACGGTAGTTGCTGCAACACACCTTCACCAGCTCATGAATTCTGCTACCGTCATCAATGCTACCAAACCACTAAAAATGTTACCGCAAAATTAAATTTAAAGGAAGGCAGTTACAGCACTTCCTTTCAATCTCGGTTAGGACGCGATCCTTGGCTACAGCCATACACCGACCAAACCATAGACAATTTCGCCTTAAATGGCTTGAAAAAATTAGCCGTGGTTACGCCAGCATTTGTTTCTGATTGCTTGGAAACTTTGGAAGAAATTGGCATGGAAGCCAAACATTCATTTATAAAAAATGGCGGTAAGGAATTTAGCGTGATTCCTTGTTTAAACGACAATGACGATTGGGCAAAAACATTATCGGGCTGGATTGATGATTGGGCGAATACAAAATAATCAACCTGATTTCATTTAAATTTTGTAATTTTATAAATATTTCTTTAGCAAAAAAAATATGAATACACTTGATTTAAAACAGGAACTTATCAATAGAATATCAAGAATTGAAGATGTTGATTTTCTGAATACTATTAAAACTATTTTGGATAATAAGAAAAAAGAGCCCTTTATTGAATTGTCAACCAATCAAGAAAAAGAACTCCTAAAAGCAAGTGCCGAAGGGAAAAAAGGCGGCATTATTTCTCAATCAGAAATGGATAAAAAGGTTGAAGTTTGGCTAACAGAGAAGTAGTGTGGTCAAGAAATTCGGATTCTCTCTAAGAGAAAATAATATAACCGAACCTACCTTCTGATAGAAATATCAAAAATTTATAGTTATTTATTTTTAAAATGTTCCATTATTCGTTAACTTTGCCAGATGAGAATGATTAGAGAAATCATTTTTTATAAAGATTATTTTGACGACTTTTTTGAAACCTTAACTGAAAAAGTGAAGGACAAAATTGACGAAGTTCTTTTTATGATGACAATTCTTGAACGAGTCCCAACAAAATTTTTCAAAAGTATTGAAGGCGTAAAAGGACTTTTTGAAATTAGAGTTGAATATGAAAGTAATATTTATAGAATATTTTGTTGTTTTGATAAAGGAAATTTAGTGGTGCTGTTTAACGGATTTCAGAAGAAAACTCAAAAGTTACCCGTAAAAGAATTGAATAAAGCTAAGAAAATAATGGAGGAATATTTTAACGAACAAAAAAAGATAGACAATGGAAACAAAAAATAAAAATATTAAAACTTTTGCAGAACATCTTGACAAAAGATATGGCAAAACAGGTACAGAAACACGGACTAACTTTGAAATCAAAGCCAAATCTTTTGCTATTGGCGAATTAATTAAAGAGGAAAGAAAATTAGCCCATTTGACCCAAGAGCAACTTGCCAACAAAATTGGTGCGAAAAAAAGTTTCATTTCAAGAATTGAAAACGGACATAGCGACATTCAACTTTCGACACTTTATAAACTTATTGAGATTGGACTTGGACGAAAAATAAACTTCACAATCCAATAAAATCGATAACGCGGATTTAAACTCTCACCATCAGGTTTTTCTTTTTTTCTATCATAATCCCAATGCGCCTTTATATTTATTTGGCACTAGTTTAAACTAGCTATAATGATTGAAATATCAAATTTTCGGCACTTTGTCACCCCTGCCTGCCAGCAGGCACGGCTTTAGTCCCGATAGTTCCTAATCTCCGCAAGTCTTTTAAAAAAAATGCTGCAAAACCTTATTAGATAAAGCTTTGCAGCTACGTAATATTCACTTAAATTAGTGTTGACCAATACTACAAATGTGAAGATAA
>JAQVGD010000188.1 GCA_028696945.1 Lutibacter sp.
TTCCTCCTTTGGCTGTTATCGACAAAGGCTGTGGCTCATTTATCATCGTTTTTATTTTAACATGTTTGGGTTGGATACCGGGCGTTATTGCAGCTTTAATTATTAATAACAATCCCAATAGATGAAGAAAATTAAGTTAATTGATTTAGGATTAAAAGATTATAAAGAAACTTGGGATGTTCAGGAAGAACTTTTTCAAAAGATTATTAACCTGAAAATTGACAACCGAAAAAACAATACCACCCATAAAACACCAAACTATTTTATTTTTGTGGAACATCCTCACGTTTACACGCTCGGCAAAAGCGGCGATATGAATAATTTATTGCTCAACGAAACCCAACTTACCGAAAAAGATGCCACTTTTTATAAAATTAATCGCGGCGGCGATATTACGTATCACGGTCCTGGACAATTGGTTGGCTATCCGATTTTGGATTTGGATAATTTTTTTACCGATATTCACAAATACCTTCGGTTTTTAGAAGAAGTAATTATTTTAACTCTCGATGAATATGGTATAAAAGCCACACCAAGTGAAGGCGAAACTGGTGTTTGGCTTGGCGTAGGAACGCCATTTGCCCGTAAAATTTGCGCTATGGGCGTACGAACCAGCCGCTGGGTGACGATGCACGGTTTTGCGCTTAACGTAAACGTAAATCTAGGTTATTTTGATAATATTATTCCCTGCGGAATCAAAGGAAAATCCGTGACTTCTATGGAAGCTGAACTGAATAAAAAAGTTCCTTTAGAAGAAGTAAAAGCAAAAATTTTAAAACATTTCTCTGCCTTGTTTGAGGCGGAGATTGAAAGAGTTACGAATTAGGATTTACGATTTACGATTTAAAAATTTTGTATTTTGAATTTTTAATCTTTATGCCAAATTAACTTTTAACTTTTAATATTTAACTTTTTTAAAACCCTACGCGCCAGCTGGCCTTATCACTAAAAATGTATACCATACATTTTCTTTACGCTCAATCCTCCCTTCGGGGGCTAGGGGGTCTATTCTTCCTCATTAAAATACACTTTATAAAACATCATTTTTTTATCCTCATCATAACCTTTTTCCAAATATTCACTGGAAGCTTCTGGTGCGTCAATATCGAGTTTTATAACAATATTGGTGTCTAATTTAATTTCGGTTTTAATTTTTTGCTTTTGCTTTTTAAACACCGCTTCAGAAACGGAAAACTGATTTCTCACCAACACGTCATTTAAAGTCTCAAATTGCTTTTTATAGTCATCAAACTTCAATTTTTGTTCGTCGTTATCTTCAAAAACATCCTCTTTAAAATCGTTGATATTTACCAACTCATTGGTTTTAAAAAAGTCAACAGCCCTTGCCAAAAACGTATTTTTTTCCTGAATTCCCAAATCTTCCTTAATGATTTCTTCAGAAAAATCCCTGAGCATCTCCATGTAATTCTTGGTATGCTGGTTGTTGTCATCGGCATATTTTACATTCAAAAAGTTTTGAATCCAGTAAAGTGAATCGTAATTATTGGTATCAACGCTTAAAACCACTTTCCCTTCAGCATCGGTTGTATTGATAATTAAACAGCCTTTGTCCAGTTTTTTGGTACTAATTCCCTTTTGCACATACACATCCAAACTGTTATTTTCCATGTGTGTTTGAAAAAAATCAAGCTTATTTTCAATCTTAAAAATCCCCAAAGCCTGCGTAATTACCTCTTTATATTCCACATCTTCAAAAAGTGCCACAATCACGTCACCGGTTTTTATTTGTGCCGAATTTGATTGCTCAAATAGATGGTTCACAATATGTCTTGAAACTTCTACAAACGAATCTTCGTCCTTAAAAACCTGTGCCGAATAACTGTTAATTTCATTCAACTCAATGTTTGCGTGGTGGTTAAAACGAAAACTCTCCGTTACATTTCCAAAAGGTTTTAGCAAAAAAGGCTTCATCAATTCATAACTTTCTTCATCAAAAGTGATTGCATTTTCCGAAAAAATATTGGTGGCGCTATTAAACTTATTACCAACTTTATGAATAATTAATTTTGAAATGACGGCCCTGGTTCTTTTAATCATCTGTTCGTTTTTATCAAGGGCAAATGTATCAATTTAATGGCGAATTTTTTTGGTATTTTCAAAAACAACTCGCATAAAAAATAATATTTTGTATTTGTCTGCCTGCCATTTTGTTGGGCGTTTCCCCCCGCCGAAAAGGCGGTGGGTCGGGCTTTTCGTTCCAAACTTTTTTCGCTGAAAAAGCTCAAAAAGGTTTTCCACTGCAATCCCTAACGCATTTTATGATAAAGAACAAATTAAAAATTAAAAAACAATTAATTTTTAAGCACTATTAGCGTATTTTCTTTGCGGAATTTGCAATTAAAAAGTAGCATGAAGCACCGATAAATTTAGCGATTTTTATAAAATATTTTTATATAGACGGTAATATCTAAGGAGATTAAAACACAATAAACAATTGATTTATAAAATAATAGACTTTTTTCTATATGATTACGCCCAGTTAATAGCAATCTCGTTTTATCTTTAAATTCTAGTTAAACAAAACCCAAAAAAGGATGTTTAATTATGCTAAAACGAAAAATTTAAGTAACTTTAAAATTAAATATTAAATAACAGAAAATTGCAATGCTAAAACGTTAACAATATTTATGCGTAATTACTTGCATTCGTTAAGAAACATCCAATAAAAAGAGGAAACCGAAAATCTACAAAAGAGTAGGTATAATCATTTAGCACACTTAACATGGATTATTCAAAACCAAAATTTAAAGAGAAATACGGAAACTTTATCAATGGAAAATTTGTGGCGCCAGTAGGTGGCCAATATTTCGACAACCATTCGCCAGTTGACAATTCATTAATTGCCAAATATCCTCGTTCGCAAAAGGAAGATGTTGATAATGCTGTGGCAGCGGCAAATGCTGCAAAAGATGCCTGGGGCAATACCTCCGCAGCTCATAGATCAGCTTTACTGAATAAAGTTGCAGCCATTATTGAAGCAAATTTAGAAGAATTTGCCGTTGTGGAAACTTGCGATAACGGAAAACCAATTCGGGAAACACTGAATGCAGATCTCCCTTTAGCGGTTGACCATTGGCGTTATTTTGCCGCGGTAATCAGGGCGGAAGAAGGAAGTGCAACTGAGTTGGATGCCAATACGCTTTCCATGAACATTAAAGAACCGCTAGGCGTTGTTGCCCAGATTATTCCATGGAACTTTCCGCTATTGATGTTGTCGTGGAAATTACCGGGAGCATTGGCGGCAGGTAACTGCGTTATTCTAAAACCAGCAGAGCAAACGCCATCATCAGCAACCTTGTTAATGGAGAAAATCGCTGAGGTTTTTCCTCCGGGCGTTTTAAATGTCATTCATGGTTTTGGACCGGAAGCGGGGAAACCATTGGCTTCACATTCGGGCGTGAACAAAGTTGCTTTTACGGGTGAAACCACTACTGGACAATTAATTATGCAATATGCCTCTAAAAATTTAAATCCAGTTACCATGGAATTGGGTGGAAAATCGCCTAATATTTTCTTTAATTCCGTGATGGATGCAGATGATGCTTTCTTGGATAAAGCCATTGAAGGTGCTGTCTTATTTGCATTTAACCAAGGAGAAGTTTGCACTTGCCCATCTAGATTGTTGGTTCAAGAAGGTATTTATGATAAATTTATGAAAAAAGTAATCGCCAGAACCAATGCCATTATTCAGGACAGCCCGTATAAGTTAAGTACTATGGTAGGCGCGCAGGCCTCTAATGACCAATATGAAAAAATACTTTCCTACATAAATATTGGTATAGAAGAAGGCGCAAAAGTATTGACTGGAGGAAAAGCATGTAAACTAAAGGGAGATTTAGCCAACGGATTTTACATTCAGCCAACCTTATTGGAAGGCCACAATAAAATGAGGGTTTTTCAGGAAGAAATATTTGGACCTGTTTTGGCAGTCACTAAATTTAAGGATGAAGCAGAGGCTATTGAAATTGCAAACGACACGCTTTATGGATTGGGAGCTGGAGTTTGGACTAGAGACGCGCATCAATTATACCAAGTGCCAAGAGCCATAAAAGCTGGTAGGGTATGGGTAAATTGTTACCATGCTTATCCGGCGCACGCACCATTTGGCGGCTATAAAAAATCTGGTTTCGGACGAGAAAATCATTTGATGATGCTGAACTATTACCGCCAAAATAAAAACATGCTGATTTCTTATGATAAAAATAAATTAGGTTTCTTTTAGGGATCAATTTTTGTAAATTACTATAAAGGCTGACCAATTAGTTGGTTGGCCTTTATAAAAAAAATAAAAAAATGAAATTCGAAAGAGTGGCAATAACAAATAAGGCAATTGAAGTTTTAAATCAGCTGAAAGCAAAACACGGAAAACTGATATTTCACCAAAGCGGCGGTTGTTGTGACGGTTCTGCTCCTATGGTTTTTGAAGAAGGAGATATGTATTTGGACGACAGTGATGTGTTGCTCGGACAATTAGAAGGCGTTAATTATTATATGAATCAAGACCAGTTTGAATATTGGAAACACACTCATTTAACAGTTGATGTTACAGAAGGCAGAGGCTCTAGTTTCTCCCTTGAAATTCCTCTCGGATTACGGTTTATCATCCATTCAAGGTTATTGACCGATGAAGAAAATGCTGCTTTAAATAATTAAAATGAATGATTTATTATCTCAATAGAATTGGTTGCAATCTGTCCGCATGATGAATAGAATTCAGAATGAACGAATAATAATTTCTGTTTTTACGACAAACTAAATTTGATTATTTCTCAAACTTATGCTATCCAAAGTTCAATGACATTGAGGTTATTGGGACTTATTCGTAAGAATGTTTATAAGGTTGACCGCTGACAATTTTTAATAAATCGGCTTCAACAGATTCTCTTGGATATTCAACAAAACGACCAATTTCTTTATCGTTTTTATAAACAATAAAAGTAGGGACTCTTTCAATATTAAAGCCTTCCTGTAAATTATCGGGAGTGAATTTGCTTCTGTTTACGGTAATAAGTTCTAAATGGTCATAATTAAAATCCGCTTCATCCAAAATTTTATACAACACTGGTGTTTGGTCATGGCTGTCTTCACACCAAGTTCCCATAAATGCTTTAATGGTTACCGCTTTCAAAAGAGGTTTTAGTTTTTCAATAGTTTGTTTGTCCGTTTCATAAGCATCGTAATTTGGAGTGAACCATGAATTAAAAGGTGCTTCAAGAAAACTTTCCCTATCGGCAATACCAATTAAATTTCCCGCTTCGTCTTTTATGGCGGTTGTAGTATTTTTTTGAGCGGAACAACTCATAATGCTTAATATAAGTGCAGAAAAAATTAGTTTTTTCATCTGTTTAATTTTTATTTTTTTGTTGGTACAGCTACTGTTCGCCATTAATCATTCCTCTGTGTATCAAAATTTGTTACGGCTCGTTTCATTTTTTTTTAAATTAAATTCTTATAAATGTTTTTTGGCAAAAGTATTATTATCAAGCGATTTTTATATTATTATTCAGTAATTCCACATTAAAATTCACTTTTGCCTTTAACGCACTAAAAACTCTCAAAATCGTTTCAATTGTTACATTGGTTGTATTATTTTCAAGTTTTGAAATTTGTGCTCTTTGAACTCCAATTAATTTACCAAGTTCTTCCTGAGTCATATTTCTCTCAAGCCTTACTTTTTTTATTAAGTCACCAAGGATTTCCATTTGAAG
>JAQVGD010000189.1 GCA_028696945.1 Lutibacter sp.
AATACCTGTACCAAAGAGGAGCGCGATTGGTTGATAAAATCGGTAAAAAAGTACCACAACGATAAAAAACGCGTAAAAGAAATTATTGCTTTCGTAAAAGAAAAAGGCGGTATTGAATATGCTACAAAAAAAATGAAGGAATACCAAGTCAAAGCTTTAGAATTGCTGAAAACCTATCCAGATTCTCCCTACAAAAATTCCCTTTTAACCATGGTCAATTATGTAATTGAACGTAAAATTTAACCGGCTTCGGCCAGTTTTAAGAGCTCGTCCAAATGTTTTCTTGAATTGGACAATCGGGGCACTTTATGCTGTCCGCCCAATTTTCCCTGCGCTTTCATCCAATCATAAAACAATCCCTTTCTTCCCAAGTTGATAATGGGCATAGCCAGTGCCATATTATGATAGCGTTTTGCTTCATAATCTGAGTTGATAGATTTCAAGGCGTTATCCAATAATTCAGTGAAATAATTAAGATTTTCAGGAGGGGTACTAAATTCAATCATCCATTCATGTCCACCGCTTTTTTCATCTACCATAAAAATAGGGGCAACAGTAAATTCACATACTTCTGCGCCGGTTTTTAAGCAGGCTTGTTTTAAGGCGGTTTCCGCATTTTCAACAATCAATTCTTCCCCAAAAACATTGATAAAATGTTTGGTTCTCCCCGTAATTCTGATTCTGAAAGGTTCCAGAGAAGTAAATTTTACGGTATCCCCAATTAAATAACGCCACAAACCACCATTGGTTGTGATAACCATCGCGTAGTTTATATCGAGTTTTACTTCAGAAAGTGGTATGGCAATTGAATTTTCTCCGTCAAATTTATTCATCGGAATAAACTCATAAAAAATACCATAATCGAGCATTAGAAGTAAATCTAAGGAATTATTGACATCCTGTATGGCAAAAAAACCTTCGGAAGCATTGTAGGTTTCAAAATATTTAAAATCCGCTTTTGGAATGAGTTTTTTAAATTGTTCTCGATAAGGGTTAAAATTTACGCCTCCATGAAAATAAACCTCAAGGTTAGGCCAAACTTCTAATATGTTGGTTTTTCCAGTTCTTTCCAAAACATAGTTTAACAGTACCAGCATCCATGAAGGTACACCAACCAAACTTGTAATGTTTTCATTGATGGTTTCATCTGCAATGGCTTTCATTTTACTTTCCCATTCCTCCATTAATGCGGTTTCAAGCTTCGGTGCGCTACTGTAATCGGCCCAAAAGGGCAAATTTTCAATAATAATGGCCGATAAATCGCCAAAATAAGAGTTGTTGTCTTCAAAAACAGCACTACTTCCGCCCAAACGCAACCCTTTTCCCGCAAAGAGCTGGGCATCGGGATTGTTGTTAAAATACAGACAAAGCATGTCTTTTCCTGCTTTAAAATGGCAATCTTCCAAGGCTTCTTCACTTACCGGAATAAACTTGCTTTTAGAATTGGTGGTGCCGCTCGATTTTGCGAACCATTTTATGGTTGTTGGCCAAAATACATTTTGTTCTCCTTTTCGGGTACGTTCAATAAGTGATTCAATGGATTCATATTGCTGTATAGGAATATTTTTGGTAAAATCTTCATAAGAATTAATTGAAGAGAAACCATATTTTTTTCCGATTTCCGTATCTTGGGCTTTCTCCAATAATTTTTGCAACAATTCTATTTGAACATCAATCGGGTATTTTAAAAATAATTCCATTTGGTGTTTCCGCTTTTTCAAAAACCAGGAAATTATTGAATTAACTATTGGATAGGACATTTTATATTAAGTATCTTTAGACTCTAAATTTACAAAAAAAATACAATGCAATACCATACTGTTTTAAAAAAGATGATGACGGAATTAAATGATACCGTACACTATTATTTGGAAGTGGAAAATGATTTTCTGAATTTAAATCAGTTGTTGGGGCGTGAAATGGAAATACGCTTTGAAGGATATCAATGTTTATGCTGTGGGATGGAAAAGAAAATTTTTAGACAGGGGTTTTGTTATGAATGTTTTTATGAAAGTGCCCACGTAGGAGATTGGATTATGAAACCAGAGTTAAGTACGGCACATTTAGGCATTGGAGATCGTGATTTAGCATACGAAGAAAAAGTGCAATTGAAGCCTCATATTGTTTATCTGGCATTGTCGAGCAACGTAAAAGTGGGCGTTACCCGAAAAACTCAGATACCAACCCGTTGGATAGATCAGGGTGCTTCCAAAGCGATTGAAATTGTGGAAGTTCCAAACAGATATTTGGCAGGAATTACCGAAGTTGCCTTAAAAGAATATGTTTCCGATAAAACTAGCTGGCAAAAAATGTTGAAGAATGAAATTGCGGAAATAGATTTAATTGGAGAAAGAGAAAAGTTAAAACAATACATTCCCAAGGAAGCAGCACCTTATTTTTTACCGAATAACGGCAAAATTACAACCATTGAATATCCTGTAATTAAATATCCAACTAAAATTAAAACATTGAATTTGGATAATTTATCTGTTTTTTCAGGAAGATTGATGGGTATAAAAGGCCAGTATCTGTTGTTTGAAGACAATACTGTTTTTAATATCAGAAACAGCGAAGGGTATAAAGTGAAATTGACGATTTTATGATGTACGATTTCGAATTTCAATTTTTGATTAAAACTGTAAATTGAGACTTCAAACTGAGAACTTAAAATAGATTTTGCAATTCGATAGTCCCGATAGCCGATCGGGATTGTCATTGCGAAGCTTTTGAAAATCCATGTTAAATTTTTCAACTACAAAACCTATTCCCTAAAAAATTTGTCCAATGTCAATTTAATCCTGTCTCGGTCTTCGTTGGTTAAGTTGGAGCCAGAAGGCAAGCAAAGTCCGTTATTGAATAAGGTTTCACTTATTGTGCCTCCATAATAAGGGTCATTCGCAAAAATGGGCTGTAGGTGCATGGGTTTCCACAAAGGCCTACTTTCTATATTTTCGGAATCCAATGCCAAACGAAGGTCTTCTCGTGTTTTTCCGCCAGTTTGTTCGGGATTTACCAAAATGGCAGTAAGCCAATGATTTGAAAAATAATCGGTATTGGGTTCTGTGAACACTTTTACGCCCTTAATATCTTTAAAATAAGTCAAATAAAAATCGTGCATAGCCCTGCGCAATGCGATGTGCTTATCCAGCACTTCCATTTGTCCGCGACCGATGCCCGCCACAATATTGCTCATTCTATAATTGTAGCCAATTTCACTGTGCTGGTAATGCGGAGCATTGTCTCGGGATTGTGTAGCAAAAAACACAGCTTTATCTTTTATTTCCCTTGTCTTGGCCACCAATGCCCCACCACCAGAAGTAGTGATAATTTTATTGCCGTTAAAGGATAGTACGCCAATGTCGCCAAAAGTGCCACATTTCTGATTTTTGTAAGTACTTCCAAGTGCCTCGGCACTGTCTTCAAGAACTGGAATCTGGTATTTGTTGGCAACCTCCAAAATAGCTTCTGCGTTAAACGGCATTCCGTACAAATGTACAGGGATGATGGCTTTAGGTTTTTTTCCTTTTGCGATGCGATCAATAATGGCTTCTTCCAATGCCTTGGGACACATATTCCATGTTTCAGCTTCGCTATCAATAAAAATTGGGGTTGCGCACTGATATTTTATAGGATTAGCAGAAGCAGAGAAGGTCATGCTTTGGCAAATAACCTCATTACCAGCTTTTACGCCCAATATAATAAGTCCCAAATGTATGGCAGCCGTACCGGAGCTTAAGGCACCCACAAAAACATTTTGATTAAGATAGGTTTCTAAATCCTGCTCAAAACCATTAACGTTGGGTCCTAATGGTGCTACCCAGTTTGTATCAAAAGCTTCTTGTACGTAGCGTTGTTCTGTACCGCCCATGTGCGGAGATGACAGCCAAATCTTTTTGTTCATAGAGTATTATTAAATAGGGGATAAAATTACGTTTTTTTTATTAGTGATTGTGTTATTGTAAAGTTTTTGAAAAAAAATTGTGGAGTTTGTTTTGTTTGAGATTTCGGTAATTCGGGGCAGGTTGCCAATAACTCCGCGTTAGTTCTCAACAGGTTGCCAATAGCTCTGCGTTAGTTCTCAACAGGTTGCCAATAGCTCTGCGTTAGTTCTCAACAGGTTGCTTCACTATATTTCGTTAGTTCATGACAGGTTTCTTATGAGCATTTCGTTAGTTCTCAACAGGTTGCCAATAACTCTGCGTTAGTTCTCAACAGGTTGCCAATAACTCTGCGTTAGTTCTCAACAGGTTGCCAATAGCTCTGTGCTAGTTCTCAACAGGTTGCTTCACTATATTTCGTTAGTTCTCAACAAGTTTCTTAGGGGCATTTCGTTAGTTCTCAACAGGTTGCCAATAACTCTGCGTTAGTTCTCAACAGGTTGCCAATAACTCTGCGTTAGTTCTCAACAGGTTGCCAATAACTCTGCGTTAGTTCTCAACAGGTTGCCAATAACTCTGCGTTAGTTCTCAACAGGTTGCCAATAGCTCTGCGCTAGTTCTCAACAGGTTGCTTCACTATATTTCGTTAGTTCTCAACAAGTTTCTTAGGGGCATTTCGTTAGTTCTCAACAGGTTGCCGCGTCGGCTATCGCCTCCTCGCAATGACGCGTTTTAAGGGGCATTGCAGTAGCGCAATGACATCGGTTCTATTGGGTTTTAGAGTACCTCAATAACGGTTATAAGGATGAACTTTTTAAATTCCACCTTCGGAGCAATGTCATTAAGTTAAGACCTTAACGCCTTTATTTTGTCTTTCCGAGTCACATCATGTTAAGCTATTTAATGCGATTCCTCCTTTGTCGGACACGAGCGATAGCGAACTGGCGAAGCAATGACAAATATTCCTTTAACTTAATAACATTAGGGTTAGGGGGCTTTTATGTCCAAAAAAATATTGTTTTCCAAATAATTTTAAGATCTCCAAAAAATGTGTGGGTGTAATAATAATCTAAGTTTAACTTTACTTTGTCGGGGAAGAGGATGGTATCGTTGTAATATAACGGATTTTCCTGCTGTGCCAATAAGGTTTCTTCGTTGGCGTATTTAAGAGTAGCGGGGCTGGTAAGACCAGGTTTTAATTCGAGAATCTTTCTTTCTTCTCCTTGCAATTTATCGTAATAGCCTGGAACATCGGGGCGCGGACCAACAATACTCATGTTGCCGATGAGCACATTAAATAACTGCGGCAATTCGTCTATTTTAGTTTTTCGGATAAAATTGCCGAAACCAGAAATGGTTTTTATGTCATTTACCTCTTTTATTGACTTTAATTTGAAGATGTTAAAAGACTTACCAAATTGCCCTATTCTTTTTTGAATAAAAAGACCGTTGGATTTGGTATCTATGGAAGCCAAAAGCCAACATATTAAGATAAGCCAACCCAATAAAGCAATACCAACGATGGCGAAGAGGATGTCGAAAATATGTTTAGCCATTAAAATCTTAAACTTTTGTTTGATTTAATTTGGATAGGGTTTGTTTGCTCTATTTAATTTAGGCTAAAATAGGTATTCTTTTTTTCTTTTTGGTTTTAACTTTTAGTGTGCTTGATGGTTTTTGTTAGTTCAGAGCTGGGGCTTCGAAGTCGGGAGACTTCAAAGAGCGGGTTGCCACAGTCGAAACGTCTTTTCTATCCGTTTCTCCATCGCAATGACGTCAGTTTTAAGTTGGTCGTCATTGCGAAGTTTTTGTAAAAAACTGTGGCAATCTGTTACTAATTTAAC
>JAQVGD010000031.1 GCA_028696945.1 Lutibacter sp.
CTCTGGACCACATCATATAAATTGCAGGAATTATAAATAAAGTTAACATAAGGGAGAACATTGTACCTCCTATAATAACAACGCCCATTCCTATTCTGCTAGTGGATGCTGCTCCAAGTGCAATTGCAATTGGCATTGCGCCCAAGGCAATGGTCAGACTCGTCATAAGAATTGGCCTTAACCTAGTTTCTGATGCTTTAAGAATTGCTTCTCGTTTCGGCATTCCTTGTTCCCTGAGCTGATTGGCAAACTCCACGATTAAAATTCCGTTTTTGGTTACCAGCCCAATAAGCATAACCGTTCCAATCTGACTGAAAATATTCCACGTCTGCCCAAATAACCAAAGGGAAAACAAAGCACCTGCAACAGCCATTGGAACCGTAAGAATGATGATGAACGGATCAATAAAACTTTCAAATTGTGCGGCCAAAATAAGGAAAATAAGCAACAATGCCAATCCGAATGCAAACATTGTATTGGAACTACTCTCCACAAAATCCCTAGATTCCCCACCAAGATCTGTAGTAAAATTCTCACCAAGGACTTTTTCCTTAATGCGTTCCATCGCATCTATTCCATCGCTAATACTCTTTCCTGGGGCAAGTCCAGCCGATACGGTTGCGCTCATATAACGGTTGTTATGGTATAATTGCGGCGGACTGCTTTGTTCTTCTGTAGTGATTAAATTATCAAGCTGTATGAGAAGTCCTTCTTTGTTTCTTACAAACATAGAGGTCAAATCCATTGGGGCTGCGCGGTCTTTTTTATCAAATTGACCCATCACTTGGTATTGCTTGCCATTCATCATAAAATAGCCAAAACGTTGTCCGCTTAAAGCAAGTTGCAGCGTTTGTGCCACATCCAGAACAGACACTCCCAAACTTTGCGCTTTCTCCCTATCTATGGTTACATAAATTTCAGGTTTGTTAAATTTCAGGTTCACATCGGTATTAGAAAAGGTAGGATCTTTTCCTGCTTCCTCCATAAATTCAGGGATTTTCTCTTCAAGTTGCTGAAAATTAGGTGCCTGAATAATATATTGTATAGGCATTCCTCCACGACGATTTACAGCAATGGTTGGAGACTGAGACACATTTACACGCGCATTAGGATATTGTCGTGCCCACTTTGTAAATTCGGTCGCAATTTCATTTTGAGAACGTTCCCTTTCCCTAGGTGGCACAAGGGCAATACGGGCACGTCCACTGTTTACCGAGGAAGAACCCCAACCAGGAGAAGTAATAATTAGACTCACTTTCTTCTCGGGGATGGAATCGTTGATGAGTTCCGTAATTTCCGTCATAAAACTATCCATATAATCATAAGAAGAACCTTCAGGGGCAATAACGCTTAGACCTATAAAACTCCGATCATCATAAGGTGCAGTTTCCTTTTTCAGAAGTTTATAAAACAACACTATAACTAAAAGGCAAGCGATTAGGATTGGAAAACTCAACCATTTCTTTTTCATAAATGCACGAAGCGATTCGGCATAAGAAATATTCATTTTCACAAAATACTTTTCAGTAAAATTGTAGAATTTTGATCTTTCCTGTTTACCCGGTCTCATTAAATAAGCATTCAGCATTGGGGTTAATGTTAGTGCCACAAAAGCCGATACAAGCACTGCTGCAGCCAAAACCACCCCAAATTCTCGGAACAATCTACCCACGAAACCCTCCAGAAAAATAACTGGAAGAAAAACTGCCGCCAAAGTTACCGAAATGGAAATAACGGCGAAGAGAATCTCATTAGAACCTTTAATGGCAGCCTGAATTGGGTTCATTCCTTCTTCAACTTTTTTGTATATATTTTCCGTTACCACAATCCCATCATCCACTACAAGCCCGGTTGCAAGCACAATCGCAAGTAGCGTGAGAACATTGATGGAGTAACCAAACATCCACATGATAAAAAAGGTGGCTATAAGGGAAACAGGAATGTCAATAAGTGGCCTCAGCGCAATAGACCAGTTTCTGAAAAACAGGTATATTACCAATATTACCAGAATTATAGATATGGCCAGCGTTTCCACAACCTCTGTTACAGCCTTTCTTACAAATTCGGTATTATCTATAACTACATTTAATTTAAAATCTTTAGGAAGATCCTTTTGAAGTAACTCGTATTGCTTATAAAACGCATCGGCAATATCCAAATAATTGGTTCCTGGTTGCGGAACAATAGCTATTGCAACCATAGGCTGACCGGAATCGCTGAGTTTGGTTTCAAGGTTTTCAGCCTCTAAGGCAGCTGTTCCTATATCACTTAGGCGTACTAAATTATCCCCGTCTGCTAGAATAATAATATTATTAAATTCTTCAACCGTAGAAAGGTTTCCTACCGTTTTTACGGCAAGCTCGGTATTTGCGCCAGTCAATTTACCTGTTGGAAGTTCAACGTTCTGAGAATTCAGTGCCGTCCTTACATCACTAACTGTAGCTCCGTAAGAAGCCAGTTTTATTGGGTCAATCCAAAGTCGCATCGCATATTTTCGTTGTCCCCAAATTTGGACGCTACTTACTCCCGGAATTGTTTGCAGGCGTGGCGCAATTACATTATCGGCATAATCTGAAAGCTCCAAAACATTCTTAACATCACTTTGCACCGTCATGGAAATAATGGCTTCAGAATCGGCATCAGATTTGGAAACTACAGGCGGAGCATCTATATCCTGCGGAAGGCTTCTCACTGCCTGAGACACTTTGTCTCTAACGTCATTTGCGGCTTCTTCCAGATTTTTATCCAGATTGAATTCTATATTGATATAACTGGAACCTTGATTGCTAGAAGAACTGATATTTCTGATTCCATCTATGGAATTAATCGCCTTTTCTAAAGGTTCTGTAATCTGCGATTCAATAATGTCGGGGTTTGCACCAGTATAGTTGGTACGCACTGATATAATGGCTGGATCTATGGAAGGAAACTCCCTCACACCAAGATAGGTAAAGCCTATTATCCCAAAAAGGACGATGGCAAGGTTCATTACAATAGTTAGGACCGGACGCTTTATGCTTAAGGTTGATAAACTCATTATAATAGGGAATTTTCTGCCTGTTGGATAAGATTCACTTTTACGGGCGTGCCGTTTCTAAGCATCATTACCCCAGAGGTAAGAATGGTGTCTCCAGCTTTTAAGCCCGATAAAACATTTACGGAACTCTCTGTTCGGGAACCTGTTTCAACAATCACTTCTTTTGCCAAGCCGTTTTCAGAAACAAAGATTTTTTTTCCATTTTGTATGGGAATTAGAGATTCTGTAGGAACCAATAAGGCATCCTTAACTATTTCCAAAGGAAGGAATACATTGGCGAAAGTACCGGGAATTAGTTTTCCTTCTATATTGTCGGCAATAGCACGCATTTTTAAGGTACGGGTGGCCAATTCCACTTCTGGTTCAATGGCGTAGATGGTTGCTGTATATTGTTCTTTTGTATTTGTGGTGGTAAAAGTAATTCGGTCGCTAAGTGCTATTTGCGATGAATATTTCTCAGGAATAGAGAAGGTAATCTTTAATTGATCTGTATTTACCAATTTCGCTATGGGAGTTGTTGTGGTTACATAAGTGCCTTGTGAAATATAACGCAAACCTATAGTGCCCGAAAAAGGAGCTCTCACAGTAGCCTTTGCCAATTGAGCAGCGACAAGTTGTGATTCTGCCCAGGCAAACTGAAAATCCGCTTCTGAAATATCATATTCTTCCTGACTTATGGCTTCTTTCTCTAAAAGGAGTTTTGCCCTGCGTTCATTTTCGGCGGCAAGTCTTTGGGCAGTTTGCACTTTTGCAAGTCGTGCCCGAAGTTCAAGGTCGTTAACAGTAAACAGAATTTGTCCTTTTAAAACCCTGCTCCCTTCTTTAAAATTAATGCTTTCAACAATTCCTGAAATCTCGCTTCGTATTTCTATTTGTTCGTTGGCTTCCAGCGTGCCAGAAAGGGAAAGATTTTCAGAAAATTTCTGAGGTTTTAGCACCATTCCAACCACTGTAACGGTAGCTTGACCTCCGCTTTTTTGTTTTCCTTGACTGCTTTCCTTTTTATTATCAATGATTCTGTATAGGACTAAGGACACTATACCTGCAACAAGGAGGATATAAATTATATGTTTAAATTTCATAAATAATGTTGGTAAATGGACTTTTGTTTTCGTCCGTAATTTCAACAAATATAAGACTATTGGTTTAATCCTAAAATTTTAATGTAATTATAATAAAACAACTGACATCGGAAATAAGCCATTTACCAACAATCTTGTTTCTCACTTATTGTTTCATCATTAAATACCTTCATAATTTGCATAAATAACATTTATCAATGTGAGTTAAGGGTTAATAATTGGCTTTAAAAACAAACAGTAAGTTTCCAAAATATATGTATCGTTAATCCTTAAAAATATATGACTTTGTTTATATTTTGAATTTGAGTTTTTTATTTATCCAAATAAAAAATTGTAGAAAACTGACTATTGGGCTTCTTAGAATAGACCTATTAATAAAAAATCCTCTGAACATTCTATTTGAATAAATAAAAAAATCTCTAACTTTTTAAAAAATTAATAATTAAGTTATACACATTAATTGGAAATCATCAACAAATCGGCTAAATATTTTCCCCATATAGTTGGGTTCGAGTGGGTTCCATGTCCACTAGTTTCATCTGTTATTGGCAGCAGAATGTACGTTCCTTTTTCTACCTTCTTAATTTCTTTCTCCATCAAACCCAATTCTGGAGGATTTACCTGATCATCAGCTGAGTTAATAGCAACCAAAGGTGCTTTTATTTTTGAAAGATGAGGAGATGGATTATAAAACCTTGATGCCTCAAAAGCATACATCATATCATTGGCATCCATTATTGATAGATACCTATCTACCAATTTATCCAACATTTCTTCTGCTTCTTCTCTGGTTGAAGCAGATTTTTGCCATTGAAGTGGGCTACTCACCATAAACATTAGCTGACCTATAGCCCCAGTAAGACCTACTTTTGGTTGCTCACTATATTTACCATTTTTCCATTCAGTATCCATTTTAATAAGTTTAACAATTAATGCCCTTTGCATCCTGTTTCTACCTGCTATTTCTACCGGTAAACTAGCCAAAGGCATAATTGCATCCATAAAATCAGGGTAAGTATATCCCCATACCCAAGATTGCATTCCCCCCATGGATGTACCCATTACCAATCGTAGATGATCTATGTTTAAATGCTCCGTTAATAATTTATAATTTGCGAGAACCATATCGTCATAAGTATATTTTGGAAAATCCATCAATAATCCATCACTAGGCTTGCTAGAATTTCCATGACCAATATCATCCGTTAAAATTATAAAATACTTATTTGCATCTAATAATTGACTGGAGCCAAATAAATTACCTGCGAATTTGGAACTTAAAAAACCTTTTCCACTTCCCGTTGTTCCATGCTTTATTAAAACAGCATTATTAACTTTACCGTCTTTACCTTTAGTAATTTTTCCAAGCGTAATATAATGAAGGTTTAAACCCTTTAATTTTTCTCCACTTTCAAATTCAAAATTTTCAATTACGTAATTTCCTTCTATAGGAGTTGGATAATTTTGGCTAATCATTCCATTTACAAACAGAACAAGAAAGATTAAAAACATATATATTTTCCTCATATTTTTTGATATTTTAAATTATTTATTAATATCCCGCAGCTTGTCCGTCTTTTCTTGATTCTGAAGCCCCAAAATACACTTCCCTTTCAGCATCATACATTATAGCCTGATAACCTCCATAATAACCACCAAATCCAACTTTATGTTCCATGTCCATTAACTTTCTTACCTCTTCAAAATTAAAACCGCTTTCAATTAATATTTCGCCCTTCCCTAATGTAAGCTCTCCAGTCACAGTAGCCGATCCTATATGTTCATATCTGGGAGCATCGCCTGCTTCTTGTAAATTCATTCCAAAGTCGATAAGATTCATTAAGATTTGTACGTGTCCTTGTGGTTGAAAATCTCCACCCATTACTCCAAAACTCATATAAGGTTTTCCTTCTTTAGTAACAAAAGCAGGTATAATAGTATGAAAGGGGCGTTTTTCTGGTGCATATGAATTTGGTTTTCCTTCCTCCAAATCAAATAATTCTCCTCTATCTTGTAACATAAAGCCTAATTTTGGAGGAACCATTCCCGAGCCCATCCCTCTATAATTACTTTGTATCAAAGAGACCATATTACCGTCCTTATCGGCCACAGTCATATACACTGTTCCAGTATGTTTTACTTTCCCAGCTTGATAAATTCCAGCTTTATCTGGATTTATCAATTCTCTTCTTCTATCAGCATATTCCTTTGAAAGCAGTTGTTGTACAGGAACTTTCACAAAATTCATATCCGCATAGTATTTGGCTCTGTCTTCAAAAACTAATTTTTTGGCTTCGTTAACAATATGCAAATGCTTTGCACTGCCAAATGGAATATCACTAAAATCAAAGCCTTCAATGATATTGAGCATTTGTAGTGCCGCAAGTCCCTGCCCATTAGGTGGTAGTTCCCATACATCATAACCTCTATAATTGGTGGAAACTGGTTCTACCCATTCAGAATGGTGGCTAGCTAAATCTTCGTAGCTAAGAAAACCACCCTGCTCCTTTATAAAGCTTGTGATAGTTTTAGCAATCTCTCCTTTATAAAACACATCACGACCTTCTTTGGCGATTTTTCTGTAGGTTTCTGCTAAAAATGGATTTTTAAATATGTCACCTTTTTCAGGTACTTTTCCATTGTTCGTATAAGTTTCTTTTACGTTTGGGAATTGCTTCATATATCTGGACACGGAACCTTCTATATAATGGGCAATAAGTTCAGTAACAGGAAAACCCACTTCCGCATACTGAATAGTAGGAGAAAGGATTTCATCCATAGATAATCTTCCGAATTTATTGTGCAATTCGAACCAACCATCAACACAACCTGGTACTGAAACAGGAAGTGGGCCAGTTGCCGGGATTTTTTCTATGTTATTATCTTTAAAATATTTCAATGTCAGAGATTTAGGTGATCTACCACTTGCATTTAATCCATATAATTTTTTGGTTTTCGAATCCCAAACAATTGCAAAAAGATCTCCTCCAATACCACTACCGGTTGGTTCCATTAATCCCAAGGCTGCATTTACTGCTATTGCCGCATCTACTGCAGTACCACCTTTTTTTAAAATATCCAAACCAATTTGGGTAGCAAGTGGTTGACTTGAGGCCACCATTCCGTTTTTGCCAATTACCTCTGATCGTGTAGCAAAATTTCTACCTGTAAGTCTGTCCTGAGCAAAAGAGGATATGCCCAGGAAAACAAGAAGGATGAAAAGTCCTTTTTTCATATTAAATATATTTACTTATTAAAAAAATTAATTTAAAAAATATCCCAAAATAATTTCGTTTTCGTCTCGTCTCCACCTATGTTAGACGCCGCATTACTATAATTAGAATTATTTAATTGTTGTTCATTTCCAGGATATCTTAATCTATTTGGAAAACCTGAAATTGCATTTTCTGCTAATGGCAACTGTGGTTGATCCAATCTTCTCATCTCAGTCCAAACTTCAAAGGGACGGTTATATAAAGCTATCCATTTTTGAAAACCAATTTTTTGTTTCCAATCTCCTAATGCTGTAGTATATGCTACTTTAGGTTGATTCAAATAAGCTACAACTTCTGCCTCAGAACCACCCCAAGCCAAAATAGAATACTTTATGGCATTGTTGTAATGTTCTTCAGCGGTACCATAAATATTATAGCCTCGTTCTATTGCTTCTGCCCTTAAAAATTCAACTTCAACTATATCAAGAAGCACATTCGGAGCATCTGGAGCCGCTATCTTTGCGCTAGGTTTTGACATTTCCGAATAATTACTTGCGCGTCCTACAACTCCTCCTGCATATTCTCCTTCATTATTCAAACCAAAATAATTAGGTAAACGCGGATCATCCAACTCAATTAGTACATCTATTAAATCCTTTGCAGCAATGTAATCAGTTCGATTTGCTAAAACTAATTCATCATATAATGGATTGTTATTTGGTGGTGAATTGTAGTATTGAATAAATGCAGTTTCATCTTCAGAAATAATAGCATTTGTATTTGCTTGTTCAAAAGCAGTTTTAGCAATGTTATTATCAACATCTGCAATGGTCATAGCCATTCTTAATTTTAATGAATTAGCAAATGCTAACCATTTTGAAGCACTCCCATGGTAAATAATATCCTCAGTAGAAGAAAAACCTTCTCCATTAGCACTTAAACTAACTATGTCTTCATCAAGTCTTCTCAATAAATCCTTGTAAATTGTTTGTGCGTCATCATAAATAGGAAAAAGATTATTATTATCTAACGCTTCGGAATAAGGTATATCTCCGAATGTTTTTACCAATATATCATAAGTATAAACTTGCATTATATCTACCATTGCCAATTGATTGGCTTTTTTAGCAGGGCTTAAAGTCTCATCCTTTGAGATAATTAAAGCGGATTCATTTAAATCATTTAAAACATCTTTATACATTCTACTCCACCAGTTTTCATGAATTGCTCGTGTAATATAGTCATACTGCGCTTCTTGTTGAATAACAGCCTGTCCCCAATGCTTCACAAAATGTCTAAAAATGTTAACATTTACACTGGCCGAAGCCAATCCATCAGATAAGTTTTTAATTGCATTAGTAAAGAGAGGACCTTGCGGAACAACAGCAGCTCTCTTCGTTTCGTCATTAAAGTCTGTAATATCTTCTGTGCAACTTGAGAAGAGGAAGATAAAAGTAATTATTAAAATAAATATTTTTTTCATCACGTTGAGTTTATATTTTTATATTAACATTAAGACCAATTGTTCTGGTAGTTGGGTAGGATCCACTTTGGTATCCCTGAATATTGCCTGAAGAAAGGTTTTCTTCAGGGTCAGCGTAAGGTACATTTTTATGGATAATCCAAAGATTCCTTCCAATAAGAGACAACTCAATATCTTTAAAGTATTTAGAGATCATTTTTTCTGGCAATGAATATGAAAGTGACAATTCTCTTAGTTTCACATAGCTAGCGTCATAAACAAACTCTGATTGAGGTTCATAAAAACTATTATTAGATGTAATAGTGACTCTTTTAGTATTAGGGTTACCATCTTCTGTAACACCGGGTAATATTACCCCTCCTCCATTTTCAACTGCATCGCGAACAGGATTTCCCAGTTCGTTTAGACCGACAGTTCTAGGATAAAGTCCTGCAGCACTTCCGTAATACATATCTAATGAAAATAAATCACCTCCTTTTCGAACGTCAATTAAGAAACTTAAAGAAAGACTTTTGTACTTAAATGTATTATTTATTCCACCAATCCAGTCTGGATTTATATTTCCTATAATATTAGAAGTGGTAGAAGACACCTTCCATAATCCATTTTCTTTGACGACTCTTTCTCCATTTAAATATTCATAAGTCGCACTTTGGAGTTCCCCATAAGGTCTACCAACAGTAGCATTTAAACTTACGCCACCTTGAAATGAAGCAAGTCTTAAATTGGTACTGTTTTCATACAATGAAAGTACCTTATTTCTATTTCTAGAAAAATTAATGTTCATATTCCATGAAAAATTATTATTTCGAATAGGGGTTCCAAATAGTGATAATTCGACACCTTTATTTTCTATATCACCTGCATTGATGAATTTACTTGAATATCCAGTAGTTAAAGATACTGCCACTGGAATAATTTGATCCACTGTATTCGTATGGTAGTAAGAAGCATCAAATCCAAGTCGATTTTTAAAAAATGCCATTTCTAATCCTATTTCCCTACTTTCAGTCATTTCTGGTTTTAAATTACTATTGTTTTTGATATCAGGTAAAGAAAATAATAGACCGCTCCCAAAAGGATCAGGTTTGTCATACACATCGCCAAGACTCCCCCAAGGTGCATCATTACCCACAGTAGCATAATTTGCTCTAATCTTTCCAGATGAAAGCCATTCTATGGCTTCTAAATGATGTGAAAAAAGCCAACTACCAGACAAAGCGTAATAATTATAAGCATTTTCATCAGAAGGCAAGGTAGAGGATATGTCGCGCCTTAAAGTACCATCCAAAGTTAAAAAGTCGCGATAGGTAAGAGTTACTCCTCCAAAATATCCATCTACTGCTTTTGGTTGATAACTTTCTATTGGTGCTGGAATAGTTCCAACAGAATTGGAAATAGAATATAATTTAGGGACTACTAATCCACCTGATGTAGAAGAAAAAACAGAGGTAACCGTATTTCTTCTTAAGTTAATTCCGGCAAGTGCATTAAGGCTAAAATCTTCCGAAAGTTTTTTGTTAACCGTAGCAAGAAAATCATAATTTGTTTCATTATAACTTCTGTCAAAACGGGAATATGAAGCAATACCAGAGCTTCCAACAGCTACTCGTTGTTGTTGAAATTCATTATAATTATCAACAGATATCCGTCCAAGAAGATCCAACCATTCAGTAATTTTATAGTTTAAAAACATGTTTCCAATTACCCTATCTCTAGTGTCATTCTCAAAGTTTTCGTAAATAGTCCAATAAGCATTATTGGAAAATGCAGGTCTTATACCTTCTGGTGTGGTAGGATCTGCCCAGTTCCATGTAATGTTTCTTCGCGTCCTAAAATAAGCATCCTTTTGTTCCTGAATGTCAACATTTGTTTGATTAAAATGCCGGAAAGTACTATTAATATTTCGACCGCTGTCATATCCA
The DNA here is from genome assembly GCA_028696945.1 of Lutibacter sp. Lineage (GTDB taxonomy): Bacteria > Bacteroidota > Bacteroidia > Flavobacteriales > Flavobacteriaceae > Lutibacter. The sequence continues at coordinate 10,743 of JAQVGD010000031.1, forward strand.
GTTCCATACCTACCATGACCATTAATTTCAGAATAATTAACCATAGCTCCTATAGTCAAATCGCTCCTAAGTTTATAACTGCCATTAAGACTGAAGTTATTTTTTAAGACCCTGCTATTGGGTACTGTTCCCCGCTCATCATTTCTTGTATATCCAAATTTAATAGAACCTTTATCTTCAATCATACCATCAATTAGTAAACTATGAGTACTGGATATTGAAGTTTCATAAAAAGTTTCGGGTCCGTTTTTTGGAGCGGCCCAGGGTTTAGGTTGAAGATAATTTGGAGAGCTCGAATCAAAAGATTCCCAATCATAAACCATAAGACTAGGATCGTAATTTGGTCCCCAGGATCTTGGAGCAAATGTTGGTACTACTAGATCATCTTCCATATCCCCATTAACATCAAAAAGTAGAAAACCACCTCTTCCGTATGGTTCGGAACGACCTGCGCCGTAATCCTGTTGGTATTCAACAAAAGTTGACTTATCAATTTGACCTATAATTAAAGCAGAATTCAAAGAAATATTAAGTCCTTTTCTTCCTTTTTTGGTAGTAATCATAACAACGCCATTTGCGGCTCTAGACCCATATAAGGCACTTGCGGCTGCGCCTTTTAACACATTAATTGATTCAATATCATTTGGATTGATATCTGCAGCGGCATTTCCATAATCGTAACCACCGCCTCCTGTTTGTTGTGTGCTGGTATTCGTGTTTGAATTATCTACAGGCACTCCATCAACAACAAATAATGCCTGATTATTTCCAGTTAATGATTTTGCACCCCGAATAACAACATTCACTGACCCTCCAATTGCATTTCCTTGCGTAATTTGCACACCCGAAATTTTACCAGATAGACCAGAAGCTACGTTTCCTCCCTTCGTTTTATTCACATCTTCTCCATCTATTTGCTGAGCAGCATAGGGTAAGATATTTTTTTTGCGCTGAATTCCAAAAGCAGTTACCACTACTTCATCTAGACCTTGAGCATCATCTTGCATAACAATATTCATGTTGTTTGATGTGCTCACAGTTTGTTTAACTATTTTCATACCAATAAAGCTAAATTGTAACACCTCTCCTACTTCAGCTTTGATACTATAGTTCCCATCAAAATCTGTTGTTGTCCCTCTATTAGTTCCCTCAACAATAATACTTACACCTGGAAGTGGTGTGCCATTACTGTCAGTTACCAAGCCTTTAATTTCTTTTTGTTGGTCAATTAATAAATTAATAGGATTTTCTTCTTTATCTTTTGGTATATTTTTAATGATAATTTGTTTATTCAATAACTCATAAGAAACAGGCATTTCCAAAAATATTTTATTCAAAATATTTTTGACTTTTTCATTTCTTGCATTAACTGAAACAAGTTTATTTACATTGATATCATTTCTACTAAAAAGAAATTTAAACTCTGTTTTCATTTCAATTTCCTTTAGCACCTTTTCAATAGTGACATTGTTAAGATTCAATGTTATTTTTGTATTTTGGGCATAATTGCTTGCCTCAATTTTGAATATGGAAATAATTAGTAAAAATGTGGTTAATTTCATTTTTAAATTAAAATTTATGCAGAATAAGGGCATAATCCTATTCTTAATAAGATTTTTCATACTTTTGTGTTTGATTAGTGATTAATTAATAGTTATTCACTTTATTATAATCGGAAGGTGTTCCAGCATCTTCCGGTTTTTTATTTTTATAAAGTGAACTGAGTTGTTGGCTAAGTGTTTCAATTCATATATTTTTATAGTTTAGGTTAGTTAATAATTATTTTATTGTTCTCTATTGTGTAGTCAAATTCATAATTTTTATTAAAAGAGTTTAATACTTCCTCTATTGTCTCTACATCAAATGTTGCATCATAATTTTTTTCATTTAATTTTGAGTTGTTATTTATGATGATAACATTATAGTGCCTTTCAAGTTTTTTAATGATGTTTTTGAACTGTACATTTTTAAAAATGAGTTTTCCGTTTTTCCACTCGGTGTAAATATCTGTATCAACCTCCTTTACAGCAACATTGTTGTTGGCTTTATTCCAGGATGCCTTAAATCCGGGTTTTAATTCTAATGAAGTTTCCTTGTTATATTTTTTATCGTTACCAAATAAGCTAACTGCTCCCTCTACAAGCACAGTATTTATTGATGAATCTTCAGGGTATGAGGAAATATTAAATTCTGTTCCTAATACTCTTACATTCATGTCTTCTGCATTTACAATAAAGGGATGTTTTGTGTCTTTGGAAACTTCAAAATAGGCCTCTCCTTCTAATAAAAAAACTTGTCTATTTCTGCTATTAATAAATTTTTCTGGATATTTAAAAGCACTTCCTGCGTTTAAATAGACCTTTGTTCCATCTGATAAAACAAGCTGAAATTTTTTCCCATTAGGAATAGTTAATGTATTGAAAGTTAACTCTCTTGAGTTATTTCCATTTTCATAATTCAATATATTTCCCTTTTGTTCCGCTATTACTTTACCTGATTTACTAATAAACTTTTCTTCTCCCTTAGAATTGATAACTTTTAAATCCCCATTTTCTAATTCGAGTGTTATATCATCTTCGGATAATATTAACTGTTTTCCAATAGCATCTGAAGTCCTATTTTGATTCACAAAAAAATATCCAATGCCAATAAATACGATAAACACAGCTGCATATTTCAGCCAATGACCAAAACGGTTTTTGTTTTTACCCTTATTTATTAATTTAATTTCATCAAGGAACAAAATGACTGCTTCCTGAGAATTAAAGGATTTAAATTTAATATCTATAAGAAGTTTTTCTTTTATATAATCCTTAAAGGTTTTTTGGTTTCTTTTTTTTTCAAGCCAATTCAATAATTGCTTTACTTCAGCTTCAGAGGCTTCGGAATCCAGATATTTACTAATAATTTTTTTATTTGATAGCTTTGTCATTTTAACAATTGAATTGCGTATTTAACAATAAGACGAAGAGTTTTTTAAATACCCCCAATCAATTTCTTTATTTTTTAAGTAAATAGTTAGAAATACACCTACTTCTTTAGTGATTATGAAGTTAAATTAGTTAGAAATAGGTATAAGGAATTTGGGTTATCGTTAAGTTTCTTTCGTAGTTTTTTTAAGGCAAGTGACATATGTCTTTCGACAGTCTTTATAGAAATATTTAATTTATCAGCTATTTCTCTATATTTTAAACCTTCTTTTTTTCCTAAAAGAAAAACTTCTTTACATTGTTTGGGTAACTTCTCAATTTCTTCATCAATAAGGCGATATCTATTCTCAATTTCTTCTGACGTCATTTCGCTAAACTCTAATAACGCCTCCTGCTTTAACCGATCTATTTTTTTTGTTTCTTTTACCATTTTCCTTTGTGTATCAATAAAATGGTTATAGACGGATTTAAAAAGATAGCTTTTTAAAGAAATGTTAACATTTAAACTTGCCCCTTTCCTCCATATCTTTATCATAATATGCTGCACAATATCCTTTGCTAATTCATCATTACCACAAAGGTTTGAAGCATAATTACACATCTCAGAATAATACAATTTGTAGAGGTACTTAAATGCATCCTCGTTTCCTTTTCTAAGTTGTGAGACTAGGAAAGTTTCATTTAAAAAATCTTGTTGATTCCGATGCATGCCCTAAATGTAAAATTTAAAATGGAAAAAACTACATTTATTGAAAAAAGAAGAACAATTCCTTAAAATTTTATACGTTTTTAATAATTTACCCATTTGATGACATTCTTTATTTCGCCAATTCAAATAGAATACGATAAAATTAAGGTTTTTAGAACGTGAAATTTGGGAACTTAAAATTATTTTGGCCCTAGTTTAATTGAGCATTGTTATTTAATTTCAAATCCATATTTCGGAGGTTTCAAGTTGGTTCGAACGTAGAAAATTCAATTATTCCCTTTAGGGTAAAAATAATTGAATTTTCGGCCCCCTTATCTTTTTTTCTATATTCTTTCGTCTGGTTTTTGGTTACTAATAAAGAAAAACTAAAACCTTGTGTTGGAAAAATAATACTACCCTTTAACTACCCTATTTTCCTGTTCTGTCAATATATCTTTTAAAAAAGGCTTGGTTTGATTTTCCAATTCAGTTATCGTAATATCTAACGCTTTCGGATTGTCTAGTAACCGCATCCAAGGTTTGGGCGCATTAAAATCGTAACTACCAAAAACAATTACTGGCGTTCCCTTAACCAAAATACTGTCATTATCGGTCAAAACCCATTGATCTGCCCATTCATAAAGATAACGCGCGTCTTTTTCCTGAAGTCGCATACAAGAATGTGACGCTGGATAACCTGGCAAACTATACTGATGCCAGCCAACACCCAACAAATTTTCTACATTAAAATTCCACCGCAAATCCCACTCATCATTAAATGTGCTGGTTGTTTCTTCAGCCTTCCAATTGGCATAAAAGAGTCCGGTAGGCGTTTGGTCTTGCTTTCTGCCCATATTTGTTGGTCCGGTATAAATCAATTCCCCATTTTCATAAGTGGCAAATGTTTGTGTTGGATAAGAAAAATAAATAATTTTGTCAATATCTTTTAAATAAGGAACACTCATAGGAAACGGAAGATAATATTCCAAATCGCCTGTCATATCAACAGGCATAATTACAGAATCCATTTTTGCAAAATTTTCCTTGTCGGTTCTGTTAACCGCAACGGCAATTCGCAGTTTTTTAGCATCCTTACTATTTAATGACAGCCATTCCTTGGCATTTTCTGATCGATAAGAAACGGATTTCGGTTGATTTCTTTTTATTGGCACTTTTTTAGCGTCAATATTCTCATTGCGTTTGCAGGAAAATAATAAGGCAATAACTATAATGTTCAAAACGAGGAATGATTTTTTCATGGATAATTTATATTCGGTAAATGTTAGCTTTCTAACTGGTAAAATGTTACACAATTATCTCAATAAGTTACGCTATTCACACATTAATGGAATTTTAAACTTGATTTTATTCACTAAATCCAGCACAATCACTAACCCCAAACATTCCTGAATGAACCTAACTACCAAATAAAGAATAATTTGTACCTTTCATCTATGAAAAAACACTACAATATAATTATTGCTGGAGCGGGCGGAATTGCCGAAGCAGTCTGTTTGCTATTGATGGAATGGAGCGAAGTGGCTCCTACCCTTTTTGTTGGAGATCGAATACATTCAAAAGCAAAAGAAGTAGGCAAATGGATAGAAAAAGGAACAACAAAACCTTGCACAGTTCAAAGTTTCCACCTTCCAGAAAATGACATTACTAATGAAATGAAAGTAATTTTTAAGCAATGTGATCTTCTCCTCGATTGTTTGCCTGGCAGCCAGGCACCAAAAATGGCGCAGTTTGCAAAAGATTTTGATATGCATTACGCCAATCTTACTGAATATGTTGAAGAAACCAATAAAATAATGGCCTTAGCAAAAGATGCCAAAAAGGGTTTTGTGCTTCAATCTGGTTTGGCTCCAGGTTACATTGATTTGCTCGCCAACAAACTTTTTCAGCAGTTTTGCAAGGATTTTAAAGTTGAAAAAGTAGAAAAACTTGAATTTAAAGTTGGTGCACTTACCAATCATGCCGTTACACCACATTACTACGGATTTACTTGGAGCCCTGTTGGTGTGGCCACTGAATATTTAAAAGACGCCATTGTTCTTCGAGATTTTAAAAAAACAAGCCTTCCTGCATTGTCTGAAAGAGCCACTATAATTATTGAGGGAATTTCTTATGAAGAAGATTTAACTTCGGGCGGTGCCGCCGATTTGCCAGATGCTTTGGCAGGAAAGGTACGTTCACTCGATTATAAAACATTGCGGTATCCGGGGCATTATTCTTGGGTACAGGAACAGCTAGATCATTCAGGAAATAAAGCTGAAAAGATTAAAAATTTACAACAAAAAATGGAGGCCATAATTCCCCATATTGAAGATGACCAAATTGTTTTATACGCTGCTGTTGAAGGCAAAGATGCACAAGGATTTATACGAAGAAGAGAAATTGCCAAATGCATTCGTCCACAAAAAGTTGGAAAACACCAATTGAGAGCTATCCAAACAACAACGGCCGCTACTTTGGTGCAAACTGCGCAATTATTGCTCGAAAATTCGCTTAGTGGCGTAATACTTCAAAGCCAGATAGATCCTGTAAAATTTTTAAACGGGAATTATATTGTGCCTGTTTATGGAAAAGTATAAGTATAAAAATGATATAACCGCAACGACAATCAAACCAAAATTTTGAAATACATCTCAAAAACGGTCTGGATTTTATCAATTGTGAGTTTGCTTACAGACACGGCAAGCGAAATGCTGTATCCGATTTTGCCAATTTACTTAAAGACTATTGGTTTTTCAATTGTGCTTATCGGAATCCTTGAAGGTGTTGCGGAAGCCACGGCAGGTCTCAGCAAAGGTTATTTCGGCAAACTTTCAGACAATTCAAGAAAACGGGTTCCCTTTGTGCAACTTGGTTATGCGTTCAGTGCCATTTCTAAACCTATGATGGCGGTTTTTATATTTCCGCTGTGGATATTTTTTGCGCGAACCATTGACCGTTTTGGAAAAGGAATTAGAACAGGTGCTAGAGACGCCATTCTTTCTGATGAAGCAACACCAGAAACAAAGGGAAAAGTTTTTGGATTTCATCGTTCCATGGATACTTTTGGTGCGGTTTTAGGACCAGCTTTGGCATTGCTTTATTTATATTTCTATCCAGAAGACTACAAAACATTGTTTTTTATTGCATTCATTCCCGGACTTTTTGCGGTTTTAGCTTCTTTCTATTTAAAAGACAAAAAAGTAACCAAAGAAAAAATTAAAATTTCCACCCCATTTTTCTCCTTCTTAAAGTATTGGAAAATGAGTCCGCCAGCATACAGAAAATTGGTTCTCGGTCTCCTCTTATTTACACTTTTCAACAGTTCCGATGTTTTTCTGATCCTAAAGGCAAAACAATCTGGACTTGATGACACTTCGGTAATCGGAATTTATATTTTTTACAACTTGGTTTTTGCCTTATTTGCTTTTCCCGTTGGTATCCTTGCTGATAAAGTGGGACTTAAAACAATTTTCATTATTGGACTTTCAATATTCTCGGTAGTCTATTTTGGAATGGCTGTAAATACTGATTTGTATCTTTTTTTCGGACTGTTTTTTCTTTATGGTATTTACGCTTCCGCCACTGAAGGTATTTCAAAAGCGTGGATTTCAAATATTACCGACAAAAAAGATACGGCAACGGCCATCGGAACATTTTCGGGATTGCAAAGTATCTGTACGATGCTGTCAAGTTCGCTAACTGGGCTTATTTGGTTTAATTTTGGCGCGACAGCCGCCTTTTTAACAACAGCAACCGCAACATTGTTTATTATGGTTTATTTCGTGACCATTTCAAAACCTACAAATAAATAACTCGCTTACTGTTTATTTTTTTTGCATTACGCAATATTTAAAGCAGTTTGTTGAATTCGAATTAATAAGCAGAATTCAACGATTGTTTTTGTATCTTTGAACTTGGCGGTTAAACGAAACTAAATGCGTAATTTCCCCAACTTGCGTATAGCTTTAGAAAATCATAAGCAATCTTAAAGATTGATAAACAATTACCTAATTAAAAAAACGGTATCAAATCAGCCTAAATTGATTTTAATATAACAATGAAGCTTACAAACCTTCGTGAAAAAATAGCTTTAAAGATGGAGTCAAAGCCGAAACCAGAAATAAAAAAGGTAGTTTCTAAAAAAGAAATTACCTCCAAAGCTAAGGAAACAAAACAAACAAAGCAGCCTGAAAATACGCCTATTTCAGCAGTTGAAAAAGAAGAAAATTCCTTTACTGTAGTTGCTATTGGTGCATCCGCAGGTGGATTGGAAGCAGTATCGCAACTCTTACAAAATCTTTCTCCTGATACAGGCATGGCTTATATTTACGTGCAACATTTAAGCCCCGACCATGAAAGTCTGCTTGTTCCACTTTTGTCGAAAAAAACCGAAATGAAAGTGCAGGATATTGATAACATGGAGAAAATAGTGCCCAACAATGTTTATGTGATTCCTTACAATAAAGAAATTGAAGTGATAGACGGGCATATACAATTAATTCCGCGTCCCAAAAATAAATCCTCCAATTTATCCATTGATGTGCTGTTTTCTTCCCTGGCTGAAACTCATAAAGAAAATGTTATCGGTATTATTTTGTCGGGAAGCGCAAGTGATGGCACACGTGGATTAAGCGAAATAAAAGAAGCTGGAGGCATTACTTTTGCGCAAGACAATTCCGCAAAGTTCACTAGCATGCCGCATTCTGCGATTGCCTCTGGTTTGGTTGATTTTATATTATCACCTAAAGAAATTGCAGAGAAATTAAACTGGATGAGCAAATACGATTTGATAGGGCACAATCAAATTAAGACAAAATCGAAAGGTAAAATTGACGACAAAAACATCGACTTAAAAAATATTTTTCTGTTGTTATTGAAAAAAAAGAATGTCGATTTCAGCTTTTACAAAATGAAAACCATTAAGCGGCGAGTCATAAGAAGAATGCTGATTCATAAAATAGAAACCATAAAGCAATATACGGAATTCCTTAAGAAAAATGAAAATGAAATTGATTTGTTATATCAGGATTTATTGATCAATGTAACTGAATTTTTTAGGGATCCAGAAGCTTTTGATACTTTAAAAAAATCGATATTTCCACAGTTGCTGAAAAATAAATCACAAAACGAAACATTGCGTATTTGGGTAGCTGCTTGTGCCACAGGCGAAGAAGTCTATTCCATTGCAATGCTATTACGCGAATTGCAAGGCAACAAAACCAAACAGATTCCTTTTCAAATTTTTGCTTCTGATCTAAGTTTAACGGCTATAAATATTGCCCGTAACGGAGAATATTCAGGACAACAGCTAAAAAATGTTTCCCCAAAACGGCTTCAGCAATTTTTTATAAAATCGGGCAACAAATACCGTATTTCAAAATCGATTCGCGATGTATGTGTTTTTGCCCACCACAATGTTTTAAGTGACCCACCTTTTTCGCGAATAGATTTCATCAGTTGCCGCAACCTGCTGATTTATCTTGACAACGCCGCTCAAAAAAAAGTTGTTGCAACGTTTCTATGCCTTAAATGATGGAGGATGCTTGTTGTTGGGCAAATCGGAAACCATTGGAACACAGGAAGATCTTTTTACCATAGATGACAAAAAGTTTAAAATATATTTCCGTAAAAAAAACTCAGGCGTTTATAAAATACCACAAATAACATCTCGAATCTCGCAAGCAAACTTAACCGAAAAGAAAAGCACCACAATTTCTGCCAACAAAGGTGAGATTGCTTCAACACACAGCAATCTCGGAAATGTATTTGATGCCGTACTACTTGCACATTATATGCCAGCAAGTGTTATTATCAATCACAATTTAGATATTCTCCAATTCCGTGGTTCAACAGAGATGTATTTGAAAAATTCTCCAGGCAAAGCCAATTTAAATATTTTAAATATGGTATTGCCGGAAATTTCGTTCGAACTGCGCAACGCCATTTATAACGCCATTAAAAAAAAACAGACAATAAACAAAACTGGAATCGAATTAGATTCCAATAAAAATGGAACTTTCGTACAGGTTGTTAACTTAGAAGTTATGCCGCTAAAAGTTGAAGGAGAAGAACCTTTATTGGTGGTTGTTTTTACCTCACAACAAGTGGACATTTTACAGCAATCAGGCCAAAGCAGTGAAAAAGACAGTATTGCAAAACATCGTCGCATAAAAAAATTAGAAGAAGAATTGGTTGCCACACGTGCTGATATGAATTCTATCACACACGATCAGGAAGCACTCAATGAAGAATTACAAAGCGCCAATGAAGAAATTGTTTCTAGCAATGAAGAATTGCAGAGCTTAAATGAAGAATTAGAAACTTCTAAAGAAGAGATTGAATCAACAAACGAAGAATTGATTACCAGCAATCAGGAATTGTTAGCACGAAACCAGCAGGTTGAAGAATTATATACCTATACAGAAACAATTCTTTCCGCCATTCATGAGCCTATGTTGGTGCTTGACAAAGACATTCGAATTAAGTCGGCCAACAAATCTTTCTATAAAACATTTCACTTAACTGAAGCAGAATGTTTAGGCCAATCACTCTTTAAACTGGGTGGCAACCAATGGAATATACCGCGTTTACGCATGTTGCTGGAAGAAATTATTCCAAAAAACAATACTTTTCACGATTTTGAAGTGAAGCACGAATTTCCTGTTATCGGGCATAAAATAATGTTGCTAAATGCGCATCGTATAATCAAGGAAAGCAATAAAGAAGAATTGATTGTACTTACTATTATAGATAATACCGAGGTTAGAAAATTACAATCCGAACTTCAAGAAAAAGAAAAGAAAAATCTGGAAAAACAACTTGAAGAAGATAAAAAAGCATGGAAGCTTATTGAAGAAAGCAATGCACGGTATGATATGATGTTGATGCAATCGCCATTTGCTTTTGTCATATTCAAAGGAAAAGATATGGTAATTAGCCTTGCAAATGAAAGCGTTAAAGATATTTGGGGGAAAGGCAAAAATATAGAAGGAAAAAAATTGCTGCAGGTCTTACCTGAAATTAAAAATGGTCCTCTTCCTGAAATGCTTGAAAAAGTTTACGCTACAGGTGTTACACAACAAGGTTATGAATTTCTTATGCCTATCAAGCGCAAAGGAAAGTTAGAAAACGTGTATTTCAATTTTGTTTTTCAGCCTTATATGGAAGCCGACAAAACCATTTCGGGCGTAACCATGATTTCCTATGAAGTTACTGGCCATTTTATTATGAAAGATGAATTGTTAGAAGCGAAAATACATGCGGAGCAGAAAGCGCAAATTGCAGAAGATGCCATGAAGGCAAAACCACAATTTTTGTCGAACATGAGTCACGAAATTCGCACCCCAATGAATGCCATCATCGGATTTACAAAAGTGGTGCTGAAAACAGATGTAAATGAAAAACAAAAAGAATATTTGAACGCAATAAAAACGAGTGGCGATTCCCTAATTATGCTTATTAACGACATTCTCGATTTGGCAAAAGTTGATTCTGGAAAAATGTCTTTTGAGCATGTTCCTTTTAAAATGAAGGAATCAATAACTTCCATTCTTCAATTGTTTGAAACAAAAATTCAAGAAAATAATACCGAACTAATCGTAGAATATGAGCGAGAAATTCCGGAAGTTTTACTCGGAGATTCCATGCGTTTGCGTCAAATTATTTTAAATTTGATGAGCAATGCAGTCAAATTTACTTCAGGAGGAAAAATTAAAGTAAACGTGCGTTTATTGAAAGAAGATAAAAAGGAGGCTACACTTGAATTTGCTATTACCGATACTGGAATTGGAATTTCTGAAGACAAATTGGAAACTATTTTTGAAAATTTTCAACAAGCAAGTTTTGGCACTTCAAAAATGTATGGTGGAACCGGATTAGGACTTGCCATTGCCAAACAACTAGTAGAATCGCAGGGCGGAAGCATTGGCGTAAAAAGCAAAGTCGATGAGGGTTCTACATTTAGTTTCATCTTGAGTTTTCAAAAAACAAAAGATGGCGTGAAAGAGAAAGCCGAAACAGAAAACATCCCATCAGAAACTAAAATAAAAAATATTAAAGTATTGGTGGCGGAAGACATTCCACTCAACCAATTATTGATGAAAACTTTGTTGAACGATTTTAAATTTGAATGCGATATTGCCTCAAACGGAAAATTAGCCATAGAAAAACTACAAAACAAACCTTATGATATTGTTTTAATGGACTTGCAAATGCCAGAAATGAATGGATTTGAAGCCACAACTTATATCCGAAATGTACTAAATTCCGACATCCCCATTATTGCTTTGACAGCGAATGTAACTACGGCCGATTTGGCAAAATGCAAAGCTATTGGCATGAATGACTATATTTCAAAACCGGTTGAAGAAAAATTATTATACCATAAAATTGTTAAGCTTATAAAGAAATCAACTTCAGCAAAACCAATAGAAAAAAGAGAAAATCAGGAAAATGAAAAAATCAAAGAACTGAAGTGTACCGATTTATCGTATCTAAAACGCATCACAAAGTCTAACCCAAATTTAATGATGGAAATGATTTCGCTTTATTTGGAACAAACACCAATTATCCTAAGCACCATGAACCAAAGCGTTGAAGAAAAAGATTATACTTCTTTATACAAAGCTGTGCATAAATTAATTCCTTCATTTGCAATTATGGGCATTGGTGCCGATTTTGAAAACATGGCCAAAAAACTTCAGGGATATGCCATCAAACAAGAATATTTAGAGGAAATACCCAACTTGGTTTTACAGCTTGATAAAGTTTGCAAACAAGCTTGTGAGGAGTTAAAAGAGGAATTTAACAGGATGAAAAGCCTCGAAAATAAATAACTTTTGATGTTGCAGTATTCTTTGTTAAAAAAATCTTTTTTTTTTGAAAAATAATTCTTTTAAATTATTTGTAAAGGCCTTAAAATTAAATCATATATTTGAATCGGAAAAAATTCAGGTAATTTCTTGTCATAGCAAGTCAAAAAATGGAGTTGTTTTTTGGCTCTTTTCTTCAGGCAAAATACTGCAATAATATATTGAATATTCGATTAAATTAAGAAAATAAATGATTAATTACTTTTCAATTATAGACAAAAAGATTAGTCGCGGAAGCGGAAGTAATTTTACAAAAGAAGGCGTCGTTTGGATTGACCTAATCAAACCTACAGAGAAAGAAAAGGAATTTATAGAAAAAACATTCAGTATAGAGCTATTCACGAAGCAGGAAAGTGAAGAAATTGAAACAAGTTCAAAATATATTGAAACGGAAGATGAAATAGGCATAAATTTAAACTTTATAAAAACAGAAGGCGGAAGCTTTGTTAATGAACCTGTTTCATTTATTATTAAAAATAAAATCTTGGTTTCACAAAGAGACTATCAATTTAGAACTTTTGATGATATTTATAAAAAATTGAAATTAAATCGCCTTATTGAAGGAAATGATATTTATTTAATGATTTTAGATGCACGTATTGATTATGATGCCGATTTAATTGAAGCAATAACAGACAAAATCTCGTTGATTAGCAAGGAACTTGTTAAAGAAAAAGACCTTGACAAAGAATTGCTTTTAAGAATTACCTCATTACAAGAAACAACCATCATGATTCGTGAAAATATTGTTGAAAAACAAAGAATTCTGTCATCGATGCTGAAAAGTAAAATTTTCCCAAAAGAAGATTATGAAACCATGCGAATCATGATAAAAGATGTTGGCTCCTTGTTGGACCATACTGGTTTTAGTTTTGAACGTTTGGAATTTTTGCAAAATACATTTTTAGGGTTGATAGATATTGAACAAAACAGAATTATAAAATTATTTACCGTTGTAACTGTAATTTTCATGCCTCCAACATTAATTGCCAGTATGTATGGCATGAATTTTAGAATTATGCCAGAACTTAATTGGGCTCTTGGCTATCCGTTTGCAGGCGTGTTAATGTTTTTATCATCAGCGTTGACCTTGATGTATTTTAGGCAAAAAAAGTGGTTATAATGTAATTGTTTTTTATGGTAATAGCTATTTTGCTAATTTCCATTTCGCTAATTTTAAAAAATAAAATATTTCCAAACAAAAAAATTCCTCGCACCTTGTAAGCGATGTAAAACTGTGAATCATGTAACTTATCTAAAAAGTTATGTAATATTTTCCACATAGATTACGCTCATATTTGTATTATCGAGATTTCATCGAAATTTAGCTTCAATTAAATTGAAAAAAAGACAACTTTCATTAAAAATATTCATAAAAAATAAATTTTTAATTATGACAATTCAAATAAATTCAGACAATAATTTAACGATACACGAAGAATTCAGGACACAATTACAAAGCCAAATCTCAGAAGAATTAAGAAGATTTAGCGACCATATCACAAGGTTGGAAGTACATCTTTCTGATGAAAATGGACATAAAGACGCACTTAACGATAAACGATGTATGGTTGAGGCAAGACTGCAAGGAATGAAGCCGATAGCGGTTACAAACATTGCAAACAACCATGAACAGGCAGTTGAAGGCGCAATTGAAAAGTTAAAAACAACCCTCGATTCTAAGATTGGTCGATTAAACAACAATTAAAATTAAATACACCAAACTTTGAAGTTTCGGGTTTAAAATAAGTGCGTTTAATAATGAACTACCTCGACCCAAGGGTACGAGGTATCAAAACAATTTAAGCTGTGACTTGTGTATCTTTTGATACTGCTGATCTTTGCCTTGACTTTGAACATATTTCTTTATAACTTCTTCATTTG
>JAQVGD010000032.1 GCA_028696945.1 Lutibacter sp.
TAATAAAATTCCTATTAAAAGAATTCCAGTTTTCCAAATACAATTTTTAAATTTTTCTTTTCTCATAGTGTTTAATTTTAAGTGTTAATATTTAATTTGCCAAATTATATAATATTTTTTATTCATAGTTACGGGAAAACCGTAAAATTAGTAAGGCTTAAAATTTATATTATCCAGCATAATTTTATTCTATTTTATCACAATTTTTCTTGTGAATTTTCTGTTGTAATATAAACCACAACGGTTTAGAGCATGAAAAGTTGCGGGTTTGAAAACGCAATTTTCCGCTGTTTAAAAGTATGTTTTTTATTTGTTTTAAATATCATATTTGTTCGAATTTAGCAATTTTTTATGCGCATTGTTGTAATTTAGTGGCTTTATTTCCAATTATTCTATTTTATTCAAATTTCATCCGTTTCAATAAGTTTTTACGTTTCAATTCCCCGCTCTGCGAAGTCTCCCGACTTCGAAGCTATTTATTGTATTTTGTAATATTCAACAACAACAACAGGTTTCATTATTCGTGCTACGCACGCAACGAAACCTTAGCCGTTGCCTATAGTTTTTTTGCTATTTTATTATTTCAATCCATCGTGATTCACTACCATCTACATATTGATATTTTAATTCATCGTTATACCAAATTTTTACGACCTGAATATTTGAACTATTTTCATAGGTCTGAAATTCGCATTCAACCTTATCTTCTACATTATTGCCAAAATTTATATAGGTAATAGCCCTGTTATTTTCATCTAAGTTCTTACGATTTGGAAACAATCTCATAAAATACTTGTTATCCCTAATTTCATCAGAAATAAAGAAAAACTCAGGATATTTTAAATTTTCTTGATATTGCTTCACTTTTATGCCATCCAGCAAGTAATAAATATTAATATCCGATTCTTTGTATGATTCAGCAATATTGGGGTTTAATAAATCATTTTCGTTTTGATCAAAATAGGAGATATCAAAAGCAGTGGAAACAAATACTGGCTCGTTATCTTTTTCACAAGAGGAAAAAGAAATTATAATTAATAAAAGAATTAATGTTCTCATAATATTTATTTTTTAAGGTTTAATGCTGATTATTGTTCCAACTTTATAATTATATGAACCATATCCATTATTGAAATTATTATACGAATACCATCCGTCATAACTTCCATACCAGCCCCCAATTCATATACATTGAAAAATACTGTAAAACTATAGCAATTGTTTCTTTCATTTATGCAATTTATTTTTTGAATGTTAATCTTTCTCTTAACGAAAGTAAAAAAAACAAACAAACCTGCAAAATATATGAAAAATTTTTATTAGAAAATTACGCACACCATAAGTAATTCACTCTGCGAAGTCTCTCGATATCGAAGCCTGAGTCATCCTTTAAGATCCATTATATCTTGTAAAATTTTCAATTCTTAACCTTTGAAATAAAAACAAAACATAATTTCATTTTAAATTAATCAATCCAGAGTTTCAACAAATCATCAGTAAATAACCTTAAATATTCATATAAAAGTCTTTTTTGGAAAGATTTAGAGGGGATTTTGGTCCGAAGCATACCATTCAGCATGGGAAGTGCCAGTTTCCTGCAATTTTAAGGAATGCAATTTGATGTTTTTTGGCAATCTGTTTTTAATTTTTTCAGCGAAATCCACTAACATCATTTCACTGGTTGGCTGGTAATCGACTAAAATAACGCTGTGGTCTCTTTTTTCCAATTCCCTAGCCAGCTCAATATGCGGTGTATTCTTGTTAAAAACGGTGGCATGGTCAAATTTGTTCACAATTTCCGACGACACAATTTTTTTCAAATCCCCAAAATCGATGACCATTCCGTATTTTACATTTGTTGAATCCCCAATTGGAGTTCCAATTACAGTTACCGAAAGTTTATAACTGTGGCCATGTACATTTTTACATTTCCCGTCATAGCCATACAAGGCATGTCCGGTCTCAAAATAGAATTGCTTTGTGATTCTGATTGTACTCATTTTTATGATAAATATTTATATTTAATCTTCCAGATCTTTTCTGTTTTTGGCTTTATAATATATAAAATAAGCCACTGCCACCAATAGTATAAAAGGTAAATAGATTCCTATTACATAACCAATTTCATACCTATTATCCGGTGCATTTTTAATTTTCTCCTCAACGTTAATTTGCAGAAAAAACGCAATAAAATTCGACAGCATTTTGTTACTTTTTAAATTTTTGCAATGCGCTTTTTGTAGTTTCTGACAGCACCAATTTACCGCTAATTCTTGCTCTTTCTTCCAATAATAAATCCCAATTTTCAGTACCTTTCCACAATACTTTTTTCATTTCATTTAAGGCTTCAGGGTTGTATTGGGACAATTTAAAAACAAAATTATCTACTTCCTTATCCATTTCATTAATAGATACAAAGACTTTTGCATACAGTCCTTTTTCTTTTGCCCAATAAGCATTTTGCCAATTGACAGCATCCAAAGTCAATTCGCTTAAAGCCGCCAAACCCATTTTACGGGTAACCGCTGGAGCAATCACAAAGGGACCGATGCCAATGGTAAATTCAGATAATTTAATGGAAGCCTGTTCCGTGGCAAAACAATAATCACATGCCGCAGCCAAACCCACACCGCCGCCAACCGCTTTTCCCTGAACACGACCAATAATTAACTTTTGGCATTTTCGCATCGCATTAATTACGTTGGCAAAGCCTAAAAAAAACTTTTCTCCCTCTTCAACAGTAGAAATTGCAACCAATTCATCAAAAGAAGCTCCTGCACAAAAAGTGCTTTTTCCTTCACTTTTTAATAAAATAACATTTACCTCGTTATTAGTGCTTAGTTCGTTTAAAGATGTTGTAAGCCTGTTTAACAATTCGCTTGGAAACGAATTGCTTGCCGGATGCCCAAATTCTATGGTGGCAATCTTATTTTGAATATACGTGTATAAACTTCCGTTGCTCATAATGTTCAAAGTTACGAGTTTTTGTATAAATATTTTTTTCTAAATTTAAATACTAAAATTCCAGCTCTCATAATCATCCATACCGTAAATGCCATCCATATTGCATAAAGTTTTAAATTGAAATAATCGCCGATTAACAACACAGGAATAAATCCTAAAAAAGTGGCCGTCAGCAATAAATTTCTTAGCGTTGAAGCCTCACCAAGCCCTTTAAAAATTCCGTCAAAAACAAAAGCTACCGCATTTATTGGCTGCATTATAAGCACTATCCAAAAAACACTGTAAAAAGATTGTAACACAAACAAATCTTTCGAAAAAAGACGGCCTATCGGAAAGTAAAAAACAGCGCAAAACAGCGCAAGTATTATGGAAACAACAATAGAGTATCTGCTTAATTTAACACTTAATCTCCAAAGCTTTTTATAATTTTTTTCTCCCAATAACTTCCCGGAAACAATATCGCCTACACTAGAATATCCATCAATAAAAAATGCAAAAAACAGCCAAATTTGAAAGGCAATGGTTTGTGCCGCTATATAATTATTTCCATATTTTGTTGCATAAGCATTTGCCAGATATAAAGCAACATTTAAGGCCAATGCCCGCACCATTAAGTTTAGGCTTAATCCCACTAAGTTTTTTATTTCTTTATTAAAGGTAAACGACAGTCTTAAACTAAACGGCGTTTTTTTCAACAGCAATATCAAAGATAAAATTGCCATTACAGCTTGTGCAATCACACTTGCCCAGGCGGCACCTTTCACATTCATCGGTTCAATAAACCCATCAATTCCAAAAACTAAAATAAAATCCAGCCCAATGTTTAATCCTGCACCAATAATGCTAATAACCATTGGCCAATAAGTATTTTGCAATCCTCTAAAAACACCAAAAACCGAAAATACAAAAAGCGTTAACGGAAAACCAATGGCACGTATTTTATAATAATCGATGGAGTACTTTAATACAAGTCCGCCAGCATTGTATAGTTGAAAAATTTCAACGACAAAAAATAGGGTAATGAAACAAATAATTCCGCTTAAAATTAAATTAATCGCAATGATTTGCGCTGGTAAGGTCGCTATTTCGTCTAATTTTTTAGCACCCAAATATTTAGAGATGGTGGCTGAAATGGCTGAACGCGTTTGGGCTAAAATCCAAATCATTGCTGAAATGAAGGAGCCTGCAATGCCTACGGCGGCAAGTGCTTCGGTTGGATTTTCTGTTAGATTTCCAACGATGGCGGTATCAGTAATTGAAAGCAAAGGTTCTGCAATTCCTGCAATTATTGCGGGAATTGCCAATTTGTTGATTCCTTTAAATGTGATGTTCGACCTTTTATACATTTAGTGCTTTTTCTTCAATCATTTATTGCTTTTCATTGGAGAGGTGTTACCCAATTAATTATTTTTAAAAATATCAACATTATTTATAAGCTTTTCATAACAATAAAAAGGAAATTCACTTTGCTTTGGAAAATAAATGCTTCCCAATTTTATATAATTGCGCTTTTCGTAAAACAGTTGATTTCTTTTATTTTGGCTGAAAGTGTCTAATCTGATGGAATTATAGTTGTTTTGCAAAGCAAATCGCTCTGCAAAATCCATTAATTTTTGCGCATAACCTTTTCCTTGAAAATTAGGATGGACTGCCAAACGATGAATATAAAGATTTTTCTGATTTTTTGTCAGCCATTTTACTTGCTTGTAAGCTAAATCTTCAATTTCCGTAAGCACAATTAAACCAATAATGGTGTTTTCTTCTTCCAATTTCCAAATTTGCTGAAGTTCAATATCTTCGAGCAAAACTTCTTTTGAAGGATACTTCTCATTCCATTGAAAAATACCTTGTTCAATTAAATGTTGTCCGCAACTGTTTACAATGGAAAGCAATTGTTCCAAATCTTGTTTTAAAGCCTTTTTAATAATCATTTTAATTATAAATCTACACTTAAAACTTATTTGTTAAGAATAAAATTGATGCTATTATCTACTGCTTTTTTCAAGTGGAAAGGCATCTCTGAACTTCTCCAAGGTTGTGCACAACCCAAAGTATGGCTCATTTCTTCAATAAAAATAAGCTCGCTTTTAGGATTCCACAAGTGTAAGTTTTTAGCTTCTTTAGGCAATACGGTTTCATCATTTTCGCCATGGATAATTAAATGCGGAATATTTAACTTTTCAACCGCATTTTTTATGGTTAAACGGGCTTCATTTTCTTTAAAGTTTTCATAAAACTGGTACTTATGAGGCATTTTTTGATGGGTTCTTGTGTTCAGAATATAAGAAACACCTTGTTTTTTCCAGGCAGCAAGTGATTCCCCCTTTGGAAAACGAGCGTCAAAATCGGAAACTGCGGCCCAAGTAATCAATTTGGTTATTTTATTGTTTTCTGAAGCCTTGATTGTAACAATTCCGCCACCTCGTGAATGTCCGATTAAGGTAATATTTTCAGGATCAATTTCATTTTTGAAATTGGGATTGGCAGTGATCCAATCAATTATGTTTTCCAAATCGTCGAGTTCTTTTATAAAATTATTGTTTCCAAAAGCTTCCAGATCCGGGAAATCGATTGGATTTTCCGAAGTTCCTCCATTGTGTGAAAAATTAAATTTCACAAAAAACAGGTTGTTTTCGGCAAATGCTTCTGCCGCTAAATTCCATGCGCCCCAATCTTTATAGCCTTTGTAGCCGTGACAAAATATAACGATAGGTTTTTTGGTCTTGTTTTTTAAATAAAAAACATCCGTTACAATGGGTTTGTTGTGAACATTGCTTTTCACAATTATATTTAAGATTTTTTGCATTTGTTAATTTTTTAAAAGGGTAAATCTTGATTTTGTTTAAAAGGAATTTCCAGATTCAATATTTCAAAGATAATTCGTTTTAATTCAATTAAATATTGATTGATATTTTCCTGGGAAATAAAACTGTCATTTCCTCCTCTTTTTTCTGAAAAATTCATTTTCAGAAAACCGCTGTTCAAGTTTTTGAATGAGATGATTCCTGCTTCAAAAGGTTGTGACAAACATTCTTTGTTTTCTTCTGAAAACATAAAACTATAAAGCATTACCTGCAGTGCTTTGGTATATTTATAGTCTTCATCCAAAACACTGAAATCTGTTATTTTTAAATCTTTGGCTTCCACTTTTCCGGTTTTGTAATCTATAATCCGGATAACGCCATCCAATTCATCAATTCTATCTGCAAATCCTTTTAATTTTATGGGGAAATCAATACCTTCTATCCTTATTTCAGCGGATAATTTCATTTCTAAAGCAGTAATTTTCAACTTTTTATTTTGATTGAGTACCTGCAATTCCTGATTCAAAAATCGTTTGATGTGATTTCTGCACACTTCAAAAATGAGTTTGTTTTTTCCCGTTTCTATATTGCCTTTTTCATAGAGTTTTTCAAAATATTTTACAAGCAAAGTTTCGGTATTTTTTTGCATTTCGATAATATTTTCCTTGCTTAAATATTTCTCAATAAAGGGTTTATATAATTCTTCAAGTACTTTATGAATTACGGAACCCATTGTGTTTGCGGCTATGGTTTCTTCCACTTCATCTTCTTCATAAATTCCTAAAATTCGTTGCTCATAAAAACGAATTGGATCATAAATATAAGTTGCAAGCGCTGATGGCGAAATTCCTTTTGTAAAAACAGCCTGCAGTTTTTGCATAATTTCAGGTGTTTTTTCAATTTGAAGAATCGGAAAATTTAAATGCTGAACTTTTGGGCTGATAGTAGTTTTTGCAATAGTTGGATTGTTGATTTCAAGTTGGGTTAAAAATCGGCTTTTTTCACCTGCGCCATAGCCATCCGATTCGGTATTGTAAATTAAATAAATATCTTTTGCCCTTTGCAGCAAGCGCTGAAAATGATAGGAGAAAACAGCATCTTTTTCCTGAAATGTCGGCAATCCGAAATATTTTTTTACATCAAAAGGTATAAAGGAAAAATCGTTTTTCCCTCCAGGCAAAATTCCTTCATTTACGGAAGTAATAATGACTGTTTCAAAATCTAAGGCCCTGGTTTCAAGCATTCCCATGAGTTGCAAACCTTGCAATGGTTCTCCTTGAAACGACAGTTTTTCTGTCCGCAGAATTTGGGTATAAAATAAAGTAAGTGATTTTAAATCGGTAATGTGTTTATAGGTTAAATTTAAGGTTTCTAATTGCTGAAAAATGGTAAAAAATCGATACAAATACTCCTTTTCAACGCCTTCTGCATAATTTTTAAGTTCCTTTATTAAATCAATGCATTGCTTGATAACCTTATTTATGGATGTTGAAAAATAAAATAATGAAAAGATGGTTGAAAGTTGCCCAGCTTCATTAGGCGTAATATATTTCTTTAATAGCTCAACTGATAAAAAGATGTTGTTTTTACTCTTAATTTCATCAATTAATTTTTGAAGGATTTCTCCATTTAGCTTATTTAAAAATGAATTATTTAAAACACTTAAAACATCTTTGTAATAAAATAGATTTTCGGTTTCCTTATTAAACTTATATTGGTTTAAATGCAGTTTAAAAAGCGCATCAAACAAACTTGCCAAAGGAATATCCTTTAACGGATAACCCATGGTAATATTAATATTTTTTACATTGTTTGGAAGTGAATTTAATGTTAAAGTCAACAAATTTTCATCTGCTAACACCAGGGCTGTTTTGCTAAAATTCTCTATTTTAGCCAAAAGTTCACCAGCATATTTAATTTGAGTGGTGTTTTTTGGAGCCCCTATTAAATTTATATTTTGATGAATTGGCACCGCATCACTGTCCCATAAAAACGGATTTTTTTGATAATATGCCCATTCTTTTTTATATTTCCTTAAAAAAACGCCAGCTTCGTTTGAATTATTGAAAAACGATTGATTTGCATCCCAATAAACAGTGGCCAAATTGTTGTTTAATAACTCCTGAAAAATATTTTCTTCAGCTTTGTTTAACGCATTAAATCCAACAAAAATAATGTGGTTATTTCTGTTGTTATTTATATAAAACTCTAAATTATTTGTGGCTTCTTTATAAATTAAACCTTGGTAGCCAAATTTATTGCTTTTCAACTTTTCATAAAGTGCTTCATATAAAATAGATAAATATTCAAAAAATTGAAGATAGTTTATTGCCAATTGGCTGGGCTTTTTATCTTGAAACCATTCGTCTAGCTTTTTTACATCCCTCAAATTAGAGAAAAAACGAGTTGAATTTACCAAATAACTGTCAATTTCATTGAAATCATGCAAGGCAATTGTGGCCCATTGCGAAAAAGTATCGAAGGTCTCCCTGTTTTCTTTTGGGATATTTTGCTGATAGATGCTGTAAAATTCAAACAATAGTTGCGTGGCATCAATGAGATTGATATCTGCCAATTCCTGTATGTAATTTTCAATGCTTTCAATTTTTGGCAAAAAGGTGGCACTTTGCGATTTTTCTGTAATTTCTTTTTTTAAAAACACGCACGATCTTTGGCTTGGAAGTACAAATATTAAATTATTAAAACTTTTATGTTTATTAAGTACATCGTCAATTACGCTTGAAATAAATGATTTCATCTGTTTATTTTTTATTTTTTATTGGTACAGATGCTGTTCGCTATTAATCATTCTACTGTGTATCAAAATTTGTTGTGCTCGTTTCATCTGTTTATATTTTATTTTTTATTGGTACAGATGCTGTTCGCTATTAATCATTCTACTGTGTATCAAAATTTGTTGTGCTCGTTTCATCTGTTTATTTTTTATTTTTTATTGGTACAGATGCTGTTCGCTATTAATCATTCTACTGTGTATCAAAATTTGTTGTGCTCGTTTCATATATTTTCATTGATGCTTGAATCAGGTTTAAAAAGGCTCATTTTAACTGATTTTTTTATTCCCTATAAAAATATAAAAGCCATTTCAATTGAGACGGCTTTTGTATGACTATTTTGATAATTTAAATTTTGAACTTTTTGACTTTTTTAATTTTCTAAAAAATAGTTTAGGAATTCAACAATAATAGTCAAAAAAAATCGCCTGAAAAATTATTTTCAGGCGATTTTTAATTTTATAATTAAGTATGTTTACTTTTTTAAAGTAATCTCAGTACGTCTGTTGTTTTGACGACCTGCAGCGGTTTTATTGGTGTCAACTGGTTTGCTTTCTCCAAAACCTACCGTTGTCAATCGTTCAGCATCGATACCATTTGAGATTAAATAATCTCTAACGGCAGCTGATCTTCTTTCAGACAATAATTGGTTTGACCTATCTGATCCAACACTATCGGTATGACCAGCAATTACAAAATCAGCTTGTGGATATTCCTTGAAAATTGTTGTCATTGCTTTTAATACATCCACAGCTTGTTTTTTGAAAGTCGCTTTTCCTGTGTCAAACAAAATAGTTCTTGCGTATTCATTTAAAGTAGCCATAACCTCAACAGTTGGTGCTACTGGACAACCATAATTTGAAGCTGGACCTGCAACAGTTGGGCATTTGTCTATATTGTCTGTAACACCATCACCGTCAGTATCTGGCCAAGGACAACCTTTATTTTCGGCTGGACCAGCTACAGTTGGACAGTCGTCATCTTTATCAACCACTCCGTCACCATCTGTATCAGGACAACCTCTATTTGCTTTAGTTCCTTTTTCATTTGGGCATTCGTCATCTTTATCGGCAATTCCATCGCCATCAGCATCTGGACAACCATTTAAAGCTGCCAAACCGAATACGGTTGGACAATCATCTTTAGAATCAATAATTCCATCACCGTCAGTATCAGGACAACCATCAAAAATAGCCAAACCAAATACATCTGGACAAGCATCATCTTTGTCGTAAACACCATCACCATCAGTATCTTTTCCTCCAAATTTGAATACCAATCCTACAGAATGTTGAAAATGTTGTAAAATGTCAACATTGTCAAACACATGTTTGTATTTTGATTCAATATTTAATCCGATATTATCATTGAACCAAATATTAAATCCACCACCAACATTAACGGTACCATTACCTAAATCATCTAACCAAGTGTAACCTCCACCAACTGAAACATAAGGGTCAAACCAAGAAGTTTTGCCAATCACGTTGTTAAGGTTGTACTTTAAAGCACCATCTAAACCAAAATAGGCTAAATCGTCAGCTTCATAGTCACCAATTTTAGATATTTTGTTTAAAGAACCCGCAAGTTCAATACTAAAGCCATTCGCTAAATATTTACCAACAGTAATTTTTGATATTGCAGGAAGAATATTGTAATGGTCATCTGCATTAAAAAACTCGTCACCCCAACCGCCATATAGGTCGTTATTGACAGGGTAAAAATCTACTGCGTTTACGCCAATGCCTATAGCCCAAGGATTATTTTTGTCTTGTGCATTTACATTACTTAAACCAGTAATAAGAAATAAAGCCAGTACGGCAGCTTTTAATTGTTTCATGTTTTGTACGTTTATTTATTGTTAATTGATTAACTAGGTTACCAAAAATATAATTTCAGTCGGTTTCCCCAGTGTTTACATTTGACAACAAAACTAATAACTTCAATTATGAGTCTGTTACACTATTACAGGAATACTTTACATAATTCACACTTTTTCCGTTTGAATACTTTAGCCAGACATTCAAGAAGGACTCTCAAAATTGGTGGAGAGGTTTGTAAATGATTGATGTAAAATTGAGGTTAGAAATTAGAAAGTTTGCTTTAAACCTTGCTCCCATTCATCCATAAAATCCTCAATTTCTTCAATAAATTCGATGGTTATTTTGGTTCTGTTGATGGTGCAATGCAAAATTATTTTGTCTTTTTCCGGTGGAAAACCAGTTGTGATTGTCCATGATAATGCATTTGGACAATCCAATAAAGCAAACCGAACGCCGCCATTTATTTTATTGTAGCTGATGTTGAATTCGCCCCAAAGCGTCAATCCAATAAAATTGGCTTCAACAATTTCGAGAAACATCATCGATTCGGTAAATTCTTCTATGCTTTTCGGATGTATTTTAGCTTGAAGCTGTGCTTCTGAAGTCTGTTTATCAATAATTCTAAAAAACTCCATATTATATTTTTTTATGTGATTGGACACTTTCAATAACTACGGTTGAAAGAATCAGAAATCCGCCAATTAATGTATTTTCCGAAGGAATTTCATGCAACAAAAAAATGCCAAATAAAACGCCATAAACAGGCTGAATACTGCTCATAATACTCGCGGTGCTAATGGAAAAATTCTTAAAGCTCATCATAAAAAGCGTATGCCCAACAGCTGTGGTAAACAAAGCTAAAGTAACTAAAGCCATCCAATCTTCTGAAGTTGGTTGCACTTCAAAGATAAAAAGTACTGGCCATAAAACCAATGAAACAATAACAAGCTGATAAAACATAAGCATTGAGCCAGAATATTGGGCTATTTTTTGTTTCATCATAATATTTCTTAGGGCGTAAAACACAGAAGAAAGCAATCCAGAAAGCACCCCTTTTGTAAGATTATTTTCCAAATTAAATTCGGGTGCTAAAAAATAAATGCCGACCAATGCAATAATGCCCAAAAACACATGTGTTTTGTTCAATTTTGTCTTAAAAAACAAAGGTTCTAGCAGAGCGGTAATAACCGGATAAGTAAATAAACTAAGCATTCCGATGGCTACATTTGAAAGGTGGAGCGCATAAAAATAGGTAATCCAATGTGCGCCAAGAAACAAGGAGCTCAGAAAAATAGCTTTAAAATCTCTTTTGCTTGCAATTTTTAAGTCAATTTTTTTATACCAACAAAACAACCCTAAAATTACTGCGGCAAAAAAACATCGAAACCATACGGTTACAGGTGGTGGCATGGAAATAAAACGACCCAAAACACCCGATGTGCTAATTAACAGCACCGCAATATTTAACTCTAAAATGTGTTTTAGATGTTGTTGCTTTTTCAAAGATTATATTTTTTGAAGCGTTGCCAAAGCTTTATTTATGGAAGTAATTTTATCGAATGTTAACAAAAGTCGTAACCCATTTTTAGTTTCTTTTTCTTTCAGGGTACAACCGAGTGAATTTTGCTGGACAAATTGTAAAACTTTTGTAAATACAGGTGTTTGGTAAAAAGAACTTTGCTGGTTGGAAACAAAATAACCAATCATTTTATGTTTTTTCAGAATAAGACGTTCAAGTCCCAATGATTTTGCAATCCATTTTATGCGAACGCTGTTTAACAGATCCACCACTTGAACAGGAAGTTCTCCAAAGCGATCAATCAATTCCAGTTCAAATTTTTGTAATTCATCTTCCGTTTTAAGTTCGCTTAATTTGGTGTATAAATTTAGGCGTTCAGAAATCACATTGATATAATCATCTGGAAAAAGAATTTCAAAATCGGTATCAATCTGAATGTCTTTTACATACTCTTTTGGTTTTTCATCCTGTTCTTTATACAATTCTTTAAACTCATTTTCCTTCAATTCCTCAATGGTTTCATTCAATATTTTCTGATAGGTTTCAAAACCAATATCATTGATAAAACCACTTTGTTCACCACCCAACAAATCGCCTGCGCCGCGAATCTCCAAATCTTTCATGGCAATTTGAATCCCGCTACCCAATTCGGTAAACAATTCAATGGCCTGAATGCGTTTTCTAGCATCATCAGTCATCATGTGATAAGGAGGCGTAATAAAATAACAAAATGCTTTTTTGTTTGATCGCCCAACACGTCCGCGCATTTGGTGCAAATCAGACAAGCCGAAATTGTTGGCGTTGTTGATGAAAATGGTGTTTGCGTTTGGCACATCCAAACCACTTTCAACAATGGTTGTGGAAACCAACACATCAAATTCATTGTTGATAAAACCCAACATCAATCCTTCCAATTTTTTGCCATCCATTTGTCCGTGGCCAATTCCTATTTTCGCATCGGGAACCAATCGCTGCAACATTCCTGCAACTTCTTTGATGTTTTCAATGCGGTTATGGATAAAAAATACTTGTCCGCCCCGCTGAATTTCATAGCGAATCGCATCTCGAATCACTTCTTCGCTAAATCGAATCACATTGCTTTCTACGGGAACACGATTTGGTGGCGGTGTATTGATGACCGATAAATCGCGCGCTGCCATTAATGAAAACTGCAAAGTTCTCGGGATTGGCGTTGCGGTAAGCGTTAAGGTATCGATATTTTCTTTTAAAGTTTTTAATTTATCTTTAACGGCCACCCCAAATTTTTGTTCTTCATCAACAATTAACAAGCCCAAATCTTTATATTTTATGACTGGATTTGTTAGTTGATGTGTTCCAATCACAATATCAACAGAACCGTCTTCCAATCCTTTTAAAACAGCTTTTCTTTGGGTGGCGGTTCTAAATCGGTTTAAATATTCCACAGTTATCGGAAAATCATTTAGCCGTTCGCTAAAGGTTTTAAAATGCTGAAAAGCCAAAATGGTGGTTG
This sequence comes from Lutibacter sp., assembly GCA_028696945.1. Classification (GTDB taxonomy): domain Bacteria; phylum Bacteroidota; class Bacteroidia; order Flavobacteriales; family Flavobacteriaceae; genus Lutibacter. The sequence goes on from JAQVGD010000032.1 coordinate 13,395, forward strand.
GCACCAAAATAGCAACCTGTTTGCCGTTATCGACCGCTTTAAAAGCCGCCCTAATGGCAATTTCTGTTTTTCCGAAGCCTACATCACCACAAACCAAACGGTCCATAGGCATTTCATTTTCCATATCATTTTTCACATCTTGGGTTGAAGAAGATTGATCTGGCGTGTCTTCGTATAAAAAGCTGGCTTCCAGTTCGTGCTGCAAATAACTGTCTGGATTGAATTGAAAACCTTTTTGCATTTTGCGTTTCGCATACAATTCAATCAAATTAAAGGCAATATGACGAATACGCGATTTTGTTTTTTGTTTTAATGCTTTCCATGCGCCGGAACCCAATTTATGCAATTTGGGCGCGGTGCCGTCTTTGCCGTTGTATTTGGCAATTTTATGAAGCGAATGAATGCTGATGTATAAAATATCGCGATCGCCATAAATCAATTTGATGGCTTCTTGCTGTTTCCCTTCGACATCAATTTTTTGAAGTCCGCCAAATTTCCCGATACCGTGATCAATATGCGTTACATAATCGCCAATTTCAAGATTGGTCAATTCTTTTAGCGTGATGGTTTGTTTTTTGGCGTAGCCGTTTTTTAATCGGAATTTGTGATAACGCTCAAAAATTTGATGGTCGGTATAACAAACCAATTTATTTTCTTCATCAATAAATCCTTGAAACAATGGAAAAACGAGCGTTGTATATTCTAATTCTTTGTCGAGGTCGCTGAAAATATCGTGAAAACGATCGGCTTGTTTTTGAGAATCGCAAAACAGGTAATTTGTGTAGCCATTTTTACTATTTTGATGAAAATTTTCAACGAGTAAATTAAATTGTTTGTTGAATGATGGTTGTGGTTTTGTGTTGAAAGCCACAACGTTATGTGATTTTGAATCGTCTTGAGAAAGCCTTGCATTCACAATTTCAACCAAAGAAAAAGCCTGTAATTCTTTTTTTAGGAGGTCGCCGTCACAAAATAGTTCATTTGGTTTTGCGTGATTTAAAGCCGAAGACAAATCTTTAAAAGCGATTTCCGCTTTGCCGAAAAGGTTGTCCAGGGTATTATAAAGCAGGTTTAAATCCTTAGCAAAAACAATGGTTTTATCAGAAATGTATTTTAAAAAACTGTCTCTTTTTTCAGTTAGTGCTTTATTTTCAACATTGGGCATAATGCCAATTTTATTGATTTTTTCTGTGGAAAGTTGCGTTTCAACATCAAAAGTCCGGATGCTTTCCACTTCATCATCAAAAAACTCAATACGATAGGGTTCATCATTTGAAAAAGAAAAGACATCAATAATACCGCCTCTAGTAGAAAATTCTCCAGGCTCACTCACAAAATCCACTCGGTTAAATTGGTATTCAAACAAAACCTCATTCACAAAATCCAAACTCAGTTTATCATTGACGCTTATTTTTAAAGTATTTCGGTTTAATTCTGCCTTAGTGACGACTTGTTCAAAAAGTGCTTCGGGATAAGTGACAATAATTGCTGGTTTTTTACGCGAATTTATGCGGTTTAAAACTTCGGAACGCAACAAAACATTGGCGTTGTCAATCTCTTCTATTTGATAGGGTCTGCGATAGGAAGCTGGATAAAATAACACATCCTTATCGTTTAAAAGCAACTCCAAATCATTTAAATAATAGGCAGCTTCTTCTTTATCATTAAAGATTAACAAAAATGGTTTGTCAACTTTTTTAAAACATTCAGAAATAACAAAAGACAATGACGACCCAACCAAATTCGAAATTTGAAACTGGTAATTTTCCTTTGATAGTAAATGAACTAGTTGTTTTTTTTCAACAACTTGTCCGTAAATTTTAACAATATTTTGTTTGCTCAAATTTGCAAATTTTGACAAAGGTAGCATTTTATAAAAAACGAGGGGAAATTCAATAAAAATTATTAAATTTATATGATTAACCTAAAAACTTATAAGTTATGTCAAATGCAGATTTATATTTAACAGGATTACACCATCAAAACGTTGATCATTTTGCCGCTTTGGTTAGACTTGCTTTACTTGATAATAAAATTGACGATAAAGAATATAAGTTATTGGAAAGATTGGCCATTCGGCTCGATATAACTAAAATTGAATTTGAAGCCATCTTGAAAAACCCAAATAATCATCCATTAGATAGGCCTGCGAGTTATGAGGAAAGGTTAGAACATTTATACGATTTAACGAAAATGTTATTTTTAGATAAAAATCCAACCATTGATAAAACCTCTATGATGGATAGAATTGCTGTGGGTCTGGGATTTCCTGCCGAAAATGCAAGAGCTATTGTAAAAGAAGCTATAAAATTCTTTTTAAAAGAACCTGATGTGGAAGATTTTAAAAAGGTAATAAAACAAGTAAACCCCATTAAACACTAATTGTAATTTATAATTTTTTAAAACGTAAATATTTTACAGGTTTAATTATATTTGCAGCTAAAATTAGAAGAAGTATGGCGTTATCGGATTATAATTTAAGCGGGGAACAAAAAAGAAACATCGCACATTTTGCAAGTATTGTACAGTTGGCTTTGGCAGATGAAATAATTACGGAAGGCGAAGAAAAATTATTGAAAAGACTCGCAAGAAGATTTCACATTCTAGAAGAAAAATATAAGGAAATACTCGAAAATCCGAATGACTATTCACAAGTTGCACCACATAGTTATAAGGAACGGATTGAGTATTTATATGATTTGGCAACGATGGTTTTTGCTGATGGAGAAGCTTCTAAGGAAGAGGCGAGCGTGTTAAAAAAGCTTGTTGTTGGACTTGGTTTTTCTATAAAAAATGCTGAAAAAGTGACCAATGAATCTATTCATTTAATTATGAATAACAACAATTTAGAAGATTTTTCAAAAGCTATTAAAAGGGTAAATAGTATTTAAAAAGTTATAAAATGTAAAAAAGCCGAACATTATGTTCGGCTTTTTGTGTTTAAAATGCTAATTTGCAATAAAAATTACACGTGCAAAAATCAACTTCATTTCAAGTCTATAGTGCCTCTGCCGGAAGCGGAAAAACATTTACCTTGGTTAAAGAATATTTAAAAATTCTTTTAACAAGTGGCAATACCTATAAATTTCAACAAATATTGACGGTAACATTTACCAATAAAGCCGCCAGTGAAATGAAAACACGTGTAATTGAGAATTTACACGCCTTTTCTAAGGAAGAGAAAAACGAGATGCTTCAAGTAATTTGTCAGGAAACAAATTTAACGGAAGTCCTTGTTTTTAGCAGATCAAAAGCGGTTTTAAGTGCCATATTGCAAAACTATTCGGCATTTGGCATTATGACCATCGATAGTTTTACGCATAAATTAATACGAACTTTTGCTTATGATTTGCACCTTCCTTTAAATTTTGAAGTGGAAATGGACGCCGAAAGTTTGTTAAACGAAGCCGTTGATGTGGTAATTTCAAAAATTGGAAGCGACAAAAAATTAACCGATTTATTGGTAAGTTATTCGCTTCAAAAACTGGAAGATGACAAAGCCTGGGATATTTCAATGGAGTTAAAATCATTTGCAAAAATTATATTGAATGAAACTGATGCAATCAATTTAAAATCGCTCCATAAAATTTCTATTGATGAATTTAAGGTGCTGAAAGACAAACTTCAAAAGGAAAATAAACAGCTTGAAGCTGAATTTTTAAACTTAGGAGATAAAGCCTTGAAAATTATTGATGACAACGGACTCGATTACAACGAGTTTTCTTACGCCGATCTGCCAAATCATTTTAAAAAACTCACCAAACTAAAATATTTAAAAGCAGACGATTTAAAATTTGAAGGCAGGTTAAACACTACTATTGAAGAAAATAAAAACTTGTTTACCGCAAAATGCAACGCAAATTCCAAGCAAATAATTGAGAATATTGCACCAGTTTTAAAGGATTTGTATTATGAATCCAAAAGATTATATGCTGAAAAGTATCCTCGTTATATTTTAAATAATTTAATTGTGGAAGGTTTAATTCCTTTGGCAGTTTTAAATTATATAAACAAAGCACTTCAGGAAATAAAAGCTGAAAACAACATTTTGCTAAATGCCGAATTTAACCAACTTATTAGCGATACCATTAAAAATGAGCCAGCACCATTTATTTATGAACGGATTGGAGAGAAATTTCGCTATTATTTTATTGATGAAATGCAAGATACTTCTCAATTGCAATGGCAAAATTTAATTCCGCTGATAGACCACGCAATTTCTTCGGAAAATGAATTTGGAGAACAAGGTAAGTTATTGCTGGTTGGCGATGCAAAACAATCCATTTACAGGTGGCGCGGTGGAAAATCGGAACAGTTTATCGCGCTTTCTTCAGAAGAAAAAAATAAAAATACCAATCCGTTTTACGTTGAAAAGGGATTGTGCAATTTGGAAACCAATTTCAGAAGTTATTCGGAAATCATAGATTTCAACAATTCTTTTTTTAAGCACAGTTCCCAATATTTATCCAACATAAATTACCGCAATTTGTTTTTTGAAGGCAATAGCCAAAAATTCAACAGTAAAACGGGCGGTTATGTGCAACTTTCCTTTGTTGAAAAAAATGAGGAAGAAGAGGATAAAACGCTGGTTTATCCTAAAAAAGTGGCTGAAATTATTCAAAATTTGGATCCATCTTTTAAAAAGAATGATGTTTGTGTGTTGGTTCGGAAAAAAGATCAGGGAATTGCAGTTGCAAAATATTTATCGGAAAATGGTATTGAAATCATTTCTTCTGAAACTTTGCTGTTAAAAAACAATGAAAAAGTAAACTTCATTATCAATTTATTGTATGTGGTGGAAAACCCTTCATACAAAGAATACAAAATTAAATTACTGTATTTTTTGCACGAATATTTTAAATTGGAGGATGAAAAGCACGAGTTTTTAAACAAGTTTATTAGTTTACAGACTGCTGAATTTTTTACAAACTTAAAAAAATATGGACTGCATTTTAATATAGAAGAATTTTACCAAAGTCCGTTTTATGAAAGCATGGAATATATTGTTAGAAGTTTCAAATTGGCTCCAGAATCCGATTCAAATATTCAATTCTTTTTGGATGTTATTTTTGAGTTTCAGCAGAAAAAAAACGTGTCTGTGGGTAATTTTTTGGAGTTTTGGGAATTGAAAAAAGACAAGTTGAGCATTGTTGCGCCCGAAGCAGAAAATGCTGTAAGAATTATGACTATTCATAAAGCAAAAGGACTGGAATTTCCAGTGGTCATTTTCCCTTATGATATTGAAATTTACCGTCAAATAAACCCAAAGGTTTGGTATTCAGATGACCAATTGGGCGAGATCAAGCAGTTTTTTTTAAATTATGGCGATAAGTTAAATTACATTGGCGAACAGGGAAAACAATTATTTGACCAACGAAGAGAAGAATTGGAGTTAGACAATTTTAATTTATTGTATGTAACTTTAACAAGAGCTGTTGAACAATTATATGTGATTACCGAAGATAAAACTGGCGGCAAAACTGCAGAGAATATCAAAAATACTTCAGACCTTTTTATACAATTTTTGAAGAAAAACGAGTGGTGGAATCCAGAAAAAAAAGAGTACAGTTTTGGAAATCCAATGCGAATGCCTTTTTCAAGAAAAGAGGAAAGTAGCACCACAATTCAACAAAATTTTATTGGCAATTCATGGAAAAATCACCAAATTTCAATTGTTGCCAATTCATCCTTGCTTTGGGACACGGAACAGGGAAAAGCCATAGTTTATGGAAACTTACTACACGAAATGTTGTCTAAAATAAAAACAAAAAACGACATTCTTGAAGTAGTAGATCAGTATTTATTTAAAGGTGAAATTATGCTTGAAGAGCAAAACGAGCTTACTGGAATTTTAAAAAAAATCATAAATCATAAACAACTTTCTCTTTACTTTGAGCACAATAACTCAGTTTTTACAGAGCGGGAAATACTGACTGTTGATAAGCAAATATTAATTCCAGATCGACTGATTTTTAACGATAATAAGGTAACGATTATCGATTATAAAACGGGAAAATTCGATGAAAAACATCGATGCCAAATTAACACGTATGCATCGGCGTTGGAAAATTTAAATTACAGCATTGAAAAAAAATTATTAGTTTATATAACTGATGAAATTTTAATAGAAGAAGTCTAAATTTGTAAAAAATAAATATTATGTACGGTAAAATACAACAACACTTACAAAAGGAACTGCAGGAAATTAAAGATGCAGGCTTGTATAAATCTGAACGCATTATCACTTCATCACAAGATGCCGTGATAAAAATTAGTTCAGGACAGGAAGTCATTAATTTTTGTGCCAATAATTATTTGGGATTGTCAAACAACCCTGAGGTTATTCAAGCGGCAAAAGACACTTTAGACAGCCACGGTTTTGGAATGTCATCGGTGCGATTTATATGCGGAACACAAGATATTCACAAACAACTGGAAGAAAAAATAGCCGAATTTTATAAAACCGAAGACACTCTTTTATATGCCGCTGCTTTTGATGCAAACGGAGGTGTTTTTGAACCACTTTTTGCAGAAGAAGATGCCATAATTTCAGATTCTTTAAACCACGCTTCCATTATTGATGGCGTTCGTTTGTGTAAAGCTGCAAGATATCGCTATGAAAATAACGATATGGATTCGTTGGAAAAACAACTCATTGAAGCCAGTAAAAAGAATCATCGATTTAAAATAATAGTTACCGATGGTGTTTTTTCTATGGATGGTGTTGTGGCAAAACTTGATAAAATTTGTGATTTGGCCGATAAATATGATGCGCTAGTAATGGTTGATGAATGCCACGCTGCAGGTTTTATTGGAAAAACTGGCAGAGGAACCTTAGAGTTAAAAAATGTAATTGATAGGGTTGACATTATTACAGGTACGCTTGGGAAAGCCTTGGGTGGTGCTATGGGCGGTTACACCACAGGTAAAAAAGAAATTATTGATTTGCTGCGCCAACGTTCAAGACCTTACCTGTTTTCAAACTCGTTGGCTCCTACAATTGTGGGCGCATCACTTAAAGTATTTGAAATGATTTCAAACGACAATACCTTAAGAGATAAATTAGAATGGAACACCAATTATTTTAAAGAAGGAATGATAAAAGCGGGGTTTGATATCGTAAAGGGAGATTCAGCGATTGTTCCCGTGATGCTTTATGATGCAAAACTATCACAAGACATGGCAAATATGTTGTTGGAAGAAGGTATTTATGTAATCGGATTCTTTTATCCTGTTGTGGCAAAAGGGAAAGCGAGAATTAGAGTACAACTATCGGCTGCCCATAGCATAGAACATCTAGAAAAAGCAATAGCTGCATTTGTTAAAGTGGGGAAAATACTTAAGGTAATATAGAAAATTTGTAAAACAGTATCTTTTTCAATATATTTTTGTATTTTTGTTTGTAATTGAGGAGTTCTAAGGACTTTCATTATTACAAAAAAGAACATTAAATTTAAACTTACTAAAAATGAAACATGTAAAAATTGCCTTTTTGGCTTTGTTATTAATTGTGTCCTATAGCACTGCTACTGCTCAGGACAAAGAGAATCCATGGATGTTAACATTTGGGGCAAATGCTATTGACATTGATGGAGTAAACTCGGATGATATTGAAATAGGTCCAAAAATGTCTCTTGGAAGATATTTAGGAAAAGGATTTAGCCTTGAATTGGCAAGTGCTGTTAGTGAAATAAACAGACCTTGGGGAACAGGATCTGACGCAACATTTGTTGGGATAGATTTAAATGTAAAATACGATTTAAACAATGTTTTTGGAGAAACTGGATGGTTTGACCCATTCTTATTTGTAGGTGGAAGTGAAAATTGGGTTGGAACTGAAAATGGAATAGGTCTAAACGCTGGAGCAGGTTTTAATGCTTGGTTTACTGACCATCTTGGAATTAATGTTACCGGTGGATATAAAAAAGTAGATACACCAGTTGATTTTGAATTGATGCAATATTCAGTTGGTTTAGCATGGAAATTTGGAGGTTTAAAGGCTAAAAAACCTACTGAAGAACTTAATGTTGATAGTGATGGTGATGGCGTTCCTGATTGTAGAGACGAATGTCCAGATGTTCCAGGTTTAGCTATATATAATGGCTGTCCAGATACAGACGGAGACGGAATTCCTGACAATATGGATAAATGTCCAGATGTTTTTGGATTAAAAATATTACAGGGTTGTCCAGACAGAGATGGAGATGGTGTTGCAGATAAAGATGATGCTTGTCCAGATGTTCCTGGCCCAAAAACAAACGCAGGTTGTCCATTCAAAGATACTGATGGAGATGGCGTTATTGATTTAATTGACAGATGCGTAACCGTAAAAGGACCTGCCTCAAATTATGGTTGTCCTGTGTTACCAGCTGTTGAGATTATGTCTCAATTGAATGAGTATGGAAGAACTATTTTGTTTGATACTGCTAAATGGACTTTCAAACAAGAGTCTTATGCTGTTTTACAGCCGATGACAACAATATTAAAAGAATACCCAGATGCTGATTTTATAATTGAAGGACATACTGACAGTGTTGGTTCAGATAAATCAAATCAGTTATTATCTGAAAGAAGAGCAAATGCAGTTAAAGACTATTTCATCGCAAATGGCATCAATGCAGATAGATTGACAACAAAAGCGTTTGGAGAAAGCAAACCAGTTGACACTAATGACACACCAGTTGGTCGCCAAAACAATAGACGTACTGAAGTTAAATTAGCTGAGTAATTTATTTTTGTTGACTTATAAAAGTAAAATCGTCTAGAAATTTAATTTTTAGACGATTTTTTTAACCTCTTTTAGAGAATTATTACGAAGTCCTTTAATTTATTTATATAAAGGTCAAAATAAAGATTAGAAATTTTTCAAATAGTTAAATAGTTAAAAAGGGTCATTTCATTTAAAGAAAATTTTTATTTATTATTTTGATTTTAGGGTATTTGTAGTTAACTTTATTGATACTAAAAAAAAAGAATATTAATTAATTTATAAAAACATGAAATATTTAAAATTTGCCATATTAGCCCTATTGTTAGTTACTGGTTTAAGTAACGTAAATGCACAAGACAACAACAATCCATGGGTAATAGGAATTGGCGTAAACGCAGTGGATTTTTACCCTACAAATTCAGGTCTTTCTGGACATGGATTATGGTTTGATGAATATTTTAACGCAAATGACCATTACAATATACCTTCTGCAATATCAAAAATTACTGTCGGAAAATATTTAGCAGATGGTTTTAGCATTGAAGCAGTAGGTACTTTGAACCAAATATCCAAAATTGGAGACAATAGCGTTAGTGATTTAATGTATTACGGTTTGGATGGTGCTTTAAAGTACGACCTAAACAACATGATTGGCGAAACTTCTTGGTTTGACCCCTATGTTTCAGTTGGTGGAGGTTACACTTGGTTAGATGATTTCGGTACTGGAACTTTTAATGGCGGTCTAGGATTTAATGTTTGGTTTAGTGATAATATAGGATTAAATCTTGAATCAAAATATAAACATACATTTGACAGTAATAATATAGTGCAACATTTTCAACATTCTGTAGGATTCGTATTCAAATTTGGAGGAACGGATACTGATGGTGATGGTGTTTACGACAAAGATGATGCTTGTCCAGATGTATTCGGATTGGCTGAATTTAATGGTTGTCCTGATACCGATGGAGATGGAATTATTGATTCTAAAGACGATTGCCCTACCGTATTTGGTTTGGCAGCGTTAAATGGTTGTCCAGATGCTGATGGTGACGGAATTGCCGATAAAGATGACGAATGTCCAAATGAAAAAGGAACTAAAGCAAATAGAGGTTGTCCTGATACAGATGGTGACGGAGTTGTTGATAAAGATGACGACTGTCCAACTGTAGCTGGTCCAGCCGAAAATAAAGGTTGTCCTTGGCCAGATACTGACGGTGATGGTGTTACCGACAATATAGACAAATGCCCAACTGTTGCAGGTCCAGCATCAAATTATGGTTGTCCAGTAGCACCAACTGTTGAGGTTATGGCTACTTTAAATGAATACGCAAGAACTATTTTGTTTGACACAGGAAAAGCGACTTTCAAAAAACAAGCTGTGGATGTATTAAAAGCAATGACAACAATTTTCAAGGAATATCCACAAGCTGATTTTGTAATTGCTGGTCATACCGACAGCGTTGGTTCTGATAGGTCAAACCAATTATTGTCTGAAAGAAGAGCGACAGCCGTTAGAGATTATTTAATCTCAAATGGTATCGATGCTGAAAGATTGACAACGGTAGGTTTTGGAGAAAGCAAACCAGTTGATACCAACAAAACCGCTGCAGGTCGTCAAAACAACAGACGTACCGAGATTACTTTAAAAAAGTAAACATACTTAAATTATAAAATTGAAAATCGCCTGAAAATAATTTTTCAGGCGATTTTTTTTTAGAATATATTTCAAATGCAATTCCTATTTTAAACCGCAAGCGAAATTTTAAAATAATCGTTCACGTCAATTACCATCATACCAGCTTCTTCAGCGGCATTCATACCCAATATTCCATCTTCAAAAACAACGCAATCTTGTGGTTTAATGCCCATTAATTCCGCGCATTTTAAAAAAGTTTCGGGATGTGGTTTGTGATTTACAATATCATCGGCTGTAATAACTATGTCGAAATAATTTTCAAAACCTATTACTTCCAGCGTTTTTTTAGCACCATTTTTGGTGCTTCCAGTTCCAATTGACATTGGTAAAATGGTGTGGTATTTCCTAATAACATCAGTAACTACTTGAATTTCTTCGGTTAAATTGACCAAGGTTTTAAAATGATCTTCCTTTACTTTCCCTACGATATTAGGATTCATTTTGGTGCCAAACATTTCGTTTAATTTTTCGATTGTTGCCGTTCTCGGCATTCCTGTCAGTTGCATAAACAACGAAGCATTAAAGTCAATTCCGTAGGGTATTACGGCCTTTCTCCAAGATAAAAAATGGTTTGGCATGGTGTTGGCGATGGTGCCGTCTAAATCGAAAATAAGTGCTTTTGCCTGTAAGGGTATTTTAATCATCATTAAATTTAAGCTACAAAGGTAAAGATTTTAGCTCGATTTAACTCTTAGATAAATATTTTAAAGTTATTTTAACGCCATGCAGAAAACCTAAACTGCCTCATACAATTTCCCGGGCAATGGTTTTACCATGCCTTTCATTTCCAAATTAAACAATAATGAGGTGGTTTGGTGAATGGGCAATTTGCAGTTTAAGGAAATTAAATCGATGAGTTCTTTGCCGTTTTGCACCAAAAAATCGTATAATAGCTGTTCATTTTCGGTCAATTCAACAAAAAGTTGCTTCTGAATTGGTTTTTTTATGTTTAGCGGACTTTCCCAATTCAGCATATCAATTAAATCCTTTGCCGATGTTAATATGGCCGCTTTGTTGTTTTTAATTAAGTCATTGCAGCCTTTGCTATACATATCAGTGCTTCTTCCTGGAACTGCAAACACATCTCGGCTGTAAGAATTCGCAATATCTGCTGTTACCAAAGACCCACCCTTTTCGGCCGATTCAATAATGATTGTAGCTTCAGACATTCCTGCGACAATTC
>JAQVGD010000033.1 GCA_028696945.1 Lutibacter sp.
ACTACAAATCAAAACGAAACGAAAACAGGGCGTTTCAACGCTTTTTTCCCCAATATACCCCTAAAACCACCCTTTTTTTAACACTTTTAGATCATTTTTTAACAGTTAGGCTGCAATGTGGGTTAATGTTGAAAATCAGTTTTTACCCATTTTTGAAAAGCATTGGTTTTCAAGAACCTCTCACTTTAGGGGCAAAAAGTTGCTGAAAAATGAATATTAGACTTTTCGGAGTAGGCTTATTTTTATAATTCTAAACTAATTTTTTTTAAATTCAAAAAACTAGTTGGAAGTAGAGTTTCTTTTAATAACATGGGTAGGTAATACAATGGTTTTGTATTTAAATTCCCTCTCTTTTTTTTGAGCTTTAATTTCTTTAAGCAATAATTTTAACGCATTTTTACCCATCTCAAAACCAGGTTGATCTATGGTGCTAAGTGAAGGTGAAATTACAGTTGACATAAACCAGTTGCTAAAGCCAATAATGGCTATTTGTTGAGGGATTTTAATTCCAACTTCATTAAAATAGGCTACAGCACCTATACCAACAAGATCGGTTATTGCAAAAATTCCGTCAACATCTTTGTGTTCAGTATAAATTTTCTTAGCAAAATTGTAACCTTCTTCAAAACTCACTTTTTCACATGTAAATATCAATGAATTGTTAAATGGCAAATTGTAATCTGTAAGTGCTTTTTTGTATCCTAAAAACCGGTCTATAGAATTTTGGGGATTTAAAGGACCTCTAATATGAGCAATTTTTTTGCAACCAGATTTAATTAAATGCTCCGTAGCGTCATATCCAGCACTTCTATCATTGATAATTACTTTTGAGCAATCTATTAACTTTGAAATTTTATCAAATAAAACCAAAGGTATATTATGGTCAATAACTTTTCGTAAATGATCTAAATTTTTTGTATTATTAGACAAAGACATTAAAATACCATCAACTCTTTTGCTTATTAATAAATCAATTTGTTTTTTTTCTAGTTTTTCAGATTCATTTGACTGTAAAATAATAACCAAATATCCTTTTTTTTCGGCCTTTTCAATAATTGCATTTACAATATTAGAAAAAAAGTGATGCACAATTTCCGGAATTATTAAACCAATAGTTTTTGATTCTTTGGTTCTAAGGTTTACCGCAAAAGAATTTGGTTTGTAATTTAGTTGTTCCACAAGTTTTAAAACAGCTGCTTTTGTTTTAGGGCTAACATCTGAATAATTATTTAAAGCCTTTGAAACCGTTGTAATTGAAATACCCAATTCTATGGCAATTTCTTTTAATGTAACTTCTTTCATCTGATAAAATTAAATAAAATAATTAATATAAACGAAAACGTTTTCGCTATAATCGAAAACGTTTTCGTTAAGATTTTGTTAAAGAAAAGAATAAATGGCATCTATATTTGAATTCAACAATCATATCTAACAACTTTAATATTATGAAAAACTTATTTTTATTGAAGCAGAATTATATTTTTATATTTTTCTTAGCTATTTCCAGTTTTGCATTTGCGCAGACTAAAAGTATTTCAGGAACTATAAATGACGCTTTTGGGGAACCTTTACCAGGCGTAAACATTTTATTGAAAGGTACAGTTATTGGAACTACTTCTGATATAGATGGAAAATATATTTTATCCAATTTAGAAAATGGAAATTATATTCTTGAAGTTTCTTATGTAGGCTTTAAAACTTTTAATAAAGCAATCACAATTCAGAATGAAAATGTAACTGTAGAGGTAATTTTAAATGAAGACGTAATGTCTTTAGATGATGTTGTAATAACAGGTGTAGCAAATCCTCGTTCAAAAATTGAGTCAAGTATTTCGGTTACAACTTTAAAACCAAGTTTAATAGCACAATCTTCACCAAGATCAACCGCTGAAATTTTTAGAACAATTCCTGGTATTAGAACAGAATCATCAGGGGGAGATGGAAATACAAATATTTCTGTTAGAGGTGTGCCAATTTCTGCAGGAGGATCAAAATATTTACAATTACAGGAAGATGGTTTGCCAATACTTTTATATGGTGATATTTCTTTTGCTACCGCTGACATTTTCTTAAGAGCCGATCAAAATATTGCAAGAATTGAAGCTATAAGAGGAGGTTCGGCTTCTACACTTTCTAGTAATTCTCCAGCTGGTATCATCAATTTCATCAGTAAAACTGGTGAAATCGAAGGTGGTGGTGCAGCTACAACTGTTGGTTTAGATTACAATAGTTTACGAACCGATTTTGATTATGGTTCACCAATGGGTGAAGGAGTTTCTTTTCATGTTGGTGGGTTCTACAGACAAGGTGAAGGAGTAAGAGATGCAGGATATTTAGCAAATAAAGGAGGTCAACTTAAACTGAACTTAACAAAAAGATTTGAAAACGGATATGCTAGAGTTTATTATAAATTTTTAAATGATAGAGCTGTGGCGTATATGCCAATGCCAATAAAAGTTACAGGAACAAATAGCAATCCAACTTGGGGTAATATTGAAGGTTTCGACACTACAACTGGAACACAACACAGTCCGTACTTATCGCAAAACTTTGGTTTAGATGCTAATGGAAACCCTAGAAATGCAGATGTTAGTGATGGAATGCACCCTGTTTCAAATGCAATAGGTACTGAATTTTCATTAAATTTTAAAAATGATTGGAATGTGAATAACAAAACAAAAGTATCATTCAATAATGGAAGGTTTATTGCCCCTTTTACAGCTGATGTTGGTCCTGTTGATGATATGGTTGCAATTGTTGGTGGATATAATGGAGATGATGTTACAGGAGCAACAGTTACAAATGCTACTACTGGTGATGCATTTTATAATCCCAATGGATTGGCGCAAACTATTATTATGTTTGATACTGAGCTGGAAAATTTCAACAATTTTATAAACGATTTTAAAATAACAAAATCTTTTGAAAATGTTGATATAACTATGGGATATTTTAAAGCAAACCAAAATATTGAAATGTCTTGGTTATGGAATACCTATTTAATGGAAGTTAATGGTGGTGATGCAGCCCTTTTAGATGTAACATTGGCTAATGGAACAAAAATAACAGAGAACGGACAAGCTTCTTATGGTGCAGCTGCTTTTGGTAATTGTTGTCGTGTGAAATATAATTCTAAATATGATATTAGTGCTCCGTATGCAGCAATTACATTAAAAGCTAGTCCAAAATTTACAATTGACGCAAGTTTACGTTATGATGACGTAAAAGTAAATGGATCGGGATTAGGAGGTGTTCAATCTGAAAATTTAGATGTAAATAATAATGGAACAATTGAACCTATAGAACGTAGTGTTTCAGTAATAGACAATACAAACCCACATCCTGTAAATTATGACTATAATTACACCTCTTACTCATTTGGTGGAAATTATAAATTGAATGATGAAACTGCAATATTTGGTAGATTTAGCCATGGTGCTTCAGGAAAAGCAGATCGAATTATTTCGCCAGAAGAAGCTCATACATCTGTTGGAAATCCGAAAGATTTATTGGATCAGGCGGAATTAGGATACAAAAGAAAATTTGAAAATGCAGGATTATTTATAACTGGTTTTTATGCCTCTACAACTGAAGAGGCTGGTTTTGAAGCTACTACGCAAGATGTTCGAAAAAACGATTACGAATCAATGGGTGTTGAAATAGAAGGTTCTTTAAAATTGAACAATTTTGATGTAAGAGGTGCATTAACTTATACAAATGCAGAAATAACTAGTACTATTGATGGATCTAATGTAGGAAATAAACCTAGAAGACAACCAGACTTTATATTTAGTGTAATTCCATCCTATAATTTTGGTAAAAACAGTGAACACATTGTTGGAGCAAGCATTATAGGTAATTCAAAATCTTATGCGCAAGATAATAATGATTTAGTTATGCCAGGGTATGCTTATGTAAATATGTTTGGTAAAATAACAATTACAAAGGGTTTCACAGTTTCATTAAATGTCAACAATTTATTTGATACTATAGGTATTACAGAATCGGAAGAAGGTTCAATTACGGAAGGACAAGTTAATTATGTAAGAGCGAGATCAATTTCAGGAAGATCTTCATCACTAACATTTGCATATAATTTTTAAGTAGTCGATAAATGTTAAGAAAGCAGCCCTCAACTTTAAAGGGCTGTTTTTTTATAATTTAAAGTATATAAAAAACCAAAAGCAGACATATATAATAGAGGTGTTTAATTAAAATGGTAAGCCTGCCTTTATACAAAATCTTGAAATTGATGTATAAATTCATATTGAAAATAGCGTACTTATTAATTGTTAAAAACCTTGAATATTAAATTCTAGCAGAAAATAGATGAAAAACAAAATACAACTAATAACCTATGCTAATAGATTAGGATGTGAAAATATTCAGGATTTAAATTCCTTATTTAAAAATGAATTAAATGGTCTCTTTGGAGGGTTACATATTTTGCCATTTTACTATCCTATTGATGGTGAAGATGCGGGTTTCGACCCTATTGATCACCAATTAATAGATCCAAGATTGGGTAATTGGAGCGATTTGAATGCATTAAGTAAAGAGGTGGATATTATGGCCGATTTAATTGTGAACCACGTTTCGGCAAAATCGACACCTTTTAGTGATTATCTTGAAAAGGGAAAAAATTCGGAGTATGCTTCATTATTTTTAAGTTATGAAACGGTGTTTCCAAATGGTGCTACGGAAACGGATTTGCTTAGTATTTATAGACCACGACTTGGATTTCCATTTACAAAATTCAAATTGAATGATGGTTCAAGTAAAATAATATGGACAACTTTTACCGACAATCAGATTGATATTGACGTAAATAGCGACCTTGGGATTGGCTATTTGGAAGGGATTTTACAAACTTTTCAAAAGGGAGGTGTAAAAATGATTCGTTTAGATGCTGCTGGATATGCCATAAAAAAACAGGGAACTTCCTGTTTTATGATTGATGAAACCTATGAGTTTATTGGAAGATTGACAGAAAAAGCAAAAGCAAAAGGCATAGAAGTGCTGGTTGAAATACATTCGTATTATAAAACCCAAATTGAAATTGCGAAAAGAGTAGATTATGTGTATGATTTTGCTTTGCCAGTGTTGGTTTTAGATACTTTGTTCAATAAAAATGCCTCAAACCTTAAAAAATGGCTTGAGGTAAGTCCGAGAAATGCCGTTACGGTGCTTGATACACACGATGGAATTGGCATTATTGACGTGGCCGCAGAAGACGGAAAACCAGGTTTAATCAGTAATGAAAATTTGAATGAGATTGTTAAACAAATGCATGAAAACAGCAAGGGTAATAGTTTGAAAGCAACTGGTGCTGCTGCTTCCAACCTAGATTTATACCAAGTAAATTGTACGTATTTTGATGCTTTGGGAAGGGACGAAAAAGCGTATCTCATAGCAAGAGCTATCCAGTTTTTTATGCCGGGAATACCGCAAGTTTATTATGTTGGATTGTTTGCAGGAGAAAATGACATGGAGTTGCTCGAAAAAACAAATGTAGGAAGAGATATTAATAGACATTATTATACGAAGGAAGAAATCAGCACGCACATTAACAAACCTTTTCATAAAAAATTTAAAGAACTGATGTTGCTGAGAAATAACCATCCTGCTTTTAACGGTGAGTTTAACATGGTTGAAACAGCAGCGAACATTTTGCACATAAAATGGATAAATAAGAGCAATTGGGCGGAGCTTTTTGTTGATTTAGATGAAATGCATGCGAAAATTAACTTTTCGAAATACAATAGTAAAACCAATTTAACAATTGTCTAAAAGACATTATGTTTAAATTTATAAAAATTAAAAGAAATGAATCACCAAATTCAAGCAGACCAGCACAACCATAAAAACATTAAATGGCTGACTTACCTTATGTTTATGATGTTTGCCATGACAACCGATGCTGTTGGGGTAATAATACCAGAGGTTATGAAAGAATTCGATTTATCTATGACGGCGGCTGGGTTGTTGCATTACGGACCAATGACTGCTATTGCGTTGGCGGGCATTTTCTTAGGTTTTTTGGCAGATAAAATTGGACGTAAAAAAACCATCATTATTGGTTTGTCTCTGTTTGCTGTCAATTCTTATTTGTTTTTGATAGGGAACACCTTTGGTTTTTTTTTGGTGCTTTTAATTATTTCTGGTGCAGCTATTGGTATTTTTAAAACGGGTGCTTTGGCACTTATAGGCGATATGTCTAAATCCACCAAAGACCACACTTCAACAATGAATGTTGTTGAAGGTTTTTTTGGGGTAGGTGCCATCATTGGACCATTTTTGGTAAGCTATTTTCTTATCAGAGACGTGGAGTGGAAATGGCTGTATGTTGTTGCAGCTACTTTGTGCGTGGTTTTAATCATGATTGCTTTTTTTGTAAAATATCCCCATACCAAAAAATCTGCCGAAGAACCTATTAACATAAAACGGACCCTTATAATGATTAAAGATCGTTATGCTTTTGGTTTCTCTATGGCAGCTTTTTTGTACGTTGCGGTTGAGGCAGCCATTTATGTATGGATGCCTACTTTAATAGCTGGTTATGATGGTAGTTTTGTTTTTATTGCGCTGTATGCATTGCCTATATTTTTTATTTTACGTGCAGGAGGGCGCTTTTTAGGAGCGTGGATGTTGGAACGTTTTGATTGGACTATTGTTATGACTATTTCGAGTTTTGCAATATTACTATGCTATATTTTAAGTTTTGTTAATGAATCTGCAACCGTTGTTTTATTGCCCCTTTCTGGCTTGTTTATGTCCGTGATCTATCCAACCATCAATTCAAAGGGAATTAGTTGTTTTCCAAAATCGAGCCACGGCTCCGTTGCTGGAATCATTCTATTTTTTACGGCGGCGGGAGCTGCTTTAGGACCGTTATTAATGGGTGTTGTGAGTGATATGTTTGGCTCAAATGCAAAATACGGTTTTATGCTTGCAACAGTATTTGCAGCTTTATTATTTTTGAGTTTTTTGTTGAATATGATATTTAAGCCAACCCATATTCGTCTTGCCAAGTTAAATGAAAGCGAATACGAAAATTTAGACAGTTTGTAATGAAATCTAAAAAATTTAATATTATTGGCATTGGAGAATTGCTTTGGGATATGTTGCCAAATGGTAAGGAACTGGGTGGGGCACCTGCAAATTTCGCATACCACACAAACTTTTTTGACGCAAATTCAACCATAATCAGTGCTTTGGGCAATGATGAAAATGGCAAAGAAATTTACTCATTATTGAATGAAAGAAATTTAAAATACTCTATCAATACCGTTAATTATCCTACAGGATGGGTTTCAGTAAAACTGAATAACGGTATTCCAGAATATATCATTCATGAAAATGTGGCTTGGGATTTTATTTCTCTGAAAGATGAGATAATCCCAGTATTACAAAAGGCTGATGCTATTTGTTTTGGCACTTTATCCCAACGTTCTGAAGTAGCATTTAAAACAATCCATCGTGCAATAAATTTAGTTCCTAAAATGGCGTTAAAAATACTTGATGTTAATCTAAGGCAATCTTATTATACAAAAAAAATATTAGAAGAATCTTTAAAATGTGCGAATGTGGTAAAGTTAAACGATGAAGAACGGGTGGTTTTAAGTGAAATGTTTCGTTTGTCAACTGCTCAAGATGAAGCTTGTAAACAATTATTAAATAAGTTCAATCTAAAATTATTGGCATTAACAAAAGGTATCGAAGGTAGTGTTTTATATACGTCGAATGAAATATCAAGTTATCCAACGCCAAAAGTAGCAGTTGTGGACACCATAGGTGCGGGTGATTCATTTACGGCCTCCATGGTTGTTGGACTTCTTAGCGGAAAGCCATTAAAGCAAATTCATAAAGAGGCCTCGCAACACGCCGCTAAAGTTTGTATGTATAAGGGTGCAACACCTAAATTGAATTAATTTTCATAATAAAATTAAGTAACCTGAAATAGCTATATATACTATTTAAATTGTCAGTCCAAAAAAAATCATCAATCAAAAAACGCAACACTTTTTAAAACTTTCTTCTGAAGGAAACCCAAGAGAAGCATTTAAGCTTTATGCCAGTCAATATTTTAAGCACTACAATGTTAATTTCAATATGGAATTCGATTAAATTTCAACAATAACTGGTCATTTATTTCACATAAATCCTATTACCCTGCAAATATTCAGAAGGTCTTTTTCCTAAAATCTTTAAAAAAGTATTGCTGAAGGTAGGCAAACTGCTGTAACCAACCATCAAGGCAATTTCGCCGATGGTGTATTTTTTTTCAAGCACATATTCCAGTGCTTTAAACATTCTAAGCAAGGTATAATAATGAATAAAAGTCATTTTTATGTCACTTTTAAACAACCTGTGAAGGGAGCTTTCGCTCATGGCTAAATTAGAAGCAATTTCTGTCAAAGAAATATTTTTATCTAAATTATCTTTTAAATACACAAGGGTTTTTTCTAGTCTGGGATCTTTCGGACGCGGAAGTGTCAGCATTAATGGACTGGTTGAAATCTGAGCCAACAACACTTTAAAAGCGGTTACTATTGGAAATCTTTTTTCGTCATTTTCAAAAATATCGCCATTCCATTTTTGAGTATAACATAACAATTGCCATATCAATTCATTCATTGGGTAAATTCCTACGTTCTTATAAAACGCGGCATTGCTTTTTTCTACAGGAAAATACAAGTTACGCATAATTACTTCGGGCTTACTTGGATAAATGGCATGTTCAACATCAGGTGGAATCCACATATAATGCCTAGCGGGCAAAAAGTGTGTTTTCGTACCTGTTTTTAAGTAAACAATTCCACCTTCTGTATAAATAAATTGCCCTTTTTTATGAGAATGTGTATCAATAAAAACCTCGCCCATCAAATCGTGATGGCAGTAAATACTGTGTGCAATTTTATCGACTTCAGTTAAATAATATTTCTCTTTAAGTGCGTTTTTCTTCATTTGGTGGTTTTGAATAAATCATTGACCATTTTAAATATATGGTTATGGTACAGAATTGCTACATTGCAACCCTAAATGAATCGGTTTGCATTTTATTGAGCAAATTAGTGTTAATTTTTTAAATAAATCGTATGAAATGAGTATAATCATAACAATATATGAATTTTGATGAAACGAGCATTACAAATTTTGACACAAAAAAATGATATAGACACATGAAATACAGCAAAGAAGTAAAGATGGAACGAATTCTTTTCGAAAATTATAAAAATATAATTTTTTCGCCAGAAGATGCCGCTAAATTTATTAAAAACAACTCAATTGTTGGGGTTAGTGGTTTTACAAAAGCTGGAGACAGCAAATCCGTTTTGCCAGCATTTGCAAAGCGTGCAGAAACGGAAGATTTGAAAATTACCCTTTTAAGCGGAGCTTCTCTTGGGTATGATACCGATGCCGATTTGGCAAAAAATCATGCCATTTATAAAAGAATGCCTTTTCAGGCCGATCCTACTTTGCGAAAATCGATCAATACAGGTGAGGTGTTGTATGTAGATCAGCATTTGAGCGAAACAGCGGAAATGTTACACAACCAGCACTTGCCAAAAGTGAATATGGCTATTATTGAAGCGACTTATATTGATGCAAATGGTTATATAATTCCCACCACATCAGTTGGCAATTCAGCAACTTTTGCAGATTTGGCGGATGAAATTATTATTGAAATAAATGTATCAATCCCATTAGCTTTTAAAGGAATTCATGATGTATTTATTCCTAAGCCATACCCTAACAGAAACATCATAGCAATTACAAATCCTGAGACCCGAATAGGTACGGAGTATATAAAAATTGATCCGAAAAAAGTAATCGCCGTAGTATTTACTGATCGGCCAGACAGCCCTGCAAAAATATCGGCACCCGATGAAAATACCACTGCCATTGCCCAGCATATTCTTAATTTTCTAGAAAATGAGGTGGTGGAAGGACGGCTGTCCAGTTCTTTATTGCCTATTCAAGTAGGAATCGGAAAAATTGCAAATTCGGTGTTGTCGGGTTTTGTAAACAGTCCTTTTAAAAATTTGACGATGTATTCCGAAGTATTGCAAGACAGTACTTTTGAATTGTTTGATGCAGGAAAAATGGTATATGCTTCGGCTTCATCCATCACAGTTTCAGAAGAATGTTATAAAAAATTCATTGAAAATTTTAAAGATTATAAAAATAAAATTGTGTTAAGGCCACAAAACATCAGCAATGCAGCTGAAGTAATTAGAAGATTGGGGATTATTGCTATAAACACCGCCATTGAGTTTGATATTTACGGAAATGTGAATTCCACACACTTGGGCGGAACAAACATGATGAACGGAATTGGAGGATCTGGAGATTTTGCCAGAAGTGCCTACTTAAGCATTTTTGTTTGTCCATCGTCCTCTAAAAACAACACTATTTCTCACGTAGTTCCAATGGTTTCTCACCATGACCATACAGAACACGATGTTGATATATTGGTAACAGAACAAGGGTTGGCCGATTTAAGAGGGTTGGCACCAAAAGAACGCGCACAAGTAATCATCAATAATTGTATGCATCCCGAATACAAAGAGCAAATGCAGGATTATGTGGAAGAAGCACTAAAACGTGGAGGTCAAACGCCACACGTTATGGAAAAAGCATTTAGCTGGCATCTCGATTTAAAAACTCAAGGTTCCATGAAAAAATTGGTTGAAGTTCAATTATAATAGTTTGGTTAATTATCTTTAAGAGCTCCTTTTTAAGGGGGCTTTTTTAGTTTAAAATAATTACGTCTTCCAAGGAAAAACATGTAAACTCTCGAAAATTCTAAATCAAAATCCTTCAAACCCAATCCCAAAAATCGTTATTTAAAAATTACCTTTTTCTTACAATTTTTAAAAATGACTTAGGCCGAAAATACCTTTTTAGGAGTTGTAATTTTTATTTATTTTGAAACTATGATAAATGTTAGCTTTCCTTTATGTCGATTATGGTTAACTTTGTATATTAAGTTTTTATTAAAATATATAACATTATGAGCGATTCTAAAAAACCGAGCGAAGCTTTATTATATCACCAATACCCGAGTCCGGGCAAAATTCAAGTAGTGCCAACAAAAAAACATGCAACGCAACGCGATTTGTCGCTGGCGTATTCACCAGGGGTGGCGGAGCCGTGTTTGGCTATCGAAAAAAATCCAGATGACGTATATAAATACACCGCAAAAGGGAATTTAGTTGCCGTTATTTCTAATGGTACCGCGGTTTTAGGTTTGGGAGACATTGGTGCTATGGCTGGAAAACCAGTAATGGAGGGTAAAGGATTGTTATTTAAAATATTCGCAGATATTGATGTTTTTGATATTGAAGTTGACACACACGATGTTGAAAAATTTATTGAAACTGTAAAAAATATTTCAGTCACTTTTGGAGGCATTAACCTAGAAGATATTAAAGCACCAGAAGCTTTTGAAATTGAGCGCAGGTTAAAAGAAGAATTGGATATTCCTGTCATGCACGATGATCAGCACGGAACGGCAATCATTTCCGCAGCGGCATTAAAAAATGCAGTTGAAATAGCAGGAAAAGACCTTTCAAAAGTTAAAATTGTGGTAAGTGGTGCAGGAGCTGCAGCCATTTCCTGTTCAAGATTGTATTTAGCAATTGGCGTAAAAAGGAAAAATTTGGTAATGTGCGACAGTAAAGGCGTTATTAGAAAAGATGCACCTAATTTAAACATCCAAAAAGCTGAATTTGCTACCGACAGGGATTTACATACTTTGGAAGAAGCCATGGTTGGCTGCGATGTTTTTATCGGACTTTCTAAAGGGGATCTTGTAACTCCTACAATGTTGATGACTATGGCAAAAAACCCTATTGTTTTTGCCATGGCAAACCCAACTCCTGAAATTGAATACAATTTGGCTGTAGCAACAAGAAAGGACATTATTATGGCTACTGGGCGTTCAGATTATCCAAACCAAGTGAACAATGTGCTTGGATTTCCATATATTTTTAGAGGTGCCTTAGATGTGCGAGCCACTAAAATTAATGAAGAAATGAAATTAGCTGCTGTTCATGCCTTGGCAAATTTGGCCAAAGAAACAGTTCCAGAGCACTTAAATATTTTATATGGAGAAACCAATATAAAATTTGGGAAAGATTATATCATTCCAAAAGCATTTGATCATAGGTTAATTACCGAAGTTCCACCAGCAGTAGCGAAAGCAGCAATGGAATCGGGCGTGGCAAGAGCACCAATTACAGATTGGGAAGGTTACAAAGATGCATTGGCCGACAGATTGGGAACGGGAAGCAAATTAATGCGGGTGTTAATGTCTCGCGCAAAAGACAATCCAAAATCAATAATTATGGCTGAAGCAGATCATTTGGATGTGTTGAAAGCTGCACAAATTATTCATGATGATGGTATTGGAAAACCTATTTTATTGGGTGACAAAAAAATTATTAAAGAGTTGATGCAAGAGATTGATTTTTCTGCAGATCTACAAATTTTGGATCCCAAATGTAATGAAGAGGAAGAGCGAAGAAATAGATATGCTCAAGTATTTTGGGAAAAAAGACAACGCGATGGTATCACCTTATTTGCTGCCCAAAAATTAATGCGTGAACGCAATTACTTTGCTGCCATGATGCTAAATGAAGGGGAAGGAGATTCTTTAATAACAGGCTATTCGAGGGCTTATCCAACGGTGATAAAACCAATGATTGAGGTAATAGGGAAAGAGGAAGGCGTTAAACGCATTGCTGCCACTAACATCATGTTAACAAAAAGAGGTCCTATATTCTTTTCAGATACCGCAATAAATATTGAACCAACTGCTGAAGAATTGGCAAATATCGCTTATATGACCAGCGTTTCTATGAAAATGTTTGGATTTGAACCTAATTTGGCAATGTTGTCATTTTCTAATTTTGGATCATCTTCATCTCCATTAGCAGATAAAGTTGCTCAAGCTGTTGAAATCATACATAATAGATACCCAGAAGTTATTGTGGATGGTGAAATACAAGCCGACTTTGCGGTAAACCCTAAATTAATGAAAGAGAAGTTCCCTTTTTCAAGATTAACCGATAAAAAGGTAAATGGTTTAATATTTCCTAGTTTAGAAGCCGCAAATATTGGCTATAAACTAATGAAAGAATTTGATCAAATTGTATCTATTGGACCTATTATTATGGGACTTCAAAAACCAGTTCATATTTTACAACTCGGTGCTGGCGTTGACGAGATTGTGAACATGGCATGTGTGGCGATTGTACAGGCTCAGGAAAAAATGAAAAGTATATAATATTTTACTACATTTGGGAGACAATAGAAAATGAAATATGATAACTCACATACGAGGGAAGTTAGTTGAAAAAAACCCAACTTTTGCCGTTATTGAAACAAATGGCGTAGGTTACTGGCTTAACATTTCTCTTAACACCTATTCTCAACTCCCAGATAATGAATTTGTTATTCTATATACGCATCTTTCTATTAAGGAAGATGCGCATACTTTATACGGGTTTATCAACAAAACTGAACGCGAAATTTTTAGATTGCTTATTTCCGTTTCAGGGGTAGGGCCAAGTATTGCCCGAACCATGTTATCATCGATGACTACCGATGAAATTCAACAAGCAATCGCCTCAAATAATGTTTCTGTTATTCAGTCCGTAAAAGGAATTGGCGTTAAAACAGCACAACGTGTTTTGGTTGATTTAAGAGACAAAATTTCCAAAACCTATGCCATTGATGAAGTTTATGTTAGCCAAAGCAATACGATTAAAAATGAAGCGTTATCAGCATTAGAAATCTTAGGATTTAATAAAAAACAGGTTGAAAAAGTAGTTGATAAAATACTGCTTGAAGATAAAACAGTAAGTGTTGAAGTTTTAATAAAAAACGCATTGAAAAATTTATAGAATTTGAAAAACCCACGAGATATATTTAAAACATATATTTTATTTTTTTTCTTTTGGTCTTTTCTGGCAACAGTTAAAGCCCAAACTCCACCTATACTTATTCCAAATGACACTACGTTTGTTGAAAAAGCAACAGATACCATAAAATTAAAATACCCATTTAAAAGATTTGAGGAAGGAAGCTTGTTTTTAGCCGACCCAAAGCAATCGGAAATTATTTATGATGCCGCGCTTGGAAAATATATGATTATTGAAAAAATTGGAGATTATTATGTGCAGTACCCAATTTTTATGACTCAGGAAGAGTATAAACAATACAAGCTAAAAAAAGATATGCTTGCCTATTATAAAAACAAAATTAGTGCAACAAACAGCAAAAAAGAAGGAAGTGCTGATGAACAAAAAAATTTATTGCCAACTTATTACGTAAACTCAGATTTTTTTCAATCCATTTTTGGAGGAAATACCATTGAGGTAAATCCGCAAGGTTCTGTTTTGGTAAAGTTGGGAATGTTGTATCAAAAAGTTGACAATCCCCAATTGTCTGAACGCAACAGAAAAAGTTTTACGCTCGATTTTAATCAGGAAATTAGTGCTAGTATCTTAGCGAAAGTAGGAACCAATGTAAAAGTAAGTGCCCAATACGACACAGAATCAACTTTTAACTTCCAAAATCAGATAAAGTTAGAATATACGCCAACGGAAGATGACATTCTTCAAAAAGTAGAGGTGGGAAATGTGAGCATGCCACTAAAAAATTCTTTAATTGTGGGTGCCCAAAATTTATTTGGGGTTAAAGCACAATTAAAATTTGGAAAAACAACCGTTACTGGCGTTTTTGCTGAACAAAAATCACAAACAAAAACGGTTGCTGCGCAAGGCGGCTCTACCATTCAGGAATTTGAATTACAGACAACTGATTACGATGAAAATCGGCACTTCTTTTTAGCGCAGTATTTTAGGGACAATTACAACACCGCTTTAAAAGATTTTCCGTTAATCAACAGTGCTATAAATATCACAAAAGTGGAAGTTTGGGTAACCAATAGAAACGCAACAACTATTGACATCAGAAATATTGTGGCACTTTCAGATATTGGAGAAGGTGATCCAACAAATATTGGTCCGGCAAATGTAACACCAGTTCCTGGAGCGTTTTTTCCATCGAACAATGCAAACGACATTTCATCTATCTTAACCCCTTCAAATCCAGTTCGTAATATTTCAACAGTAAGCAATGGTTTGTCTCCTTTTGCCATGCAACAAGGTCGTGATTATTCGGTGTTGGAAAATGCCATAAAATTAAAGCCAGATGAATTTAGGGTGCATCCGCAATTGGGATATATTTCACTAAATAGAAGGTTGGCCGATTCTGATGTACTTGCGGTAGCGTTTGAATATACCATAAGCGGTGATTCCAAAGTGTATAAAGTTGGTGAATTTACCAGCGATGGTATAATCGCACCTGAAAATATTGTGGTAAAATTATTGCGAAGTGAAATCATTAGCACAGAGATTCCGCTATGGGATTTGATGATGAAAAATATCTATTCTTTGCAAACCTACAGAATGCAACCCGACGGTTTCCGATTGGAATTGTTGTATGCAGATGATGCCACAGGCGTACCGATAAACGTATTGCAAAATGCGCAAACACCTGGGATTTCAGATAGAACGCTTTTAAATTTACTGGATGTGGACAGGCTCGACCAAAGTCAGTTCTACACTCCTGAAGGCGATGGTTATTTTGATTATGTGGAAGGGGTAACTGTAAATTCGGAAAAGGGATTTATTATTTTCCCGACAGTTGAACCTTTCGGTACAGATTTACAATCAAAATTAACCAACAGTGCCGATGAGAAGTATATTTTTAATGAATTATATCGAATCACGCAATCTGAAGCAAGAAATAATTTTCAGAGAAAAGATAAATATTTATTAAAAGGATACCATAAATCTGAAAGTGCTGAAGGCATTCCGTTAGGGGCGTTTAATGTGGAACAAGGCTCGGTTAGGGTAACTACTGGCGGAAGAGAATTGGTTGAAGGCGTTGATTATGTGGTAGATTATCAAATGGGAAGGGTTCAAATTATCAATCCGAGTTTGGAAGCGTCCAATGCGCCAATTGAGGTTTCTGTTGAAAACAATGCCAATTTCAATTTACAGACAAAAAGCTTTTTAGGTCTAGATGTGGAACATAAATTTTCAGATAATTTTATTGCTGGAGTCACTATTTTAAATTTAAATGAAAAACCAATAACGCAAAAAGCATTGTACGGGCAAGAACCAATCAACAATACCATTTTTGGGTTAAATGCAAGCTTTGGGACAGAAGTGCCAAAATTTACCAAATGGGTAAACAAACTCCCAAATATTGACACAGATGTTCCTTCCAATTTTTCCGTTAGAGGAGATTTTGCCTATTTAATTCCAGGTTCTCCAAAAGGAATTGAATTAGACGGACAAGCAACTTCCTATATTGATGATTTTGAAGGGTCACAAATTCCTATAGAAATAAAATCAGTTCAGCAATGGTTTACGGCAAGCACACCGCAATACCAAACACAATTTGATTTTGGGGGAAATGCTACTGGTTTGCCTTACGGATACAAAAGAGCCAGATTGGCTTGGTATATTATTGATCCGCTTTTTTATGGAGGATCTTCATTACAGCCAAGAAATATTGACAATACGGAGCTTTCACGGGCCGAAGTAAGAAGAATAAGGTATGAAGAATTATTTCCTGAACAAGATTTAGATTTAACGCAGTCAACCGTTGTGAGAACCTTGGATTTGGCCTATTACCCAAATGAAAGGGGAAGTTATAACTATGATACTTCCAATTTGGGAGCCGATGGGAAATTCATCGACCCAGAAGACAGATGGGCAGGGATTACCAGGCCCTTAACCACAACAAATTTTGAACAGTCCAATGTTGAATATATCCAATTTTGGCTGATGGATCCTTATGATCACTATTCTATTACAAATGAAGAAGGATTGCCTTCAAACGTAAACCCGAATAATCCCCAAAATCAGGTTGGAGAAGTGTATTTTAACCTTGGAAATGTTTCAGAAGACATTTTAAAGGACGGTAGAAAAATGTACGAAAATGGTTTGCCCGAAAACCCGTTAAATACCAGCAATACTGAGCCTACTGTATGGGGAAAAATTCCAACCAATCAATCTTTATTGTACGCATTTAGCGATGATGACAATGAACGTTTAAATCAGGATATTGGTTTAGACGGATTGAATGACGACGAAGAAATCCAACTATTTGGTACTGCTTTTGGACCCGATCCGTCAAATGATAATTATTCTTATTTTCGAAGCTCTGAGTATGATGCCAATAATGCTTCTGTTTTAACACGCTATAAAAAATATAACAATACCCAGGGAAATTCGCCAACAAATAATTTATCTACAGAGAGTTACCCAACTGCAGCCACCACTTTTCCTGATGTTGAAGATATCAATAAAGACCAAACCATGAACACGGTTGAAAGCTATTATCAATATAAAGTCTCATTAAATAAAAGCGATTTAGTTGTTGGTCAAAACAACATTGTTGATGAGAAAAAGGTAATCGTTGAGCTTGAAGACGGTAGTAAAAAAGAATTCAGATGGCTACAATTCAGGATTCAGTTAAGCAGCCCAGATGAGGTTGTTAACAACATCACGGGTTTTAACACCATTCGTTTTATGCGAATATTTTTAACCAAATTTAAAATGCCTATTGTGTTGCGTTTTGGAGAACTACAGTTGGTTCGTGGAGATTGGAGACGTTATACAAAAACCTTGGATGAGGCAATTGCGCCACCGCAAGATTTAACAAATGAGCAACTGCAAAATTTTCAGGTGGGCGTGGTTAATATTCAGGAGAATGAAAGCAGAAACCCAATTCCTTATGTGTTGCCTCCTGGAATTGAGCGTGAAATATTAAGGGGGACTACCACATTGCAAGAACAAAATGAGCAATCGTTATCGTTAAAAGTCATCGATTTAGCACCTGGAGAATCAAGGGCAGTATTCAAAAATTTAAAGGTAGATTTAAGAATGTACAAACACCTGAAATTGTTTTTGCATGCCGAAGGTGTTCAAACAAAACCCCAGGTTCAAAACAATGAATTGAAAGCCATCATTAGAGTTGGAAGTGATTTGGACGATAACTATTACCAGCTTGAAAAATTATTGACGATATCCAATTACGGCGTTACAACAGCACTTGAAATTTGGCCCGAAGAAAATAATTTAGACGCCCTTCTGGAAAATTTGGGAAAACTTAAATTGTTAAGATTTGAAGATGGAATTGCCTCAAATGTTTTATATCCAGCAGTAAATATGCCTTCGCCTATTGAAGGATTGGAAGGTTACGATATTCGGGTAAAAGGAAATCCGAATTTGGCAAATATAAAAACTATTATGCTAGGCGTGGAAAATGTGACAAACACAAACCAAAGTGCCGAGATTTGGTATAATGAATTGCGCGTTTCGGAGTTCGATGATAAAGGCGGATGGGCAGCCGTGGTTAGTGCCGATGCAAATTTTGCCGATTTTGCAGATATTGCCGTAACTGGAAGAATGGAAACAGAAGGTTTTGGCGGCATTGAACAACGCGTAAATGAACGCAGCCAACAAGATACAAAATTGTATGATGTGGTTACCAATGTGAATTTAGGAAAATTGTTGCCGAAAGATTGGGGTATTAAATTGCCTTTTAATTATAGCATTTCCGAAGAATTTAAAGATCCTAAATACGATCCTCAGTACCAGGATGTATTGTTTGATGATGCTAAAAAGATCAATCCAAACAGCAGCAACGCAAGAGATTATACCAAACGCAGAAGTATTAGTTTAATCAATGTAAGAAAGGAATTTAATCCAAATTCAGAAAATAAAAAACATTTTTATAGTGTAGAAAACTTATCGGTTTCCTATGCTTATAACGACACTTACCATAAAGATTACAATATCCAAAAATATCTCGATCAAAATGTTCGTGCCTCTGCCAACTATAATTTTAGTTTTGAACCACTAACTATTGAGCCATTTAAAAATACAGAGGCATTAAGCAGCAAGTATTTAAAATTTATTAAAGATCTTAATGTAAATCTATTGCCTTCAACAATCTCTGTAAACTCAAATATTATCAGAAGGTATAATGAACAGCTTTCTAGAAGTTTAATTGAAGGATTGCCAGAATTGCCAGTTCTGAAACAGCGTCATTATACATTTGATTGGGATTACACAATAGGATATAATTTAACAAAATCGTTGCAGTTTAATTTTAGGGCGGCAAATAATTACATTTATGATGATTTTCTAGCTACAGATGACATTAAAATATTTGACAACTTCTTTACCACTGGAAGACCTGATCATTATCACCAATCATTAAATGGCACATACAAAATACCATTGAATAAAATACCGTTCCTGGGTTTTATGAATGCAGATTATGCCTACACAGCCGATTTTGACTGGCAAGCTTCTTCACAATCTTACATTGATAAAATTGGAAATGTAATTCAAAATGCGAATACGCATACCTTTGGGGCAGATATAGATTTTGCTAAATTTTACAAAACAATTGGCGTTGACAAACTTTTGAATAAAAAATCTGAGGTTGGTGGAACAAACGCAACCGCAGCAGAAATTGCTGAAAAAAGCACTGCTAAAAAATATAAATCTGTCGGTGCTGAAGTTGGACAAACTTTTTATAATGTGTTAACTTCAGTTAAAAGAGCACGGATTAATTATTCTGAAAATAATGGAACTTATTTGCCAGGATACGTTCCTCAAATCGGATTTCTAGGACGCGACAATTACGGTGGCAGTCTTGCACCAACATTCGGATTTGTTTTCGGAAGTCAGATTGACATCAGGCAAAAAGCTGTTGAAAATGGCTGGTTATTGTCGAGAGAGGTAAGTGACCCTTATTATAATAGAACTTATAGCCAAACACATTTTAATAAATTAGATGCCACCATCGCCGTTGAGCCATCTAAAAATTTAGACATTGAATTTAGGGGAACTAAAACCTACACCAAAAACACATCACAACAACTGGATGTTGTTAATAACATATTAGATACAAGTTCACCAATTACGCAAAATGGAAATTTCAGTATAAGCCACAATATGATAAAAACATCATTTGAAAATAGTGATGACACGTTTGAAAAATTTAAAAGCAACCGGGCAATTATTGCCAACCGTTTGGCAACAAATTCTAACCAACCAATTAGTGGTTTTGGAGAAACAAGCGAACAGGTTATGCTTCCTGCATTTATTGCTGCTTATTCGGGGAAAGATGCAAATACAGTAAATTTAAGTGCTTTTAGGGATGTTCCTATTCCTGGTTGGAAATTAACCTACAAAGGATTGATGAAAATAGGCTGGTTTAAAGAAAATTTCAGAAGCTTTTTGGTTACGCACAGTTACAATTCGCTTTACTCTATTACAAGCTTCAGCAATAATTTGGCATATAATGAAAATGCTCCTTATACAGAAACCGATATAGCAGGCAATTACATCAATAAAACTATTTTTTCAAATATTAATTTACTGGAAGAATTTTCACCACTGATAAAAGTCGATATGAAAATGAAAAATTCCGTTTCTTTTAGTGGTCGAATTAATAAAGACAGAGGGCTTACATTAAACTTTAACAACAACACAATAACCCAAATAAAAGGGATAGAATATGTTATTGGACTAGGTTACAGAATTAAAGATTTAGCCATGAGATTTAGATTTGGCGGTGAGTTGACAAGACTTAAGGGAGATTTAGATTTAAGGGCAGATATATCCTTAAGAGACGATGAAACAATTGTTAGGGCGATAGATAAAGATAATGATCAAGTAACAGGAGGGCAACGTTTATTGTCGCTTAAATTTTTTGCGGATTATGCGTTAAGTAAAAACTTAACAGCCTCGTTTTATTTTGATCAAAGTGCTTCCCAATATGCTATTTCAACAACTTTTCCAAGACAATCAATAAGTTCTGGTTTAAGTGTAAGGTACATCTTTGGTAATTAACGTGAATAATGTTTAAACCATTTCCATAAACATAATTGATTGGTTTTTATAGGTGTTATTATTTATGGTAAGCTTTTTAGGGTAGAAACAATTTGCGGCACAATGAACTCCCAATAGCTCGAATAGATAACACAAATTTATTGTGCGGAATTGTATTCCATGCCTGTAACGAGTAGGTATTTCCGCCTAAATCCTCCTCTAAGGAAAGGACTTGAAAAAGTACAAAACAAAACCACTTTTTATATACCCAGTCATAATATTTTAATGCACAATAATTGTTTCCTGACTTTTAAACACCCAAAATTTTTGTCCCATAAAGCTAAATGATGCGCTGAGACCAGAGGCACCAACAAATGCGATGACGTATTTGAAGGGAAAATCAATTAAATTTCTGTATTGGTGTAAAACATACAGCAATACCGAGTTGGTTCCTACATTTATAAGTAATGCGATGCCATATAAAACCACAAATTTTACCAATCTTTTTTTGGATTTGTCCTTTTTTTTCCAAGTCCAAAATTTATTAAAAAAATAGGTAACGGTCATTCCGCACATAAACGAGATGCTTTTGGCTAAGGCTTCGTTGCCAATAGTTTCAGACATTTTTTCGGGAAGCACAGTAAGTAAAATAAAATAGCAAAAAAAATCTACCGAAACGGCCAAAAGTCCGATAAGTGTGAATTTAACCAATTGCTTTTTTAAAGGAGATATTTGTTTTAACATTTCATTGTTTCGGTTTGTTTTTTTGCGACCATTGGTTTGTATCTTCTCTGTTTTATAGCTATTTACGATGTTTTAATCTTTTGTATGATAGGTGCAAATATAAATATTATCTCTTAAAATTGAGAATTATTCAAAGTCGTCCTTTTTAAAGATGTTTCCAATGCCCCGACCAATTTTTTGTGCGGCCTCAATTCCTTTGCGCAATGGCTCTGGCGTAATGTTATTATAGTGTTCGTTGCTGAAACGTTGATTGAATTGCTGCGGATAAATTACGATTCGACTATTTTTTTTAAAATATTTTTCAAGTTTTGACGGCAGATTTTCAAACATATTCATATAGGAAGCCGCCCCTTTTCGTGCGCAAACCACCGCTAGTAAATCATCTGCTTTCACAACTTTGGCAATGATAAAAAAATCGTCCCAGTCTTCAAATGAATAAGGCACAATTGAGGCTGTTAACCGGATTTTTTTTACCAGTTTATAAATATAATTTTGGGTTGTTTCGTTGCAACACAGCAAAATGGGAATGCTGAGTTCTTGTGCCAATTTGGCCATTTTTGCGAACCAAAGATTAAATCCGTTTTCATGTTCAGCCAAAGGCGGGATAGCCAGTGCAATTCGTTTGTGTAACACCAAAGGCTTTTCAAAATGACAGATAAAGGTGGTTTTATTGTTATTGTTAAGAATGTTATCCACTTTTTCGCCGACTAATTTTTCCAATAGACCTGTATGTTGAGGCCATCCCAAAACAATAATATCAGCCATAATTTCCTTTGAAATACGTGATATTCCGCTTGCGGGGTTATGGTCTATGGTGGTAATTACTGTAACTTTTGTTTCTGAAGCGGAAGCTTGTTTCACAAAATTTTCGAGTTTGCTCCTTGCTCTAATAATGTTTATTTCCGCTTCGTCATTGTTGGAAACTACGGAAAGAATGGATATAGGATTGGCAGATTTTTTATCCCTTATAAAAATAGAGAATTCAAGCAATTTTTCAATGCTTTCAATATTAGCGAATGGAATTAAAATATGTTCATCGCTAAATTCACTTCCTTTTTTGAGTTCAGAAGAATCTTCATCCATCTCAAAGACAATCTTTTTAGTGGCTTTTTCCGTTGCAAATGATGCCACGATGCAGGTAATTAAGATAAGAATGATTGTTCCGTTAAGAATATTTTCGTCTAAAATTTTGGCTTTGTAACCCACCAATATTATGGCAAGCGTTGCGGCGGCGTGGGAACTGCTAAGACCAAATATGAGTTGGCGCTGGGCAGATGAATATCTAAAAACAAGTTGCGTAAACAAGGCAGCAATCCATTTTCCTAACAATGCGACAACTGTTAGCGTTCCCGCAATAATCATCGCTTCTGGCCCTTTTAAGATGACACTTAAATTAACAATCATTCCAACGGATATCAAAAAGAATGGGATAAATAACGAATTTCCAATAAACTCTATCCTATTCATCAATGCTGAAGAATGCGGAATTAGTTTGTTGAGTGCTAAGCCAGCAACGAAAGCACCAATAATTGGCTCAACACCAGCAACTTCTGCTAAAAATGCCGCAAAAAAAACAACGGCTAACACAAAAATATAATGAGAATGTTTTTCACTTTCCAGTTTGCTAAAAAACCATTTCGCTATTTTCGGAATAATATAAAACATGATAGCAGAAAAGATTGCCAATGAAATGCCCAATTTAATCCAAAAGTCCTGATTCAAATTTCCCTCGCTATTGCCAATAATTACGGCCAATATAATAAGTACAGCGGTATCTGTGAGGATAGTTCCGCCAACAGTAACTGCAACTGCCTGATTTTTAGAAATCCCTAATTTACTTACTATAGGATAAGCCACAAGCGTATGGGTTGCAAACATGCTAGCTGTAAGGAAACTGGCATTAAAATCGTATCCCAAAAGATAGAAACAAACAGGAAAGCCAATGCTCAATGGAATTATGAAAGTGAAAAACCCAAATAAAATACTTTTGTTCCTGTTTGCCTTAAATTGGTTCATGTCCAATTCCAGTCCAGCAATAAACATAATATACAGCAAACCAATGGTTGAAAAGAGATCAACTGCAGAATTTTTTTCCAGAATATTTAAGCCATAAGGCCCAATAACAACACCAGAAATAATTAAGCCAATAATTCCAGGAATATTTAATTTTCTGAGAAGAATTGGCGAGAGCAGGATAATAAGTAGAATTAATGAAAAAATTAATACTGGATTCCCCAGAGGCAATGCAAATTCGTGCATTAAATGTTTAAAAAAATCTGTCATTTGTCAACCCTATTATTTTGCCACTAACTGGCTTTTATTTGGAGTAAATATAAGAGAATTATGGATAATTTAAATAAATTTGAAGAAAGTCTCTTCTTTTTAAGATTGTTTTAGGATTACCTGAGCTCAATTTTCATCATTATATTCGTTTGAGAATTATATCCTAACATAAAAATAGGTTTGCGGAAGACTTTCAAACCCAATAGCTCAAATATATAATACAAATTGATAGCGCGGAATTGTATTTATTGCCCGTAACAAGTAAATATCCCAACCTAAATTCTTCCCAAAGGACAATGTCATTAATTTGAAATGATTTTCCTGTGTTTTGTTAAATTCTATTATTAGTGTCCGATAAAAAATCCCTCAATAATTGAGGGATTTTTCGTATATAGCAGAATTAATCTATAACCAAAAATTCAGCTATGGGCAAAAGTACAATTTTTTTCGGACAGCCGATATTCAG
>JAQVGD010000034.1 GCA_028696945.1 Lutibacter sp.
AACTGCCCATAATCTTTTATCATCTTTTTTGATTTTTTTAACATTATTTTCTTTTTTATATAAATATGTTTTGTATCTTTGGTATGGTAAGTTTCATAGCTTACCATCTTTTTCATAGCAATTTTCTTCACTCTCCTTTAGTGAGG
The DNA here is from genome assembly GCA_028696945.1 of Lutibacter sp. GTDB lineage: Bacteria > Bacteroidota > Bacteroidia > Flavobacteriales > Flavobacteriaceae > Lutibacter. Next base: position 147 of record JAQVGD010000034.1, read on the forward strand.
TTTTTTTTGTCTATTTTTAAGCTTCTTCTGTCTATTTTTAAGCATCTTCATTCTTCTATTTATCATTTAAAAAAACTTTTATTGAACTTCAATAAAATAAGTATTGAAACCCAGAAAATGGCTTTTAAAAACTGCCCATAATCTTTTATCATCTTTTTTGATTTTTTTAACATTATTTTAATTTTTATATAAATATGTTTTGTATCTTTGCTATGGTAAGTTTCATAGCTTACCATCTTTTTCATAGCAATTTTCCTCACTCTCCTTGAGTGAGGTTTTTTTTTGTCTATTTTTAAGCATCTTCATTCTTATTTATCTTTTAAAAAAACTTTTATTGAACTTCAATAAATAAGTATTGAAACCCAGAAAATGGCTTTTAAAAACTGCCCATAATCTTTTATCATTTTTTTAACATTGTTTTAATTTTTATATAAATATGTTTTGTATCTTTGCTATGGTAAGTTTCATAGCTTACCATCTTTTTCATAGCAATTTTCCTCACTCTTCTCGAGTGAGGTTTTTTTTGCTATTCTTTTACATTATTGTCCGATTAAATTTTTGATAAACAGGTCGCCCCGATGGGGCTTTAATTAATATTATTTTATGTTTCTACAAACATGTAGCTCCTCTGGAGCTATTTTAGTCCCATCGGGACTTACTGCTTGTAGAAATATAGATTTTTTCCAAAAACAAGCCCCAGCGGGGCGAACTGCTTATAAAGTCCAGTTTTTGATAGCGATAAATCATTTTTTATGAATTTTTATCGGACAACAATGATTTTTTTATACGCTTTCCTATTATATTTTATAAGTATCTTTACCCGCTCAAATATAAATTTAAATTATGCTTTTAGGAATTACAATTACAGAATGGGTTGGGTACGCCGCCTCGTTGGCACTGATAATTTCGTTTATGATGAAAAATATAAATACCCTTAGAATCATCAATTCCTTGGGAGCTATACTTTTTGTGGTTTATGGAATACTATTGCAGACTTCTTATCCAATTATTATTACAAATGGATTTATTTTAATGGCAAATATTTATTATTTGTCGTTTAAGAGAAAAGTTGCTGTTATATAAGAATAATCGCCTAAAATTAAAATCGCTTTTACTGAGAAGTTTTCTGCTGTACCACTTCAAACAACTCACCGCCTTCACATTTGATTGTTTTATAAGGGAATTTTAAAATAAGTGCATAATCATGAGTTCCCATCAATATCGTTTTTCCGCTGTCGTGAATGTCCTTTAACACATTTAAAACGTCAACCGATGTGGCAGGATCTAAATTTCCTGTTGGCTCATCCGCTAAAATTAAGTCGGGGTCATTTAACAAAGCCCTGGCAATGGCGATTCTTTGTTGTTCACCGCCAGATAATAAATAAGGCATTTTAAAACCTTTTGTTTCCATGCCAACTTTTAACAAGACTTCATTAATTTTCTCTTTTATTTTCACCTCATCTTTCCATCCGGTTGCCTTTAACACAAACAATAAATTGTCATAAACACTTCTGTCGTTCAACAACTTAAAGTCCTGAAATACAATTCCGAGTTTTCGGCGCAGAAAAGGAATCTCGTCTTCCTTTAAACTTTTTAAATTAAATCCAACAATGCTTCCTTCGCCTTTCTCCAAGGGCAAATCCCCATACAGGGTTTTCATCAAGCTGCTTTTTCCGCTTCCGGTTTTTCCAATTAAATAAACAAATTCACCCATGCTAATTTGCAAATTAACATCAGACAAAACCAAGTTTTCTCTTTGGTATATTTGTGCATTTTGTAAGGAAAGAATGACTTCTGACATAGTACGCGCTGTTTTTGACAAAACTAGATATTTTAAAGTAAAGTATCGACATTAAAATAATTAATAATACACCATTTATTTCAAAAATTTAATGTTTAACACTCTAAAAATGAAATAGGGGAATACTTATTGACACCATTTTGTTAAAAAAATAATTTTTGGGTAAGACAATTTCGAAAAAAAAATACGTTATTACATAATAGTTAAAACTTTCAATTTTTATTCATATGATTTATAAAAAGATTGTCCTTTCGTTTATTGTGTTTCTTGCAACACTGACAATTTCGGCACAACAAACGACCATTTACACAAACCCACTTTCCGCTTATAATCACGCAATTGAATTGTACCAAAACAAAGCGTATTTAGCCGCACAGGAAAAATTTATCGACATAAAACCCCAGTTCGAAAATTCGGATGAATTAGAAGCCAACTGCGACTATTATATCGCCAATTGTGCCATTCGGCTGGAACAACCAAATTCTGATGAATTGATGCAGCAATTTGTGGATAAATATCCCACCAGCACAAAACATAACAGGGCTTCCATAGATATTGCCGACTATTATTTTAAAGTTGGAAAATACGGTTATGCCGCTAAATGGTATGCAAAAGTTAACACAACCAGTTTAACAATCAGAGAGGACGAAACCTTTAATTTTAACTATGGCTATTCTTTATTCGTCACCAAAAACTACGCAAAATCAAAACCCTATTTCTTAAATTTATTGAATTCCCAAGAATATGGCACGAAAGCCAAGTATTATTACGGATATATCGCCTATAATCAGGATGATTATGAAACTGCCAATGAATATTTGGGCGAAGTGGCCGATAATACTTCCTATAAAACAAATGTTTCCTACTATTTGGCCGATATGAACTTTAAATTGGGAAAGTTCGACAAAGCGATTGAAAACGGTCTGCCATTGCTTCAAAAAGCAAAAGGAATTGAACATTCCGAAATTTCCAAAATAGTAGGAGAAAGTTATTTTAACCTTCAAAAATATGAGGAAGCCATTCCGCATTTAAAAAATTATAAAGGACAACGAGGCAAATGGAACAATACCGATTATTATTTGTTGGGTTATGCCTATTACAAACAAAACGACTATGAGAATGCCATAAGCACTTTCAATAAAATAATTGGTGGAAACAATTCGGTGGCTCAAAATGCTTATTATCATTTGGCGGAATGTTACTTGAAAACAGACAAAAAACAAGAAGCTTTAAATGCTTTCAGAAATGCTTCTCAAATGCAGTTTGTGCCAGAAATTCAAAAAGATGCTTGGTTAAACTATGCCAAATTAAGCTACGAAATTGGAAATCCGTATAAAAGTGTTCCCGATGTTTTAAAAGAATATATTGACTTGTATCCAAATTCAACGCATCGGGATGAAATTAACGAATTAATTATCAGCGCCTATATCACTTCAAAAGATTATAAAGGTGCTTTGGGCTATTTGAAAGATAAAAAAAGTGCCAAAGAACGTGCTCTTTTTCAAAAAGTGGCATTTTATAGAGGTACAGAACTTTTTGCGGAAGGAAATTACGATCTGGCAAAAGAAAGTTTTGAAAATTCACTTTCTGTTCCTTTAAATGCCAATTTTACGGCAAGAGCAACTTATTGGAAAGCCGAATCAAATTACCTTTTGAATAATTTTAGGGAAGCTTCCACAGATTTTCAAAAATTTGCATCAAATTCTGAGGCTTCAAAAACACCCGAATATAAAGAATTGTATTACAATTTAGGCTATGCTTATTTTAAACAAAAAGATTATGGAAATGCCATTGAAGCCTTCAAAAAATACAGTGCCAAAAATTCGGATGACGCCGTTAGAAAAAACGACGCTTATTTAAGAATTGGCGATGGCTATTTTGTAACCCGCAGCTATTCAAACGCCATAGAATATTACAGCAAAGCCATTGACATGAAAGGAATTGACGCCGATTATGCGCAATTTCAAAAAGCGATAAGTTATGGACTTACAGGCAATGAAAATGCCAAAATAACCGCCTTAAACGCCTTTTTAAATTCTTCCGTAAAGTCTGCCTATAAAGATGACGCCTATTATGTTTTGGGAAATTCATACCTGGAAAAAAATCAAAATGAATTGGCCTTAGAAAATTTCGACAAGCTTATTACAAACTTTAAAAGAAGTCCGTTTGTTTCAAAAGCAATGCTTAAAAAAGGATTGATTTATTACAACAGCAACAAAAATGATCAAGCGCTAGCAACATACAAAGCTGTTGTGCAACAGTATCCAAATTCAGCCGATGCCAAACAAGCGGTTAAAAATTCGCGCCAAATCTATGTCGATTTAGGCAGGGTTGATGAATATGCCGCTTGGGTAAAAACAATCGATTTTGTAAATGTGTCTGATGCTGAATTGGATAATGACACTTACGAATCTGCCGAAAAACAATACCTGCAAAACAACCATAAAAAAGCAATTGAAAGCTTCAAAAAATACCTAATAAGTTTTCCAAATGGCTTGCATGCCTTAAATGCCAATTTTTATTTGGCGCAGTCGTTATTTTCTGAAAACAAACATTCCGAAGCGATTTCAAATTATAATTATGTTGTAAATCAACCGCAAAATGAATTTACCGAAGATGCGCTTTCACGCTTATCGCTTGTTTATTTGGAAAATAACAATTGGCAAAAAGCCATTCCGTTATTAGAACGATTGGAAAGTGAAGCCAATTTGCCGCAAAATATCATATTTGCACAATCTAACTTAATGAAAGGCTATTATGCCGATAAAAATTATGATAAAGCGGTAGATTATGCTGAATTGGTTTTGCGAAATTCCAAATTGGAAGACCGCATAAAATCGGATGCGCATGTAATTATTGCGCGCTCTGCAATGAAAACGAACAACGAAATAAAAGCTAGAAATGCTTATAAAGAAGTTGAAAGAGTTGCCTCTGGCGAGTTAAAAGCCGAAGCTTTGTATTATAACGCCTACTTTGAAAATAAAGATGGAAGTTATAGAGTTTCAAATGAAATTGTTCAAAAAATAGCTGCTGAATATTCTGCATACAAATATTGGGGCGCAAAGGGATTGATATTGATGGCCGACAATAATTACCAATTAAAAGATGCCTACCAAGCCACTTATATTTTGGAAAGCGTTATTAAAAACTTTTCGCAGTTTAATGATATTGTTGAAGAAGCCTCAGCAGCACTTGCTAAAATTAAAATGGAACAAGCAAAAACCAATGAGTCAATTAACAATGAATAATTAATAGTGAAAAATTAATAATTGAGTAGTTCAACTAAACAATTACACAATTTGGCATCCTGAGCGGAGCCAAAGGGAAACAGTTAAACGAATAAACAACAAAAAAGCAATGCAAAATAAACTCCTGATAACTTCATTTTTCATTTTAGTGACTAGTGTATCCTTTTCTCAGATAACCAAGAAAAAGGACACTTTAAAAATAGAGGAAATTACTGTTGAAAAACCTTATGCGCCAACTATTTCTGATGCTTTTAAGGTACGTTCAAATCCGTCTATTGAAAATGAAACAAATAATTTAGCAAAAGAAAAAGTTAGTTATACTATTTTTTCTATTCCAGTTGCTTCCACTTTTACGCCTTCAAAAGGAAAAGCACAAAGCATTGTAAGAGCACCAAAAGAACGCTTGTATGAAAATTATATCTCTGCCGGATATGGGAATCTCAACACCGCATTTATTGAAGCCTTTCTGCATTCAGGCGACAAAAAGAACAACGACTTTGGGATTTTCTTAAATCACCTTTCATCAGATGGCGATGTAAAAGATGTATTGTTAGACGATAATTTTTTCGACTCGAAAATTGATCTTTACTACAAACAGTTTGACCGCGATTATAATTGGCAAGTCAATGCGGGTATGCAACTGAAATCACAAAATTATTATGGTTTGTCAAATGACATTACTTATACTGATGCTTTTATTGGTGCCATGGATGAAAAACAAATTTACAATACCGTTTATGGCGGTGGAAAAATTAGCTTTGAAGATTCCTTTTTTACGGGTGCTACCGCTGAAATTGTAAATTTTTCGGACGATTATAGCACCAATGAAATACGGTTGCTGGTAAAACCCAAATTAGAATTTCCAATTTCATCGGAAAAAATAAATGGCGAATTTTTAATTGATCTTATTTCTGGAAGGTTTAAACAAAGCTATACCGATGGAAACGATGTAAATTATAGTTTTTTAAACTTGGGTTTTAATCCAAATTTAGAGATTGTCAGAGATAATTTTACACTTAATTTAGGTGCCAAATTATTTTATGTGAATGATTTAGAGCATAAAAATACAGATTATTATGCTTATCCAAACGTCACAACTTCCTTTAAAATGATTGATGAAGTATTGACCGTTTTTGCAGGTATAACAGGAGATTTGATACAAAATAACTATAAAGATTTTGCGGATGAAAATCCGTTTGTTTCTCCAACATTAGATATTAAACAAACAGACAAACAATATCGTGCGTTTTTTGGCACAAAAGGTAAACTGGCTTCAAATATTGGTTATAACTTTAATGTGAGCCATACTTCTGAAAAAAACAAACCTTTTTTTATCCAAAATCAGACAAAAACCGATGGAACCATTATTGTTGAGAAAGCCTATGAAGCAGGAAATTCTTATGGAGTTATTTATGACGATCTCAAAACCCTTGGGTTTTTTGGAGAAATTACCATTGACGCTTCTAAAGAATTTAATTTTAGCGGATCTGTTAACTATTCACATTATACCCTTGATACACAGTCAGAAGCTTGGAATTTACCAACAATGATAGCAACCATTTCAGCAGATTATCAAAATAAGGATTGGTTTGCGGGTGCAAAATTATTTTACAACGGCGAAACCAACGATTTTGTAATTCCTTATGGATTAACATCTGAAAGTGGTCGTATCTTTAAAAATGATTCCTACTTGGATTTAAATTTAAATGGTGGTTATGTCTTTTCGGACAGGCTGACTGTTTTTGCAAAAATTAACAATGCTCTTGGCGAAAAATACCACCGATTTTTAAATTATCAAGTACAAACCTTGCAAATTTTGGCGGGTTTAACCTACAAATTTGATTTGTAAAAAAGCCAAAACATCTAAAATATTATAAGCTAAAATTTGAGAGTCTTTGTGTATTTTCTCTGTGTGTATTTGTACCATAGCCTTTACACAAAGTTTCTCAAAGGAGCAATAAGTTACACAAAGAAAAACTTTATTTATCTTAAACCACCCCACAAAAATATAACCAGAACCAATAAATTAAACTTTTTTATGTAGTTTTAGGCATTTAAAAACCTACATAAAATGAAACATTTTTTTATTGCAATAATCATATTTATTGCGTTTTCCTCATTTAACAGTGCTAAAACAGCAAAAATCAATGAACAACCCATAAACAAAACCGATTCGATTGTTGTTAAGCACCTGTTTAATTCCGCTTTAACTAATGGAGAAGGTTATGAATGGTTGCGCGATTTAACATCCAATATTGGCGGACGTTTATCTGGATCACCAGAAGCACAACAAGCCGTTGAATGGGGCGAAAAATTAATGACCGAATTGGAATTTGACAAAGTTTGGCTGCAACCTGTAATGGTTCCTCATTGGGTAAGAGGCGAAAAAGAAGAAGCTTATTTTACCGTTGACAAAATTAAATATGATGTAGCGATTTGCGCTTTAGGAGGCTCTATTGCAACGCCTAAAAACGGTGTTTCAGGAGAAGTTGTTGAAGTAAATAGCTTGGCAGAAGCTGAAGCATTGGGAGAAAAACTGAGAGGGAAAATCGTTTTTTTTAACCGTCCGTTCGACGACACCTTAATTGAAACTTTTAAAGCTTATGGCGGTTGCGTTGACCAAAGGGGCGGCGGTGCTAAAGTTACTGGTAAATTTGGTGTTTTAGGTGTTATTGTGCGTTCTATGACAAACAGTATTGATAATTTTCCGCATACTGGTGCAATGGGATACGGCGATATTCCTGAAAATGAAAAAGTTCCTGCCGCAGCAATTAGCACAATAGCAGCAAATTTATTGAGCGAAAAATTAAAAGAAAATCCGACCTTAAAATTTTACTTCAAACAAAGTTGCGAAACATTGCCAGATGCACCATCATTTAACGTCATAGGAGAACTTACTGGAAGTGAATTTCCAAATGAATATATTACTGTTGGAGGACATTTAGACTCTTGGGATTTGGGTGATGGCGCACACGATGACGGTGCGGGAATTGTGCAATCTATAGAAGTTTTAAGACTGTTTAAATTAAATGGAATAAAACCTAAACATACGCTTCGCGCCGTATTATTTATGAATGAAGAAAACGGTTTGAGAGGTGGTAGAAAATATGCCGAAGAAGCTAAAAAAAATAACGAAAACCATCTTGCAGCTTTAGAATCAGATTCTGGAGGATTTACACCAAGAGGATTTTCTATTGATGATGCAAACGGTAAAAATTCAGAGTTGATTAAAAGTTGGAAATCATTGCTTGCCCCTTACGGCTTGCATGATATCGACCGAGGACATGCTGGATCAGATATTGGACCATTAAAATATGAAGCCATTACTTTAGTCGGTTACAGACCCGATTCCCAACGTTATTTCGATTATCATCATGCCGCAAATGACACTTTTGATAAAGTGAATAAACGAGAACTTGAACTGGGAGCTGCTTCAATGGCTTCAATGGTTTATTTGTTGGATAATTATTTAGAATAATGAAAAAAATAATTTTAGGCCTCTTGTTAATTACAGGAATTTCTTGCACAAAGAAAGAAAAAGTTGACACCGTGGTCATCAATGCCAATATTTATACGGTAAATAATCATTTTGACAAAGCCGAAGCCTTCGCTATAAAAGACAGTAAAATTGTTGCCGTGGGAACAACGCAGGAAATTCAGGCAAAATATGCTGCAACTTATATAAATGATGCAAAAGGAAAAACCATAATCCCGGGATTTATAGATGCGCATTGTCATTTTTTTGGATTGGGATTGCAACAGCAAAAAGTTGACTTAACGGATACCAAAAGTTTTGATGAAGTTATACAGCGAATCGTTGATTTTCAAAAAGAAAATAATGTAGCATTTATCACTGGGCGTGGTTGGGATCAAAACGATTGGGAAATAAAAGAATTTCCGACCAAGAATAAATTGGATGAATTATTTCCAAAAACGCCAATTGCCATCACAAGAATTGATGGTCATGCGCTGTTGGCCAACCAAGCTGCCATAGATTTGGCAGGAATTACACCAGAAACACCCTTTTCAGGTGGTGAAATACTACAAAAAAATGGAAAATTAACCGGTATATTTATCGATACTCCAATGGAATTAATTGAAGCGAAAATCCCAACACCTTCTCAAAAAGAAAATATTGAAGCTTTAAAAGATGCTGAAAGAATTTGTTTTGATTTGGGATTAACCACTGTTGATGATGCTGGACTTTCAAGAGAAACAATAGAATTAATAGATAGTTTGCAGCAAACAGGTAAATTGAAAATACGGATTTATGCCATGGTTTCGGCAAGTGATGAAAACATTGATTACTATGCAAAAAAAGGAATTTTTAAAACCGATCGCTTAAATGTGCGTTCCTTTAAAGTTTATGCCGATGGTGCCTTGGGCTCTCGAGGCGCAGCGATGAAAAAACCCTATAGCGACCAACACAACCATTTTGGTGCTTTGGTAACTCCGCTTGATAAACTTAAAGAATATGCCAAAAAAATTGCCGCAACCAACTTTCAAATGAATACCCATGCCATTGGCGATTCTGCAAATTACGTGATGTTAAAGACCTACAAAGAAGTTCTAAAAGAAAAAAAAGACCGTCGTTGGCGGATTGAACACGCGCAAATTATTGACAAAGCAGATTTTAATTATTTTGAAAACATCTTACCTTCCGTACAGCCAACACACGCAACTTCTGATATGTATTGGGCGACCGACAGAGTTGGTGCCGAGCGGATGAAAGGTGCTTATGCCTATAAAGATTTGTTGAATTCTTATGGTAAAATAGCCTTGGGAACCGATTTCCCCATTGAAAAAGTAAGTCCTATTTTAACTTTTTATGCTGCAGTTGCTCGTAAAGATTTAAATGATTTTCCCGAAAATGGTTTTCAAATGGAAAATGCATTGACCCGTGAAGAAACCTTAAAAGGAATGACCATTTGGGCAGCTTATTCCAATTTTGAAGAAAATGAGAAAGGGAGCATTGAAGTTGGGAAAATGGCCGATTTTATTATTCTTGACAAAAACATTATGGAAATTGAGGAATCTGAAATACCTAAAATAAAAATTGATGAAACTTATGTTGGTGGTGTAAAAGTGAAGTAGGGACAGGTCTAGACCTGTCCGTACGATAGGAACAGGTCTCGACCTGTCCGTACGAGGAAATTCCAGATTTGAATTTTCATCCAAATCCAAATTCGTAATTCTTATTGCGTATTCTATGATAAAAAGCAAGAAAAAATTATAAAAAAAATCCGAACCAAAAATTTATTAACCGCAAAGCACGCAAATAAAAACCGCAAAGCACGCAAAAAAGTTTTTTTATATTTTAAACTTAAAATTGGTTAAACTACTTTAAATATGGATTTTGAAATTATTGATAGTACATCCTAATTGCGTTAGGGATTGCAGTGGAAAACCTTTTTGAGCTTTTTCAGCGAAAAAAGTTTGGAACGAAAAGCCCGACCCGTAGGGAAACGCTCAAATTTTAGTCTTAATTCTAAATAGTTGACTGGTATTTTTTAGCGGAGGCAATTAGTTTTTCCGACAAATTGTACAACCATTTCAGTTGCTCGGAAATCAGAAATGTTTCTCTTAACTTCACTCTAGTCGTCATGGAATGTTTCCCGCCAAATGCGATTTCTTGATCTCGCTTTTTGGAAAGATTCTCAAAAAAAGTATCGTATAAATTTTCTGCGTCCTCAACATTTGTTGGATTGACCTCTTTTAGAGTTTCACTTTTTTCTAAAATCTGTTTTGCCATTTCAAGATTTGAACAAATATTTTCTACATAAATGTTGAATTCTTCAGGCACCTCAGAAGTTTTATTGTTTCGGATAAAAGTTCCCAAAGCAGTTAAAGACGATAAAAATGTATTGTTAAAAACAACAATTTCATAAATTGTAGAGAGTTCAACTTGTTTGGATTTTGGATCTTGATTCATCCGTTGAAATGCCGCATTCAAATCTCCTATATTTAAAAAAGCTTCTTTTCTTGACAATTTATAGGCAGTAGAGACTTCTCCCTTTTTTTCATAAAAAATTGCCACTTGTTTTAAAAAATTTCGATTTGAAGTAATGGCTTTTTTGAAATTCTCACTGATATTTTGAAATTGCCAGGTTGGCCATAAAAAATAATTTGAAATAAATGCCAATGAAGCTCCAATTAAAGTATCCAAAATTCTAAACTGAATGACCGATAAGATATCGGATTTAAAAAGAGCATACACAAAAATGACATTAATTGTTACAAAAACAGCAGCATTCCTGAAATTTAATTGAACGAAAGAAAATGCCAATGGCAAGGAAATTACTGCAATAATGGCATAAATAGTAGTGTTTTGCGTAATTAATATAACGCTAGTTGCAAGCGCTGCGCCAATTAATGTACCAACAACCCTATGGATGGATCTTGATTTTGTTAGCCCAAAACTTGGTCGCATAATGATAATAATGGTTAATAAAATCCAGTAAGGGTTTTGCATAGAAAATGATTTTCCAATGGCAAAACCAACCAAAACCACGATAGCAAGTCGCAAAGAATGCTTAAATATAGGAGAATTAAAATTGAAATTTTCGATTAACTTCTTAAAATCGTAATCTTGTGACGTAATAAACCTTCTGGCTTCCTTTGAGCTTAAAATTTCATCATTTTTTCTGTAATTATTGAGTACACGTTCTATTGCAATTACGTTTAGTGCTTGTTTTTCCTGATAATTTTTAAGGTTTAACAACATTAAAGTTCCCACTCTAGACTTCGGAAGGCCAACTGAAATACGGTAATAATTGATATGTTTATCGATATTTCCTAAAATTTCAGGAATTTTAGTATTCTCTTGTAATTTTTCTTCTTTTCTAATCACTTTTGAAATATGCTCCAATTGATCCGCAATTTCAAAAACAAGAAGCTGAAATTCTTTAATTTTCTCTTCGTGGTTTTTAAAAACCTCATCAAACTTATCATAATCCAGTGGATTTGCAATAGCAAGTTCCAAGATATCTATCAATTCCGTCAAAATTATTTGCTGGCGTCTGGTTCTGTTTGAAAATCCAGATTTGCTTCTGGTTGTTAAAATTATTTCTCGTAGCATTTCGTGAAACGCATTTATTCCAATTTGAAGCTCAAATAATTTATGTCGCAATGCTTCTCTATTGGTTGAATTTCCTAACAATTCGCCTCTAATTCTTAAATAATCGGCCGTTTTCTCAATAGTTTTAACAAAAAATTGATCTACCTGAATTTTTGGAAACAAGAGCAATTTTAAATAGGTAAGTGATAAATACCATAATCCGCCCAAGGCAATTAATGATGCATGCAGCATCAAACTTTCTTCTGAATAATCATGAATAAAACTTAAAACTATAGACATTAACCCCACAAAGGAAATCAATGATGCCCTAAAACCAAAAACCGAAATGTAAGAAACAAGAAATACAAAAATGCCCAACAATGGCAACAGCAGCCATAATATATTTGCGATAGAGCCAAAGAGTAATGTTAAACTAAAAGATAGAAATGTGGCGATTAATATTCCAAAAAAGACGTGTTTGTTGCTTCCAGGCACATCGGTTGGCGAACAAAATAATACGCCAAGTGCTACGCTAAACCCATAATGAATGCCATCAAAAAAGTATTGACTTAAGAAAATAGGTATCAACATAGCCACTGCCAATACAATTCCTTTTAGAAAATCTAAACTTTTAAAAAATCTATTTATTGATTCTGTCATAAAATTCAATTCGATGGTAAATTTACATTGTATTTTCTTAAATCATTAAATATTATTTTTCATTGTTGTCCAATAAAAATTCATAAAAAATAATTTATTAATCAAAGTCCCATCCAGGCGACCTGTTTGTAAAAATCTACTCGAATAATATTGTTTATTTTTCTATTAGCCATAAATAAAATTTAGTCTAGTCTAAAAATATATTTTATTTGGTGTACATTTGTATCTAATAAATGAATAAATGATAACATTCTCAGAAGAAAATCATTTAAAGACCATATTTCATTGAAAGCGAACACACCCAAACGGAGTGAGTGCCAATGCACTTTCAAAAAGGAATGGAAACGAAAACCTCTTCGGTAACCGATATAATTAAAAAGCTTTCAGAAAAAAAATTAATCAATTATAAAAAAATATAAAGGATTTTAAATGAGTCAATTAGGCGCAAAAACCGTAATCGCTATTAATAGAAAACACCGATTATGGGAAGTTTATTTGGTAGAAAAATTTAATTTTTCTTGATATCTTCAATCATAAATTATAAATGATCGACAAAAAACACAGAAAATCACTGGGAGAAGTCCACGAATCTGTTAATACTTCTGGGAAAAAAACGAAGTGGAGAAAAATATTGGCATTTTTAGGTCCAGCCTATTTGGTAAGTGTTGGCTATATGGATCCGGGAAATTGGGCCACAGATATTGCTGGAGGAAGTCAATTTGGCTATGCTTTAATTTGGGTTTTATTAATGTCCAATTTGATGGCTTTACTATTACAAAGTCTGGCAACGCGTTTGGGAATTGTACGTGGATTGGATTTAGCCCAAGCTTCGCGGGAAGCTTATCCTCGGGCAGTAAATTTTATTTTATACCTTTTAGCGGAAATTGCCATAGCCGCTTGCGATTTAGCCGAAGTTTTAGGAATGGCGATAGGATTACAACTGCTGTTTGGTATCCCAATGATTTGGGGTGTTAGCATCACGGTTTTTGATAGCTTTTTACTGTTGTTTCTCATCAACAAAGGAATTCGTAAAATGGAGGCTTTTATAATTGGGTTGATTGTGATTATCGGATTGTCTTTTTTTCTTGAAATGTTTTTCGCCAAGCCTGATATCGGTCAAATCCTCACGGGTTTTATTCCTTCTTTGCCTGGCGATGGAGCATTGTATATCGCAATTGGTATTATTGGGGCAACTGTAATGCCACATAACCTGTACTTACATTCTTCTTTGGTGCAAACTAGAAAAATAAAACACACCAAAAAAGGGATTATTCAAGCATTGAAATACAATTTTATTGATTCTGTAATTGCATTAAATTTTGCCTTTTTTGTCAATGCCGCCATTCTAATTGTAGCGGCTGCAGTATTCTATAAAAACGGAATGTATGAAGTTGCCGAAATTCAGGATGCACACAAATTGTTGGAACCTTTGTTGGGAACAAAATGGGCACCAATACTTTTTGCATTGGCACTAATTGCCGCTGGACAAAGTTCAACAATTACGGGCACATTGGCTGGACAAATAGTTATGGAAGGTTATTTAAATTTACGAATTCAACCTTGGGTACGGCGTTTGCTCACCCGATTAATTGCGATAATTCCGGCATTAATTACGGTCGTTTATTTTGGCGAACAATATGTTGGTCGGCTGTTAGTTTTAAGTCAGGTAGTGCTAAGTTTACAGCTGGGTTTTGCCATAATACCTTTGATTCATTTTGTGAGCGACAAAAAACTGATGCAAGGATTTCACATAAAAACCGTCAAACGCATAATGGCATGGTTAATTACTTCTATTATAGTTGTGCTTAATGCCAAACTGATTTTGGATGAAGTTAAAATGTGGCTTGAAACGTCAGCATCACCAATATATATTTGGTTATTTATCATCCCAATTATTATCGGAGCCATATTTTTACTAATTTTCATTACAATTTGGCCACTGATAAAAGGATTGCCTCTAAAAAAATCTATTATGGTACCACATATTAAACCTGCTAAAATTGAAGAAATTACAGCGCTGACGCCTTATAAAAATATTGCAATTGCGGTAGATTTTTCAGCCTCAGACCGTAAAACAGTTGCTTCGGCTTTACAAATGGGCGGAAAAACAGCCAACTATACTTTTATTCATATAGTTGAAACGCCTGGAGCATTGGTTTATGGAAATAGAATTAAAGACTATGAAACCTCAAGTGATAAAGCGTTTCTAAATAATTATAAAAAAGAATTAACCGATTTGGGTTATCATATTAGAATAAAGTTAGGATTTGGCAATCCAAAACGGATAATTCCGCAAATTGTGAATGAAGATACCTTTGATTTATTGATTATGGGAAGACATGGTCATGCGATGCTTAAGGATTTAATATTTGGAACCACTATAGATCGTGTAAGACATAAAGTAGATGTTCCGCTCTTTATTGTATAATTCAAAAAAAAATTAATCGTTAAAAATAAATCAATTGTTTTACCACGTCCACCCTTATGAACCCTACATTCCCAAAAATGCGACAAAGCTTATTGTTGGCACCTTGCCGCCTCCCCGATTTTCCATTGGAAATTTTAAAAAAGGAGATGTTGATTTTTGTTATGGCAGCATTGACGGACAATTATGGAAAATTTTAGATGAAATATTTATGTTGAATTTACATTTTGAAACTTCGGATTTGGCCATTCAACAGCGAAAAAAATTCTTGCTTGAAAATAATATTGGTATAT
Organism: Lutibacter sp.; assembly: GCA_028696945.1. Taxonomy (GTDB): domain Bacteria; phylum Bacteroidota; class Bacteroidia; order Flavobacteriales; family Flavobacteriaceae; genus Lutibacter. The sequence continues at coordinate 15,631 of JAQVGD010000034.1, forward strand.
GTGATATTGTGGCATCTTGCGAACGAAAAAAAATAGATGCTTCAGATTTGGGAATGACAACAATTGTTTTAAGAGATTTGTTGTTTTATATCAAAAAATATCCTTCCGTAAACACGCTTTTGTTAACTGGCGGAAACAGTAAAAACGGACCGGAATATCATTTAAGAAGACAATTAAAAGAAAAAAACATAGCACTCAAATTAATTTCTTCGGAAACGCCAAAAATTCATGAATTTGAACTGCTGGAAAACGAAACAATCAGAAAAATAAAAGTGGTTTCATTAACAGCACCTTCAGGAAGTGCAAATCGCGCAGTTGGCAGCAATCCTGATTACCAACGCCTAAAAAAACAAAACCCCAAATTCAATACGTTTGATTTTAGGGTTTTACAATACAAAAAGTTTTTTTAGATTTTGTTAAAGATGTCAATCTATGATACTTCTCACAAATTTATGGATGTCTTTTGTGCCGTTTTCATTTAAATATTTTACAAATGCCGAGCCAATAATGGCACCTTTTGCATATTTGGTCGCTTTCTTAAAAGTTTCGGCATTGGAAATTCCAAAACCGATAATTTGGGGCGATTTTAAATTTAAGTCGGCAATCCGTTTAAAATAATCATCTTGTGTTTTTCCAAAAGCATTTTGCGAACCGGTAACGCTGGACGAACTCACCATATAAATAAATCCGTCAGAAATTTTGTCGATAAACTGTATGCGTTCATTAGAGGTTTGTGGCGTAATTAAAAAGACATTCACCAACCCATATTTTTGAAAAATAACTTTATAATGATCGTTATAAACGTCAACAGGCAAATCGGGAATAATCAATCCGTCGATGCCAATTTCAGCACATTTTTTGCAGAAATTTTCAATTCCATATTGCATCATCGGATTAAAATAACCCATAATTATTAAGGGAATTGACACTGTTTTGCGAATATCTTTTAATTGGTTGAATAACACTTCGGAAGTCATTCCGTTGTCCAATGCTTTTGTGGAACTCGCCTGAATGGTTGGACCATCGGCCAACGGATCGCTAAAAGGCAATCCGATTTCAATAAAATCGACCCCGCTTTTCTCTAAATTTTCAATAATGGAAACCGTGTCATTTATTTTTGGGAAACCAGCCGTAAAATAAATGGACAATAGTTTTTTGTTTTCCTGTAACTTTTTGTTTATTCTGTTCATCTTTAATATTTTTTTTGATTTCGTTACCATGAACCTGTTTCAGGATCTCATCATATTATTATTCTAAGCTATATCAAAATCCATTTTTCGCTTCTTTACCGCAAATTAATTATAACATTCAACTTTGTGAGTCTTTGTGTTTTTCTTTGTGCATCTTTGTGAAATGGCTATTGCACAAAGGTTCACGGAGTTTCACAAAGAAAAACTTCAACTTCGTCAATGGTATTGAACTTCAATTATAGTTTAAAATATTTAACATAGGTATCCAAATCCTTGTCGCCTCTTCCCGATAAATTCAACACCACAACATCGCTTTCCTTAAACTTTTTCATGTTGAAAACCGCCAATGCGTGTGCGCTTTCAATGGCTGGAATAATGCCTTCCAATTTACACAATTCCAAACCTGCCGTCATCGCTTCTGCATCGGTAATTGAAATAAATTCGGCGCGTTTGGATTTATATAAATGCGCGTGCAAAGGTCCGATTCCTGGATAATCTAATCCAGCAGAAATAGAATAAGGTTCGGTTATTTGTCCGTCCGCACTTTGCATCAACAAAGTTTTGCTTCCGTGAATAATGCCTTCTTTTCCCAAAATACTGGTTGCAGCACTTTCACCAGAATGAATTCCCAAACCAGCTGCTTCAACAGCGATTAAATTCACGTTTTCTTCATCCAAATAATGATAAAACGCACCTGCGGCATTGCTTCCACCACCCACACAGGCAATCACATAATCCGGATTTTCATTATATTCTTTTTCCATCAATTGCTTTTTAATTTCTTCTGAAATCACCGATTGAAAACGCGCTACCATATCGGGATACGGATGCGGTCCAACGACCGAACCAATAATGTAATGCGTGTTTACTGGATTGTTAATCCAATCGCGGATTGCTTCATTTGTCGCGTCTTTTAACGTTCTGCTGCCCGACAAAGCCGGAACCACTTTAGCACCCAACATTTTCATACGGGCCACGTTTGGTGCTTGGCGCGCAATGTCAACTTCACCCATATACACCACGCATTCAATGCCCATCAACGCACAAACCGTGGCTGTTGCAACGCCGTGTTGCCCTGCTCCTGTTTCTGCAATTATCCTGGCTTTTCCCAACCTTTTCGCCACCAATATTTGTCCGATCGTATTGTTCACTTTATGCGCACCAGTATGACACAAATCTTCTCTTTTTAAATAAATTTTTGTTTGGTATTTTTCTGAAAGCCTTTTTGCGAAATATAACGGCGTTGGGCGACCAACATATTCTTTCAACAAATCCTGAAATTCTTTCTGAAAAGAAGGCTCTTGCATAATTTTCAGGTAATTATCTTCCAATTCCTTCACATTCGGATAGAGCATTTCGGGAATAAAAGCCCCGCCAAATTCTCCGTAATAACCTTTCTTGTTTACAAAATAATTCATATTAATAAACTTTTTAATTCTTTAATTTCATTGATATTTTTCAATCCGGGTTCCAATTCAAAACCACTGTTGATGTCGATTCCCAAAAAAGCGGGATGTTTAAATTTCATAATTTCCGCTGCGTCACTTTTACGGATGCCTCCGCTTAATAAAAAAGGTGTTTTTCCTTTATAATTTTGAAGCAAGTCCCAATTGAATTTTATGCCATTTCCCCCGTAATTTTTTCCTTTTGTATCGAATAAAAAAAGGGAAATGTGTTTTTCAAAAGGTTTTGTTGCTGAAAAATCAAAATTTTCATCAACAGAAAATGCCTTGATAATTCCTATTGGATGAGATTCTGAAACAAGTTCAGAATGACGTAATTTATTTTCATTTCGACTTTGCTCAGTAATCATTGCAATTAATTTTTCACAATATTCAGCAGTTTCATTTCCGTGCAATTGCACGAAATCCAATTGATATCGCGTTGCTTTCTCAACAATTTCATCGATAGTTTCATCAACAAAAACCCCCACTTTTTTTACTGATGAAGGAATTTCAATCTGCGGAAAATCAGCCACAAAACGTTTCGATTTATTGTAAAATATAAATCCGATAAAATCTGGTTTCAAAGTTATTAACTCTGAAATATTTTCCTTGTCACACATGCCGCAAACTTTGATTTTCATATTTTATTTTATATTAAAAAATTAAAAGTTTGAAAGATTTATTTTTTAATTACTTATTACCTTAACTTGATACTTACTTCTTGACTTTAATAGTCAGGTTTCTAATGTTTTAACCGCTAAGTTCGCGAAGATTTACGCAAAGTCCGCAAATTTATTCAATGTTAAACGCCGCATCCTACCCTAATTGTAACTCATTATTTTTTCTACCTGATTTGAGAAATAAATTCCAGACAAGCCAAACCGGGATTTTCCGATTTCATAAAAGTTTCGCCAATTAAAAATCCCTGAAACCCGTATTCTTTGAGTCCGGTAATAATTCTCGGGTCGCTGATGCCGCTTTCCGAAACTTTGATGCAATTCTCAGGTATGTTTTTTATCAACGCAACAGAATGCTCTAAATCGACCTCAAAAGTTTTAAGGTTTCGATTGTTAATTCCGATAATTTTATGGCTTAGTTCAATTTTATCCAATTCCTCCTGATTGTGCACTTCATACAATACTTCCAGTCCTAAATCTTCGGCCAGTTTGCCGTAGTTTTTCAATTCTTCTTTGGTCAAACACGCTGCAATCAACAAAATCGCGTCTGCGCCAATCGCTTTTGCCTACACAATTTGAAATCCGTCCACAATAAAATCCTTTCTTAAAATCGGAATGGTTTCGTTTACGGCGCGTGCCTGAATTAAATCGACAATACTTCCTCCAAAAAACGCCATTTCAGTCAAAATAGATTGTGCGGCAACGTTGGCATCCAAATAGCCTTGCGTTACTTCCCCGATTGATACTTTATCGTTGATAATTCCCTTTGAAGGCGATTTTCTTTTAAACTCGGCGATTATTCCGGTTGAGTTTTTAGCGGTCAACGCTTTTTTTAAGGAAATTGGGGTGCGGTTAAAATTCGGACTTTTCACCAATTTTTCCAAGGAAACTTCGCGCATTAATTTGGCGACTTCCACCTTTTTATGGGCGATTATTTTGTCTAAAATGTTCATTTTTTTTAAAGATTAAAATTGAAATATTAAAGGCTTACCAATTTATGCAAACTTTCTTTGGCCTTTAAGCCGAACAAGGAATCTTTGGCTTCTTCAAAAGCGGTTTCAAACGATTTATTTTTGTCGATTATTTTCAACGCAAAGGCGGCATTTGCCAAAACGGCATTATTTTGGGCATCGGTTCCTTCGCCATTTAAAATGGAAATGAAAATTTCTGCGGCTTCTTTTACCGTATTTCCCCCAAAAATTTCAGATTGATCCAATCTTTTCAATCCCAATTCTTCGGGTGTTATTATTTGTTCGTTTTCTTTGGTAAACAATTTAAATCCGCCAGTTAAGGCTATTTCATCATAGCCATCCAAAGTATAAACAACGCCATAATTTGTGGCTGTTTTTTGCAACAAATAATTGTAAATTCTTGCCACTTCTAAATTAAAAACGCCAACCATCTGATTTTGCGGATAGCTCGGATTTACCAATGGCCCCAACATATTGAAAAACGTTTTTACACCCAGCTCTTTTCTCACAGGCCCCACAGCTTTCATCGCTGGATGAAATAAAGGTGCATGCAAAAAACAAATATTGGCGTGTTCCATCTGGCGTTTTAATATTGCCTCATCATTGGTAAATTTATAGCCCAAAAACTCCAACATATTTGAAGAACCGCTTACTGATGAAACGCCGTAATTCCCGTGCTTAGCCACTTTATTTCCTGTTCCGGCAACAATGAATGAGGTTAAGGTTGAAATGTTAAAAGTGTTTTTTCCGTCGCCGCCCGTTCCGCATAAATCAATTGTGTTAAATTCGGATAAATCTATTTTTACAGCCAATTCCAACAACGCATCCTGAAAACCAGAAAGCTCTTCCACAGAAATTGGGCGCATCATAAAAACGGTTAAAAAAGATGCCATTTGAGAAGCATTGTAGCTATTATTCGCTATTTGCATAAGCACTTCACTGGCCTCAACTTTTGTTAAATATTGCTGTTCTATTAATTTGCTTAGTATGGTTTTCATATAGTGTTCGCTTCAATAAAATTTCTGACAATTTGCTCGCCAATTGGGGTTAAAATAGATTCTGGATGGAATTGAACCGCGCAAATATTGTGTTTTTTATGCTGTAAAGACATTACCGACCCAAATTCATCAACTGCCGTAATTTCCAATTCTTCGGGAAAATCTTTTAAAGAAGCAATCCACGAATGGTATCGCGCTGCTTCAAATTCCGCAGGAATATTTTGATAAATTATTGCGTTGGGACTTTTGACTTTTATGGTGGTGGCAACGCCGTGAAAAACATTTTCCAAATTTTCTAACGAGCCTCCAAAAACTTCGGCGATGGCCTGCAAGCCCAAACAAACGCCAAAAACAGGCTTTGTTGTGGCATAAGTTTTAATCACTTCTTTTAAAATCCCGGCTTCGTCTGGAATTCCGGGACCAGGAGAAAGCATAATGATATCGTATTTTCCCACTTCTTCCACCGTAATTTCATCATTTCTGAAAACTGCGGGATATTCGCCCGTAATGCTTTCAACCAAATGCACCAAATTATAGGTAAAGGAGTCGTAATTGTCTATGATGAGTATTTTCATTTTAAACGTTTATTTGTTTAATCGTTTTTTTATATTAAATCTTTTCTACCAAAATCAGGACAGGTCGCAACCTGTCCTTACTATATTTTTTCTGCCAAAATTATTGCCTTTTTTAAAGCCGCCAACTTGTTATTTACTTCCTGTAATTCTCCTTCTTCGGTTGAATTAATAACAATTCCCGCGCCTGCCTGATAAAACAAAGTATTATTTTTACTCACAAAAGAGCGAATGGCAATGGCCAAATTTACCGTATTGTTTAAGCCTATAAATCCGACCGCGCCACCGTAAAATCCGCGGGTCTGATTTTCATATTTGTCTATTAATTCCATCGCCTTAAACTTTGGCGCACCGCTTAAAGTTCCGGCAGGAAAGGTATCTCCCACAATTTCAATGGCTTTTCCAATCGGCTTTCCTTGCACTGTTGAAACCAAATGAATGACGTGGCTAAAATATTGCACTTCTTTAAAAACTTCAACTTTTACGTTACTTGCATGTTTGCTTAAATCGTTTCGCGCCAAATCAACCAACATCACATGTTCTGCATTTTCTTTTTTGTCTTTTGAAAGTTTTTCGCCCAATAAAATATCCTGCGCCATAATTCCGGTGCGTTTAAAAGTCCCGGCAATTGGGTTGATGATGGCTTTTTCCTTGTCAATTTTAATTTGCGCTTCTGGCGAAGAACCCATCAATTTAAAGCTTCCATAATCGAAATAAAACAAATATGGTGACGGATTTATAGAGCGCAAAGCCCTGTAAACATTAAATTCATCGCCCGTAAATGATTGCTGAAACTGACGCGACAACACCAATTGAAAAACATCGCCGCGTTTGCAGTGTTCTTTTGCTTTGACCACATAATTTTTAAAATCGGCATCGGTACAATTGGAAGATTCTTCGCCAGAAGTCTCAAAATTATACAATCCGTAAGTGCGCGCATTGATTAAAGTTTCAATTTCGTGGATTCTTGAATCCTCGCCTTCTTCCATATTTTCAATCAGAATAAGCTCATTGTTAAAATGGTTGATAGCAATAATAAATTTGAAAAAACTAAACTGAAAATCGGGAATTTCAGAAGCTGCTTTTTTTGCTTTTAATTTAATGGTTTCAAAATATTGAACGGCATTGTAAGAAATATAGCCATAAAATCCGTTAAATCCAATTATGGAATCCTCACAATCTAGTTTTACCGACTTGCTATAAGATTCAAAAATCGAATGAAAATCACGATTTATTTCCTTTCTGTCGAGTTCTTTATTTTTATAATTGTAAGAAAAAACATTATTATCGGCTTTTAAAGTCACAATAGGTTCTGCGCAAATAAATGTAAAACTTTCCTCTTTGCTGTGATAATCGGAGCTTTCCAAAAGCAGACTATTGGCATATTTGTCCCTGATTTTCGAATACATTCCTACAGGCGTTATGGTATCAGCCAACTGTGTTTTCGATATTGTTTTAAATTTTATTTCCTTCATCGTATTTTCTTCAAATAAAAAAGGACTTACCGCGAGATAAGTCCTTTTGTTATATATTTTAAATATAAATATAATAGTTTTGGCTCGCTTAAAAATTAAGAGAGTTCCACCACCAATTAGTATTTGTATTTTTTAGATTCATTATTTGGCAAATTTAGCATAGATTTTTAAATATACAAATTAAATGAGAATTTTATTTTGTGTATTTTTGTTGAAAACTTTTCAATGAAAACAGTTAAAATAACCTTATTAATTTCATTTCTGCTCATTTTCTCGTCAATTACTGCACAGGAAAAAATAGTAGGAAACAAAAACGTAACCACAGAAAACAGAGATCTTTCAGCATTCACAAAAATTGAAGTGATTAATAACGTAACTGTTTTATTGGTTTATAACGACAAGCAATCTGTATTGGTTGAAACCGATTCTAACGTGCAAAATGCGGTAATTACCGAAATTAATAACGGATCTCTTATCATAAAAACGAGTTCTAGAATAGTTCGTACCAAGGAATTAATAGTTCATGTGAATGTAAATAACACATTGGATGAAATTTATGCCTACAACAAATCCAAAGTAAAATCGAACAATTCTATTCGATTGGATTCCATAACTATAAATGCTTATGATGATTCGAATTTCAATTTAAAATTGAACTCCAAGATTGTTCATATAAATGCAAAGAAAACAAGCAATTTAGAATTAGAAATTTTATGTGATGACACCTATATTGCTTCAGAAGAGTCCAGCATTTTAAAAGGAATTATAGACACCAAAAACATGGCTATCCGCACATTAGACAGGGCTTCCGTTAATTTGAGCGGAACCACAACCAATTTAGAAATTGAAACTTTACACAACAGTGCTTTTAAAGGAAAAGATTTTAAAGCCGTAAATGCCTTTGTAAATACTGCTAACAATTCCACGGTTTACGTAAACGCTGCGGAGACCATAGAAATATTGCTAAAAAATTCAGGGGTAGTTTATTTATTTTCAAATCCTAAAATCACGCTAACCGAATTTTTCGATAGGGCCGGACTTTTTAAAAGATAGGTATCAGTTGAGAAGGCGGAAGACCGAAGACGGAAGTCGAAGACGGAAGACCGAAGTCGGAAGACGGAAGACCGAAGTCGGAAGACGGAAGTCGGAAGACGGAAGACGGAAGTCAGAAGACCGAAGTCGGAAGACCGAAGTCGGAAGACCGAAGTCGGAAGGCGGAAGACGGAAGACCGAAGACGGAAGACCGAAGACCGAAGACGGAAGGCGGAAGGCGGAAGTTCACAGCAATTAATTCCCCTCTCGAGAGGGGTTAGGGGTGTGTAAAAAATTTGAAATTATTTGAAAAATTCCGCTCGCGCTAGCGTTGGGAAGTCGGAAGTTGGAAGTCGGAAGACCGAAGACGGAAGACCGAAGTCGGAAGTTGGAAGTTAGAATTTAAAATT
>JAQVGD010000190.1 GCA_028696945.1 Lutibacter sp.
AGAAAAGATGGCAGAATAAAGAGAAAAGAAAAAAATATCTTAAAATCTTTAAAGAAAAAATATGGAACAATAAAACGAGCATAACAAATTTTGATACACAGAGGAATGATTAATGGCGAACTGCAGCTGTACCAACAAAAAAATAAAAATTAAACAGATGAAACGAGCAATTTTTCCAGGATCTTTTGATCCAATTACTTTAGGCCACGTTGATGTAATTAACAGAGCATTGCCTTTATTTGCTGAAATTATTATTGCTGTCGGCATAAATACCGACAAAACCTACCTATTTTCACTCGAGGAACGTGTTAATTTTATCAAAGAACATTATGCCAATGAACCTAAGGTAAAAGTGGAAACCTATTCGGGTTTAACCATCGATTTTTGTCAAAAATTGGGAATAGAATTTATTTTGAGAGGTTTAAGAAATCCGGCAGACTTCGAATTTGAGAAAGCGATTGCCCAAACCAACAGAAAATTATCAACTGTTGAAACGGTCTTTTTATTAACCTCGGCCAACACATCATTTATTAGTTCAAGCATTGTGCGCGATGTTTTGAGAAATGGTGGCGACATTTCCGGTTTTGTTCCTGAAAGTGTTGTGAAAAATCTATAAAGATGCACCTTAAAAAATTACTTTTTTTAGCAATAATCATCTTATTTTCTGGCACAATTTCAGCGCAAAAAATACTGAATGATTTCACAACAGTATTTGAAAAATCAAAAGGCGCAGAAACTTCTACCTACCAAGAAACTATCGCATTTTACAAGGAATTGGCCACTGCATATCCAGAAATTTCTTTGTTTGAAATGGGCGAAACTGACAGCGGATTTCCCCTGCATCTGGTGGTTTTTAACACTTCAAAAGAGTTCGATTTCAATAAAATTCACGGCAGCAAAAAAAATACTATTTTAATCAACAATGCCATTCATCCAGGAGAACCAGATGGTGTGGATGCCAGTATGATGTTGTTGAGAGATCTCGTTCAGGATAAAAACAGCCTCAAAAAATTAAAAAATATAGTGTTGGCGGTAATTCCAATATACAATATTGGTGGTGCTTTAAACAGAAACAGCCATTCACGCGCAAACCAAAACGGTCCTATGGAATACGGATTTCGGGGAAATTCCCAAAACTATGATTTAAATCGGGATTTTGTCAAAGCCGACACAAAAAACGCAAAAGCTTTTGCTGAAATTTTTCATTTGGTAAAACCCGATATTTTTATCGACAATCACGTGAGCAATGGTGCCGATTATCAGTACGGCATTACCCATTTATTTACGCAACACAACAACTTGGGAAACGATTTGGGTGTATTTATTGAAAATGAAATGAGACCCAACATTGAAGCTTCCTTGCTGAAAAAAAACATCAATATCACGCCTTATGTCAATGTTTGGGGAACAACACCAGAAGCCGGTTTTAGCCAGTTTTTCGACAGTCCAAGATATTCAACAGGTTATACAACGATGTTCAATACTTTGGGAATGATGGTGGAAACCCATATGCTGAAACCCTATAAACAACGTGTGGAGGAAACCTACAGTTTGTTGGAGTCGGTCATTGATTTCACTATTGAAAATAGCACTAAAATTAAAGAGCTTCGCAACAATGCCGTTGCAAAAATTTTGGCAAAAAAAACTTATCCCATTTCTTTTGAATTGGATAAAGACAACTACACAATATTGCAGTTTAAAGGTTTTGAAGGAAGTTATATCGACAGCAAAGTGACCAATGGCAAACGTTTGTTTTACGACCGGGCAAAACCTTACACAAAGCCTGTAAAATATTTCAACAATTTTGTTCCGTCAAAAGAAATAACCATTCCAAAAGCTTATATTTTAAAACAAGGTTGGTGGAAAGTTTTGGAACGATTGAAAGATAACAATATTGATTATGTTGTTTTTAAAAACGACACCACTATAACCGCTGAAGAACAACATATTAAGGATTATAAAACAAGTGCAAAACCTTTTGAAGGACATTATATGCATTCAAAAACTGAAGTTTCTTCAACAACAAAAAAAGTGTTGTTTCAAAAAGGAGCTATTTATATTCCCACGCAACAAAATGGTGTTCGTTATATTATAGAAACCTTAGAAGCCGAAGCGACGGATTCCTTTTTTAACTGGAATTTTTTCGATACCGTTTTAGAGCAAAAAGAACACTTTTCCTCCTACATTTTTGAAGATATTGCAGAAAAATTATTACAAGAAAATCCGACCTTGAGAGATTTGCTGCATCAGAAAATGAAAACAGATAAAGATTTTGCCGAAAGTCCGGAAGCGCAGTTGGATTTTGTGTACAAAAATTCTCCTTACTATGAATCGGCACATTTGAAATTGCCTGTTTATAAAGTATTTTAAATGCTGTTTTTTTGAATTAACAATTCCCAATAGCCAATAGCAATCCATTTTTTTAAACTTATAAGGCTGTCTAAAAAGTATTGAAAACCGTCATTCTGAACTTGTTTCAGAATCTCATCTTGCTGATTTTCAATTATTATGAGAACCTGAAATCGAAGATTCACGAATACATTATGAGATAAATAATGAATTAATGAGTAAACAAGTTCAGGTTGACGAAAATTTCACTTTTTAGACAGCCTCATTTTTTCAAATCCGATTTTGTGCCCAATGCCAAAGACTACTCAGGCCATTCAATGGTGTCATCATCAATAAAAAAAGGCGTCCACTGAATTTCATCCAAAATCCCGTCATTGATCCAAAGATTAACAGATTTCTCTTCAACTTCAATCACTTTTTGGTCTTCATTGTCATCCTCAGAACAATCTTCTAGGCTCCATTCTCCCAAATCCATTTCGTCCAACTCCTCTATTAATTCTTCCTGATTCATTCCAATTAAACTTTTTCCTTCCAATTCATAAAAATCATCATTTACGGAAATCATGATTAATTTCCAGTCTTCTTCTTCATCAAAACTGAGCGAAAGCAACAATTCATCATATTGCCAAGATTCCGTCAAGTCCTTTTTAGAATCCGAATGCGAATACTTGTCGATAAATGAAGGTTTACCAAGCATTAATTCCACTTCTTTTCTGGTCATACCAAATTTTAGGTTCCCCAATCCGTAACCAAGTTTTATTTCTTTGAGTGCTTTTTTCATAATTTTATACATTTTAAAAATACTAACAAATCTAATGGATTATTTTTCTATTTACCGCCAAAATCTGACTTCTAAACCATTAAATAATTTATATTTCAAATTTTGAAAAAATATCTGATTAATTTATTTTTTTGCCTATCATTAAAAATACGGGATATTTTCTTACTTTTTTGTCGATTTCTTTTTCAATCACTAAAGGTATTTCATTGTAAGCAATTTCAAACCCGTTTTTTAATAAAATAGCACTTAACTTTTCCCTGTCGAAACCATTATGACCATCAAAACCTGGTACATTAGAGTGAAAAGAACCATCTTCTTTAACCAAATCTGCAATGCACAAATAACCATCAGTTTTCAGCATTGTATTGAATATTTTTAAAATCTTGTTAGTGTCGTCTATATGATGAAGTGTCATCAACGTATAAATTACCTCATATTCATTTTCAGTTACCGTAAACCCATCTTCTAACAAATCGATAAAAAGCGGTTTAAAATGCTTAATATTTTCATTGGCTATTTTTTCCTGCAAAACTTTAATCATTCCCTCAGAAGTGTCGGCAAGGGTAATTGTCCCAAAAAAATCTTTTAATTGATAACTCAACAACCCTGTTCCGCAGCCAAACTCAAAAGCATTCATAGTTTTATTTGGCCGAATAAAATCGGTTATTTCTTTTGCAATGGTTGTGGCTCTTTCTATTTTTTTTGGGTCATTGTCCCATTCTTTGGCTTGTTTGTCGAAATGCTTCATTATTTTTTAATTTTATTAGTTCCAAATAAATTTCTCAACAAATATAAGTGTTTATCATTAGTCTTATATCCAGAATTATCATAAATAATAAGTAACATCTATTACATTTTACCCTTTAAGAAGTCAATATCCAATCAGACCTCACATTGAAAAAGTTTCAAAATCAATCTGCTTATTAAGACCACAATTACGATGAAAATTAGTATTTTGCGGCTTTAAAAAATATTTTATTAATGAAAGTATGTATTGCCGAAAAACCAAGTGTTGCGCGTGAAATTGCTGCTGTTTTAGGTGCAAATACCAAACACGACGGTTATTTTGAAGGGAATGGATACGCGGTTACTTTCACATTCGGACATTTATGCACCTTGTTTGAACCCAACGATTACAAATCGCATTGGAAAAGTTGGAATTTAAACAATTTACCCATGCTTCCAGAAAAGTTTGAAACCAAAGTGGTGGACAATATTGGCATCAAAAAACAATTCAACATTATTAAAAGTCTGTTCGACAAAGCCAGTTTAATTATCAATTGTGGAGATGCTGGGCAGGAAGGAGAATTAATTCAGCGCTGGGTAATTCAGCAGGCAAACTACAAAGGAGAAGTCAAACGCTTGTGGATTTCCTCATTAACTACGGAAGCCATCAAAGAAGGTTTTGAAAATTTAAAACCTTCAGAAAACTACGACAATTTATATTATGCCGGTTATTCAAGAGCTATCGGCGATTGGCTATTGGGAATGAATGCCACAAGATTATACACCTTAAAACACGGTGGAAACAAACAGGTTTTATCCGTGGGAAGAGTACAAACACCCACTTTGGCGATGGTGGTCAATCGATTTAAGGAAATAGAAAATTTTGTGCCGCAACCTTATTGGGAACTGCAAACACTTTACAGGGAAACGCTTTTTAATTGTGAAGAAGGCCGCTTTCAAAAAAAGGAAGATGGTGAATTGCTCGCGAATAAAGTAAAAGAAAGCGATTTTGAAATTGTTTCGGTCACCAAGAAAAAAGGAAAAGAAAATGCACCAAAATTATTCGATTTAACTGGATTGCAGGTTTATTGCAACAATAAATTCGATTTTTCCGCTGATGAAACCCTTAAAATAGTCCAAAAATTATACGAACAAAAAGTGGTTACTTATCCAAGGGTTGACACCACATTTTTGCCTGATGATGTATATCCGAAAGTGCCAGAAATTTTAAAAAACCTGACCAATTACCAAACATTGACTTCGCCTTTATTAGGAAAAAAAATAAAAAAATCGCCTTTGGTTTTTAATAACAAAAAGGTAACCGATCACCACGCCATCATTCCAACCGGTGTTCAAATTAATTTGCCTTATAGCCAACAACAGGTTTACGACATCATTACCAGACGTTTTATTGCTGTTTTTTATGATGATTGTACCGTTTCAAACACGGCAGTTATTGGCGTAGCGGCTGATGTTACTTTTAAAACAACTGGAAAAGAAATTCTTGAAAAAGGATGGCGCGTTGTATTCGCCACTTCGGCTCCGCTCAGTGCAAGTGCTGAAAAATTGGAAACTGGAATCCTCCCAAATTTCATAAAAGGAGAAAAAGGGCCACAT
>JAQVGD010000035.1 GCA_028696945.1 Lutibacter sp.
AAAGGAAAGTTCTTTAAAATTTATATAGGATTTTTTATACCAGGCATATAATAATATCCACAACACTCCAAATAAAAACCAATACACCCCAAACTGAGGAATACTAACCTTAGCAAGGGCTGCTTTGCTAAAAATATAAACGTTGGCTACAGCGATTACAGACAATAATGCCAATAGATATCCTTTGCCAGTATTGGTTATTCTCATCAAATAAAAGTAGTTATAATAACCATCATAAAGAGCAACTTTAGTTGCCAAATCCATTAATATTAAGACGGTACATAAGGAAAAGAAAATATGATAAACAATTGATTTCTACCGCAATAATCTATTATCCTTTTTATACTCTTTCGTCTGGGTAATTTTTATTTTTTTGTTGGTACAGCAGCAGCTGGCAGGTAGGTTCGCCATTAATCATTTCTCTGTGTATCAAAATTTGTTATACTCTTTCATCTGTTTATATTTTATTTTTTATTGGTACAGATGCGGTTCGCCATTAATCATTCTGCTGTGTGTCAAAATTTGTTATGGCTCGTTTCATCTGGTTAATAATAATTAAATCGTTTCACTTTTGAAATGTAGCGAGCCAATCTGATTACCTGATGGGTGTATCCAAATTCATTGTCGTACCAAACATATAAGATAACATTTTTGCCATCATTGCTGGAAATGGTTGCATAACTGTCAAAAATTGCCGGCGCGGATGTTCCCACAATATCAGAAGAAACCAGTTCGTTGCTTAAAGAATATTTAATTTGCTCCACCAAATCACCTTCCAAAGCATAATTTCTCATCACTCCATTGATGGTTTCTTTGGATGCTGCATTTTCCAATCTCAAATTTAAAATAGCTAAAGATCCGTTAGGAACAGGAACACGAATGGCATTTGAGGTTAATTTTCCTTCAAAAGAAGGCAATGCTTTAGAAACTGCACCTCCCGCGCCCGTTTCTGTAATTACCATATTTAATGCTGCCGCTCTTCCCCTTCGGTATTTTTTATGCATATTGTCAACCAAATTCTGGTCGTTTGTATAGGCGTGAATGGTTTCTAAATGCCCATATTTAACACCAAAATTATCTTCGATAACTTTTAAAACTGGCGTAATGGCATTTGTAGTGCAGGAAGCCGCAGAAAAAATATCAACTTCATTCGGACTGTATTCCAAGTGATTTATACCGTGAACAATATTTGGAACGCCTTTGCCTGGTGCGGTCAACAATACTTTAGAAATACCTTTCGATTTTAAATGTCGGCTCAAGGCTTCTTTGTCTCTAAAAGCACCTGAATTGTCAATAACCAATGCGTCAGAAATTCCGTACGCAGTATAGTCAATTTCTTCAGGAGCATTTGCGGAAATAACATTAACAGTCAATCCATTAATAATTAAAGCATTTTTTTCAATATCAATAGTTACAGTTCCGTGAAAATCTCCATGAACCGAGTCATTTCTTAACAATGAAGCTCTTTTTTCCAATATAGATTCCGTAATTTCCCCACGCGTTACAATCGCTCTTAATCTCATTAAATTTCCCTTTCCCGTACGTGCCATTAATTCTCTGGCCAATAAACGACCTATTCGTCCAAAACCATAAAGCACCACATCTTTAGGTTCAATTCCATCCGAATTTTTCGCCTCTTTTAATTTGTCTTCAACAAAATCTTTTATGGATTTCGGCTTATTGTCTAAATGAAACTCATAAACCAATTTGCCAATATCCAATTTTGAAGGCGGCAAGTGTTGGTTTTTAATTTCCTGTGCAATTTCTGTCGCTTCGAAAATTGAAATTGGTTTTTCAACAAAATCGCTGGCGTATTCAAACAGACTTATAATTTCACTTACGGTCTTATCATTTAATTGGTTTCTGAATAAAACCAATTCTACGGTATCATCATACCATAAATCGCTAATAATTCTAATTAATTCAACTGCGGCCCTTCTTTTTTCAGCCTGAAAAGCAAGTTCTTTTTCGTAAAGTTCGTTAAATGACATATTAAAATTGTTACGTTAAAAATTTTAGCAAAAGTACCCATTTCAAACGATTTCGCAACACATTTGTTCATAAGTTATTATAATATATAAACAAAAAAAGACTGCATTTTTAAGCAGTCTCTTTTCAAATCATTATCAATTAAATTATTTAAATATATAATGTTCCTGTTCGCCTTTTAAATTTATTATTTCTATTCGCATTACTTCATCGCTCGATTTATTGGCAATCATATTGTTTACATCATCAATAGAATAGACTTTATTATTGTTGATTGAAGTAATTACATATCCTTTTTTAACGCCATAATACATCAATTCTTTATTTGTGATATTCATAATTCTCACTCCATTAGAAATATTAAGTTTCTTTAGTTCCTCTTTAGATAAATTTTCCAAGTCTAAACCCAAAGCCGAAACCTTCGCAATTTCCCGTTTAATTAAAGTCACATTTACGTCTTGCATTTTACCATTTCTTAAAAAGGTGACATTAACTATGTCATTAGGTCTTTTTGTGCTTATATAACCATTTAAATCGGCAAAAGTGGCTATTTTTACTTGGTCGAGTTTCACAATAACATCGTTCGCTTTTATTCCAGCTTTTTGTGCCCCAGAATTTTTAATTACATTTGAAACATAGAATCCGTTGGCGTTTTCAATATTTAATTTATCCGCCAATTCACTATCCAATTCAACACCATTTATACCCAAAATTGCTTTTTGCACGTTTCCAAATTCCATCAAATCCTCAATTACTTTTTTAGCGATATTAGAAGGAACTGCAAAAGAATAACCTACAAATGCACCCGTCATGGAAGAAATCGCGGTGTTAATTCCAATCAATTCTCCTCTGGTATTTACCAACGCACCGCCACTATTCCCTGGGTTTACGGCAGCATCAGTTTGTAAAAATGAATCAATATTGCTCGTGCCACCTAAATCTCTACCTTTGGCGCTAATAATTCCAGCTGTTACGGTAGAGGTTAAATTATACGGATTTCCAACGGCCAAAACCCACTCGCCTACTTTTACAGCATCAGAGTCTCCAAGTGTTATGTACGACAAATCATGGGCATCAATTTTTAGCAATGCAATATCGCTTGTAGGATCTGCTCCAATTAATTCTGCTTTGTAAATTTTCTTATTATTTAAGGTAACTTCAATAGCTGTGGCATTGCTAATAACATGGTTATTTGTTACAATATAACCATCAGCAGCAATAATAACACCGCTACCCATCCCTATTTGTGAGTATTGCCTCGTTCCGTTTCCCTGGCCGTAAAAAAACTCCGCAAAAGGATCTTGAATTGTTTTGTACATCGTGTTTTTTACGTGAACAACAGCATTTAACGTTTTTTCTGCAGCAATGGTAAAATCGGTATTTTCTGCTGAAGAATACAAGGCATTGGTATAATTTGTGGGAATTGTTTTTAGCCTAGTATCTTCAATTTTATCAATTTTAACATGAGAATTCTCAAAAAATAACACATAAGTACCTAAAGTAATTACACCTCCCAATGTTGAAATTAATATCAGACTAATTATTCTTTTCATTTTTCAATTTCTTTTAAATTAATACTCAAAATTACAATTTAATTATTTTTAAAAAATTGCTTTAACTGTTTGTTAACGCAGTTTTAACTGATTTTAACAATAAAATTTTCACATCGCGTTTATCAATAAAACTATTCTGAATTTAGTACATTTGCGCAATGGAAATTCGTTTTTACAAATATCAAGGTACGGGAAATGACTTTATTATGATCGATAACAGAAATCTGTTTTTCCCTAAAAGCGATATCAAACTCATTCACAAATTGTGTGATAGAAGATTTGGTATTGGAGCGGATGGATTGATTTTGTTGGAATCTTCTGAAAAGCAAGATTTTACCATGGTTTATTACAATGCTGATGGCAAAGAAGCGAGCATGTGCGGAAATGGTGGGCGATGCATTGCAGCTTTTGCAAAAAAACTTGATATAATTAAAGATAAAACCACTTTTGAAGCTACAGATGGACTACACTTCGCCGAGATTGAAAATGAGTTGGTAAATCTGCAAATGGCTGATGTTGAAAATATTGAAATTTATGATACGCATGTATTTTTAAATACAGGATCACCACATCATGTTAATTTTTGCCAAGTTGTAGAGAATTTGAATGTTCGTGAAATGGGATCAAAAATTAGATTTGGTGCACCTTATTTTGAAGAAGGAACAAACGTAAATTTTGTGGAACAAATTTCGGATAATGCATTTAAAGTCAGAACTTATGAGCGTGGCGTAGAAGATGAAACACTTGCATGTGGCACCGGCGTTACCGCTGTTGCAATTGCCGCCAATAAATTAAATAAAACAACTGAAGAAAAAATTTATATTGAAGTTTTAGGCGGTAAATTAGAAGTTTCCTTTAAAAAAGAAGGCGACAGCTACAAAAATATATTCTTAAAAGGTCCTGCCCAATTTGTTTTTGAAGGAAAAATAACTGTATAATGGCAACTTTACACGGCAAAAATATCAACCTGCGCGCTTTGGAACCAAAAGATTTGGATTTTCTGTTTTCTGCGGAAAACAACGAAACATTTTGGGAAATTAGCAGTACGCAAACGCCATATTCAAGATATATCTTACAAAAATATATTGAAAATTCACACCAAGATATTTATGAAGCAAAACAGTATCGATTCGTAATTTGCAATACGCAAAATATTCCGGTGGGTATGATTGATTTATTTGAGTTTAATCCACAACATAAGAGAGTCGGCGTCGGAATTTTAATACTTCCAGGATATCAAGGCAAAGGTTTAGGTTCGGAAGCATTGGAAATGGTAATTGATTATGTCTTTACGTATTTGAATGTGCACCAAATTTTTGCAAATATTACCGCCGACAACAAAAAAAGCATTGAGCTTTTTGAAAAATTAAATTTTAAAAAAGTCGGAATAAAAAAAGACTGGATTTATACTGATGCCGGTTATAAAGATGAGATTTTATACCAAATAATTAAACCCCAAAATGAATTCTAAAAAACTTTTACTGCTTATTTTTGGCTTATTGTTAATAATTGGTGGCGTTTTAGGCTTAAGCCTTTACAGTAAAATATTTAAAGCCAATACCGTTGCGGAAGGTTTCTTATACATTCCTACGGGCAGTGATTTTAAAGAGGTTGAAAATTTAGCACGCCCTTTTTTAAAACGTGTAAAACCATTTGTGTGGGTAGCCGAAAAATTAAATTATCCTGAAGCTGTTAAACCTGGAAAATATAAAATTTCGAAAGGAATGAGTAACTTTGACTTGATAAGAATGCTTAGAAGCGGCAATCAAGCTATGGTTAACCTATCCTTTAACAACCAGGATACTTTTGAAAAACTCGCAGGCAGAGTTTCACAACAAATTGAAGCTGACTCTATTTCACTTCTTAGATCTTTTACCGAAAGTGCTTTTTTAAATAAAGCCGGATTTACGCCAATCAACGCCATAGGAATGTACATTCCAAACTCTTATGAATTTTACTGGAATACAACTGCGGAAGAATTTAGAACCAAGATGCTCAAAGAATATACCAAATTTTGGGATACCGAACGGTTGCAAAAAGCAAAAACATTAAATTTAACCAAAAATGAAGTTATTACGCTAGCCTCAATTGTCCAAAAAGAAACAGCAACGGTAAGTGAAAGACCAGTTGTCGCAAAATTGTACTTGAACAGATTGGCTAGTGATTGGCCGCTACAAGCGGATCCAACCATTATTTTTGCCCTGAAAGCCAAATTGGGAAATGAACTGGTAATTAAACGCGTCTTTTCGAAGGATTTGGAAATTAATTCCCCATACAACACTTATAAAAACATTGGATTGCCTCCAGGGCCAATTTCAATGCCCGATATTTCTTCCATTGAAGCAGTTCTTAATCCAGCCAACCATGATTACTTTTATATGTGCGCCAGCGTTACCTCTTTTGGAACCCATGAATTTGCAAAAACGTTGGAACAGCACAATAAAAATGCAGCGAAGTACCAACAATGGTTAAACAAACAAGGCGTTAACAGATAACTTCATTATAATTTCACAAAGAACTGGTTTGTCCAGTTAAACTACACCTTTTTAAAATTTTAGTATTTTAATTTTAATTCAATAAATACTATATTTTGTTAAACTTTTATTAAAATATGTATCATATTTTCAATAATTCTGCTATTTATAAAAAAAGTTGTATCTTTGCGCCTGAAAATTTAATAGGCCAAACACCATTAAATTATGAAAAAAACAATATTTTTTACAATTCTACTGACAATAGGAATTTTTATATCAAGTTTCACCAAAGATAAAAAAGACGTTAGCAGTACAATTAATTCGACCAGTAAAATTGCTCTGGTTCCAACAGAAAAAGAGATTTCTCCAGTCATAAAAAGCAACATTCCATTTGTAGGCAAATCATTTAATGGATTTAAAGAAGCATTGGCTTTTAGAGAATCTGGCGGAAGATATGACATTGTTAACTCCTTCGGATACTTGGGTAAATATCAATTTGGACCAGCTACCTTGAATAGGTTTAATATTCACGACACGCAACATTTCTTAGAAAATCCAGAGTTACAGGAAGATGCATTTATAGCATTGTGCTCTTTAAACAAATGGATTTTAAGAAAAGAGATTGGAAAAAAGGTTGGGAAAAAAATCAACGGTATAGAAATTACTGAGTCGGGGATTCTTGCAGCTGCGCATTTGGCAGGTTCAGGAAACATAAAAGAATATTTAAGAACCAATGGTCAATATCGATTTAAAGATGCTTTTGGCTCTTCAATGCAACACTACCTTAAAAGATTTGGAGGCTATGATACTTCAATTATTGAGGCAGATAAAAATCCTAAGGTTTTGTAATACAATCCCCTTAATCTTTATGAATAATAAATATGGTGGGTCTTTTCTGCAAATCCGGATATTCATTTTTCCAGTCTTTGATTTCCAGCGTTTTAATATATTCTGATGATAAGGTAATGTCACAAGCAACACAAAGTTTAGTCGCTGGGTTTAATGTACTTTTTAAATCGTTAAATAATTTTTCATTCCTATAAGGCGTTTCAATAAAAATTTGTGACTGGTTTTTATCCTTCGATAACTTTTCCAAACTTTTAATAGCTTCTCTTCTTTCCGAAGCGTCAATGGGCAAATATCCGTTAAACGCAAAATTCTGACCATTAAAACCTGAGGCCATCATCGCCAAAATAATGGAAGATGGGCCAACCAAAGGAATTACCCTAATATTCTTTTGATGTGCTAATTTAACCATTTCAGCTCCTGGATCAGCGATTGCTGGAACTCCGGCTTCTGAAAGTAGGCCGATGGAAATACCTTTTGCGCAAACATCCAAATACGTGCTAACTTCCAATTTATCTGCATATTTATCCAAACTAAAAAGTGTTAATGAAGGTTGTGATTTTTCAGGAGCAATACGTTTAATGAACTTACGGGCTGTTTTTTCGTTTTCAACAATAAAAAAATCGAGTTTTTCTATTATTTCTTTAACCAAAAAAGGGAGCACTTCCATAGGTTCATTATCACCTAAAGTTGTTGGTATTAAATATAAGAAGCCCTTGTTATGCATCTGAATTTATTTTTTTAGCAATAACATCACAAGCTTCATCCAACATTTTGTAAACATTTTTAAATCCAAAATCCCCGCCCAAATAGGGATCTGGAACATCTAAATTTTCATTTGGAAACACTTCATTTAAAATCATTTTAACCTTGGCAATGTCTTGCTGATTTCTCGCCATTGAAATAACATCTTGATAATTTGCATTGTCCATCACATAAATTAGATCAAATTTATCAAAATCTTTTACCATAAATTCTCTGGCTCGCTGATTGGTTATGTCGATGTTATTTATTTTTGCGATGGCAATGGAACGATGATCTGGTTTTTTGTTTATATGATAAGCACCTGTACCAGCAGAATCTACAACTATATCAGTCCTAGAAAGTTTGGATTTTAAAATTCCCTCTGCCAATGGTGAACGGCAAATATTGCCGAGACAGACCATTAATATTTTAGTCATTTTAACGTATTAAAAGGTAAGTTTTTTGGTAATATCATCCACATATTTTCTAAATTGCTTGTCAGTTTCTGTTAAGTTATCAACGGTTTTACAAGCATGAAGTACGGTGGCGTGATCTCTTTTCCCGATTTGAGAACCAATGCTGGCCAATGAAGCTTTTGTCATTCTTTTGGCAAAATACATCGCCAATTGGCGTGCTTGAACGATGTGGCGTTTACGTGTTTTTGATTGCAAAGTGGCCACATCCAATTCAAAATAGTTTGAAACAATTTTTTGGATGTATTCAATGGAAACTTCGCGTTTTGTATTTTTAACAAATTTATCAACAATTTGTTTTGTTAATGCCAGTGTAAATTCTTTTCTATTAAATGATGCTTGGGCAATTAAAGAAATTAATACGCCTTCCAGCTCCCTAACATTAGATTTTATGTTTTTTGCAATATATTCCACAATTTCAACAGGCATTTCTACACCGTCTCTGTACAATTTATTTTGTAAGATTAAAACACGGGTTTCATAATCAGGTGCCTGAAGTTCGGCTGACAATCCCCATTTAAAACGAGAAAGCAAGCGTTGTTCAATATCTTGCATATCGACTGGTGCTTTATCCGATGTTAATATTACCTGTTTTCCGTTTTGGTGTAAATGGTTGAAAATATGGAAAAACACATCTTGCGTACCTGTTTTGCCCGATAAAAACTGCACATCATCAATCAATAAAACATCAATCATTTGATAGAAATGAATAAAATCATTTCTGGAATTTCCCTTTACAGAATCTATATATTGCTGGGTAAATTTCTCTGAAGAAATATACAACACAATTTTATCGGGATATTTATCTTTAATATCAACGCCAATGGCATGGGCTAAATGCGTTTTACCCAAACCAACACCGCCATAAATTAATAACGGATTAAAAGAGGTGCCACCAGGTTTATTGGAAACGGCCATACTTGCTGATCGAGCCAATCTGTTCGAATCGCCTTCGATAAAATTTTCAAAATTATAATTTGGGTTTAACTGTGATTCAATTTTAACTTTTTGAATGCCGGGAATGATAAACGGATTTTTCAATTCACGCTTATTAACATCTATTGGGAATGCAACTCCTTGCGGAATTAACGGATTTCTGTTTGAACTCGGAATTTTAACGGTATGCGGATTGTTGCTGCTGTAACTGTTCTCCATCCTAACATCATAAATCAGCTTGGCATCTTCTCCCAGTTGCTTTACCAAGGCTACGCGCAATAATTTAATATAATGCTCTTCCAGCCATTCATAAAAAAATTTGCTAGGTACCTGAATAGTAAGTGCTTCACCAGATAATTTCACTGGCTTGATTGGCTCAAACCATGTTTTATATGCTTGCGGTTTAATGTTATCCTGAATAAAAGATAGGCATTCCTCCCAAACTGATGATGCAGTTTTACCCATTTTTAATATATAAAGTATTTAAAGTTACAATTTCGTTGACACTCTCAAAGTACAATTTAAGAGATTTTCTTGGCTTTACAAAAATGTGAATAAATTTTAGCATAAAAAAATAAAATCACTATTGATTCCTAACTTTTATTTTCGTAACATGAGGGTCATAAAAATTTAAAAATGAATTCAGATACAATTCAATTTAGAGTGCGCTATGGAGAAACGGATCAAATGCGTTTTGTTTATTATGGAAACTATGCCCAATACTTTGAAATGGGCCGTACAGAGTGGCTTCGAAAATTAGGGATAACCTATAGAAAAATGGAAGAAACTGGCATTATGCTGCCCGTGATGAATTTAAACATAACCTATTTTAAACCAGCAAAATATGACGATTTACTTACTTTAAAAACAACATTAATTAAAATGCCATCCGCAAAAATTGAATTTTCCTATGAAATTTTCAATGAAGAAAATGAACTCTTGACAAAGGCAAACACCACCTTGGTTTTTGTAGATATGAAAACAAATAAACCAACCCGAGCACCCGAATATGTATTAAAAAAACTACGCGATATTACTGCTTGATTTCCCTAATTTTAAGGCAGCGCAAATCATTAAAAAATTGGAAAATTTTAGTAGCATCTTTTTTTCTCACAGCAATTAAAAACAAGCAGTTTAAATTCATTTTTTGTTCTAAAATTTCGAGATTATTTTCTTTAATAACTCTCATGACTTTATCCATATCTTGGTACTCAAAAGTCAGCTGAAAAGAAACATTAACGGTTTTTTCAACAATAACAGCTTCATCCAAAACCAATTTTGCCGTTGTTTTATAAGCATTTACAAGTCCACCAACACCTAATTTAGTGCCACCAAAATAACGAACCACCACCACCAACACATTGGTAAGATCTTTTGATAAAATTTGTCCGTAAATAGGTTGTCCTGCCGAATTGTTTGGTTCACCATCATCATTTGCCCGATAGCTCTTCTCTTCAACGCCCAATTGCCAGGCATAACACCAATGCCTTGCCGCATGGTGCTTTTTCTTTAATTCTTCAATATGAATTTTAACTTCCTCCTCATTTTCTATAGGAAAAACATATCCAATAAATTTGCTGCCTTTTTCTTTAAAAAGTGCTTCCCCTCGGACTTCATCGATGGTTTTATATGTGTCGTTTTCAGAAATAACAATTATGATTTAAAGCACAAATATATCAAAAGCAAATACTTAATTTTCTATTTTAATTTTAATATATTTGAAAATCAAATGAAAACCCATGAAAAAAACTGTTAGCATAATTCTCTCAACACTTGTTTTAATGTCTTGTAACATTGATACAGCAAAAAAAGAAACTGAAATTATGAGAAAACCCAATTCATTTGCCATCGTTATTCACGGAGGCGCAGGCGGAATTAAAAGAGAATATTTTACCCAGGAACAACAAGATGCTTATGCACAAAAGCTACAGGAAGCATTGGATGCTGGATATGCCGTTTTGGAAAAAGGCGGAATTTCATTAGATGCCGTGCAGGCAGCAATTAACGTAATGGAAGATTCTCCTTTATTTAATGCTGGAAAGGGCGCGGTATATAACAGCGAAGGAAATCAGGAAATGGATGCGGCAATTATGGACGGAAATACCTTAAATGCTGGCGCAGTTGCTGGCGTTAACCACATAAAAAATCCGATTTTGGCCGCTCGCATGGTAATGGACAGCTCAGAACACGTGATGCTTTCGGGAAAAGGTGCTGAAATTATGGCAAAAAAATTCGGTATTGAAATGGTGGACAGTTCTTACTTTTTTACCGAAAAAAGGTTAAATCAGTTGCGCGAAATTCAGGGACAGGAAAAAACACAATTGGATCATACCGCCCATTTAATTAAAAACGAACTAATTGACGACCATAAATTTGGAACAGTTGGTGCTGTTGCAATTGATAAAAATGGGAATATTGCTGCTGGAACCTCAACTGGAGGAATGACCAATAAAAAATATGGCAGAATTGGCGATGTTCCAATCATTGGCGCAGGAACTTACGCAAATAATTTAACTTGCGGTATTTCTTGCACAGGAACTGGTGAATATTTTATCAGAACAGTAGCTGCACACGAGGTTTCAAGCTTGATAAAGTACAAAAATTTAAGTCCGAAAGAAGCTTTGCATGAAGTGCTCTTTAACCAAATTGGGCCACTTGGTGGCGAAGGGGGTATTATTTTATTGGATAAAAACGGAGATGTTTATTGGGATTTTAACTCAACGGGTATGTTCAGAGGATTTAAAAAATCGGACGGAGAAACAAAAATTGAAATGTTTGAAAAAGCCACAAACAATTAATCATTCACATAAATTTTTAAAGTGTCCTCTGAAATTTTTTTAATTTCATTGGGCACTTTTTTTAATTTAGGTGCTTTTAATCCGTTTTCAAAAGTTGTATTTCCGACAAAAACATTTGCTTCATCCCATAAATTTTCATCAATAAAAGTTTGTAAAATTTTTGTACCGCCTTCAATAATAAGCGATTGAATTTCATTTTTGTATAAAGCATCACAAATTTGTTTGGAAAGTTTTTTGCTGAAATCTATTTTTTCAAAGTGTGTATTTTTATATGGACTTTCCTCGGGAACTTTTTCAGTTAAGATGATTGTTTTCACGCTTCCGTCATATAAATTATAATGAAAAGGAATTTTTAACGATTTGTCCAAAACAATTCTAATCGGATTCAATCCAAACCAATTTCTGGCATTTAATTTCGGATTGTCATTTAAAGCGGTATTTGTCCCCACCAAAATCGCTTGTTCTTCGGCACGCATTTTATGAACCAGTTGCTGCGAATAAGCATTGGAAATCCAGTTTGGTAAATTTTCTGAATTTTCATTTCGCAATTTATCAATAAATCCGTCTTGTGTTTCGGCCCATTTTAAGATGATAAATGGTCTTTTTTTATTATGAAAAGTGAAAAACCGCTTATTTAGATTTAAACATTCTTGCTCTAAAACACCAACAATAACATCGCAGTCATTGTTTTGTAAATGCAAAATCCCTTTTCCGCTTACTTTACTGTTGGAATCCACGCTGCCAATAACCACTTTTTTTATACCGTTTTCAACAATTAAATTAGCGCAAGGCGGGGTTTTTCCATAATGCGAACACGGCTCGAGATTCACATAAATGGTAGCTTGTTTTAATAACGATTTGTCTTTTACGGAATTGATGGCGTTTACTTCTGCATGTGGTTCGCCCGCTTTTTGATGCCAGCCCTCGCCTATTATTTTATCGTTTAAAACAATGACACTGCCAACCAGCGGATTTGGATAGGTAGCACCCAAGCCATTTTTTGCCAATTGTATGCAGCGATTTATATATTTTTCGTGTATATTCACAGCACAAAAATAACACAATAAAATGACTCATAACAACTTTAAAATCAGAGAAATTCAACCTGAAGACAATCCAAAAATAGCCGAAGTAATCCGTAAAATTTTGATTGAATTTGGCGTTCCAAAAGTTGGAACTGCGTATGCCGATAAAATTTTAGACACTTTATATGAAGCTTATGATACCGAATACGCCATTTATTATGTGATTGAAAAAGAAGGTGAAATTTTTGGCGGTGCAGGCGTTAAACAGCTTGATAATTTTGAAGGAAATGTTTGTGAGTTGCAAAAAATGTACTTCTTACCAGAAGCAAGAGGGATTGGTTTGGGAAGCAAAATGATGGAAACTTGTCTGAAAAAAGCGAAAGAATTCGGTTTTGAACAGTGTTATTTGGAAACCTTGCCTTATATGGAAGATGCCAGAAAATTATATAGGAAAGTTGGTTTTGTGGATTTGGATGGTCCTATGGGCGATACTGGACATTATTCCTGTAATTTATGGATGCTTAAAAATTTATAATGCTAATTCAGGAATTTAAACGTTATTTTTTTTCGGAACTTTCCAATTTATATCCAGATACTGAAATTCAGTCCTTTTTTACGATATTGGTTGAATTTAAACTGCATTTATCACGGATTCAATTGGCCTTGGAACACAATTTTCAACTTGACAATGACGATTTGGATTTTCTGAAAAACGCCTTATTGAAATTAAAAAATCAAATCCCCATTCAATATATTGTTGGGGAAACTGCCTTTTACGGAATGATTTTTAAAGTCGATAAAAACGTATTGATTCCCAGACCGGAAACGGAAGAATTGGTGGAATGGATTGTTCAAAACCACAAAAACAGCAATTCACTTAAAATCTTGGACATAGGCACCGGAAGTGGCTGCATTGCTATTTCATTGGCCAAAAATTTGCCAAATGCCGAAGTTTCTGCCATTGATATTTCTTCGGAAGCGGTAAATATTGCCAAAAACAACGCAGATTTTAATAAAGTAAAAGTGAATTTTATACATGCCGACATTTTAAGCATGAAGCAATTAGAAAATAATTTTGATATTATTGTGAGCAATCCGCCTTATGTTCGCGAATTGGAAAAAGCGCAAATGCAACAAAATGTATTGTCCAACGAGCCACATATTGCCTTGTTTGTAGAAAATGAAAATCCGCTCTTATTTTACGATAAAATTGCTGATTTGGCCAAAAAGCATCTGACCAAAAATGGCGTTTTATATTTTGAAATCAACCAATATTTAGGTACAGAAACAGTTGATTTGCTAAAATCGAAAGGATTTAAGCATGTTAAATTGAAAAAAGATATTTACGGCGTTGACAGAATAGTGAGATGCGAGATATTAGAAGTGAGATATTAGATATTAGAAGTGAGATATTAGATATTAGAAGTGCATAAATTCCCCTTAGGAGAAGCCTGTCCCGCTTTTCCGGCGGGAGGGTTAGGGGTGTGTAAAAAACATGGAAAGGAATAAAAAAAATTAGTAAAGATGGATCAACACTAATCAGGGAAGTTCAATTGAGATTATTGTTTGTCAATTATTTATTATTTAATTATTCATTCAATTCGCGTTAGTGATTACTTCACTTATTTATTATTTTTTATAGGAGTTCAGTGAACCATGTTTGCAGTGAAAATCCTTTTTTGAGGTTTTTCTCCGAAAAAAAGATTGCAACGGAAAGCACGACCACTTTTTTGGCGGGATTCGCCCGCCGAAAAGGCGGGAACGCCCAAAACATTATTTTAACTAACTTTTCCAATTGCCTTTTTTAATTATTCATTTTTAATTGTTAATTGTTAATTATCAATTGTTATTTATATTTGCAAAATGCGAATTGATATCATTACCGTTTCTCCCGAACTGATTAAAAGTCCGTTTGAGTATTCCATTATTAAACGTGCCATCGACAAAAATTTGGTGGAAGTTCACTTTCATGATTTGAGGAAATATGCTTTAAATGACTACGGAAAAATTGACGATTACCAATTTGGTGGCGGTGCTGGGATGGTTTTGATGATTGAACCCATTGATAAATGCATTTCCGAACTAAAGACGGAGCGCGATTATGATGAAATTATTTACCTCACGCCCGATGCGCCGACTTTAAACCAGCATATAGCAAATACGCTTTCTTTGACTGAAAATATATTGATTTTGTGCGGACATTATAAAGGGGTGGATCAACGTGTTCGTGAATTGTTGATTACCAAGGAAATTTCTATAGGAGATTATGTATTGAGCGGCGGGGAATTGGGAGCGGCCGTTTTATGCGATGCCATTATAAGATTGATTCCTGGAGTTTTGGGCGACGAATCTTCTGCATTAACCGATTCGTTTCAGGACAATTTACTTTCGCCCCCAGTTTACACAAGACCTTCGGAATACAAAGGGCTTGAAGTGCCAAAAATTCTGTTGTCGGGCAATTTTCCAAAGATTGACGAATGGCGAAATGAGCAAGCACTGGAAAGAACAAAAAAAATAAGACCGGATTTGTTGGAAGACTGATCTTTTTTATTAAATTTGCACACTCAAAATCAACCTCTGACGAAAATCGTGAATGTTGGTCGTTGAAAAACCCATTAAAAAATCAACAATGGAAGATTTAGTAAAATTTGTGCAAGACAAATTTGTAACCGCAAATGAGTTGCCAGAATTTCAAGCAGGAGATACCATCACTGTTTACTATGAAATTAGAGAAGGCGAAAAAAAACGTACCCAACACTTTAGAGGTACCGTAATTCAACGCAGAGGTGCAGGTGCTTCTGAAACATTTACCATCAGAAAAATGTCGGGAACAGTTGGTGTAGAACGTATTTTTCCAGTAAACCTACCAGCAATTGAAAAAATTGAGATAAACAAACAAGGTAGCGTACGTAGGGCACGTATTTTCTACTTTAGGGATTTAACTGGTAGAAAAGCAAGAATTAAAGAAAAAAGACAATAGTCCGTTTTGCTTAAAAAATATAAAACCCGTTTTGAAATTCAAAACGGGTTTTTTGTTATTAACATTTGTTCATAAGTCAGGTTCATATCATGTTGAAAACAAAAGCATTATAAATTTGGTGAATTAGAATTTAGGTGCTATTTTTACAAAAGGAATTAGCATAAGTGCTTAACATAAACCTTAGAATGAAAATTTTAAAGTTGAACGAAAAAACCTTAATGCAAAGTTCTTTATGTTCTTGAACATAGTTTTTAAAACCGCGCTTTAACAAGTAATGTGCCCAGTATTTAGCATGAATAACAGGAACATGGTTTTAAAAGCACATTTTAAAATAGTATTTTAAATCGAGTAGTTTTTAGGAATTACAACAAAGTTTTAGAGACTGTTTTAAAAGAAACGTCTGATTTAATAAGAATTTGGTTCGCAAGAAACAAGTCTCAGTAAAAATTTAAGTGTAGATTATTCTTTTAGGAGAATGATGAAAACGACTAAAAATTTAACTGATAGCTTATTAAAAAAATGTTTCAGCAAATAGCCATAATATTGAGCAATCATTATTATGGCTTTTGTTTTTTTACCATTGCAATTTCAGCAAAATCCACCTCATATTTTTAAATTAAAAATAAAATTACGCCCTTATTTATAACGTTTTCGCGGGCAATATTTCCCTCATTATTCCCTATATTTGCACAACGTTAAACGAAATTAATTTACCCTGCTATAATTTCTGACTTTATTGATAATTATAGTTTTTAAATCACAAAAAATTATGAGTAAAACACCTAAAATAATTTATACCAAAACCGATGAAGCACCTGCTTTGGCTACCTATTCATTTTTACCGATAGTTGAAGCTTTCACAAAACCGGCAGGTATTGAAGTCGAAACCAAAGACATTTCCTTAGCAAGCAGAATTTTAGCTTTATTTCCCGAATTTTTAAAGCCTGAACAACGCGTTCCAGACACTTTGACCGAATTGGGAAAATTGGTAAAAACACCAGAGGCAAATATTATAAAATTACCCAACGTTTCTGCTTCGGAGCCACAACTAAAAGCAGCCATTAAGGAGCTGCAAACATTGGGTTATGCAATTCCAAACTATCCTGATGAAGTTAAAACTGCTGAAGAAAAAGACATCCAACTAAAATACAATAAAGCGAAAGGTTCTGCTGTGAATCCAGTATTGCGTGAAGGAAATTCCGATCGCAGAGCACCTAGAGCAGTAAAAAATTATGCCAAAAAGAACCCGCATTCTATGGGCGCTTGGTCGGCAGATTCAAAAACACATGTTTCTACTATGAAAAGTGGTGATTTTTTCTCCAATGAAAAATCAATTACTGTTGCTAAAGCCACAGATGCAAAAATTCAATTTACCGATCAAAATGGGTCTGTTACAGTTTTAAAAGAAAAAACATCATTATTGCCAGGTGAAATTATCGATGCAACTTTTATGAGTAAAAAGGCTTTGGTAAAATTCCTAGAGGAGCAAATTAAAGATGCCAAAGAAAAAAATGTATTGTTTTCATTACACATGAAAGCAACGATGATGAAAATTTCTGACCCCATCATTTTCGGACATGCTGTTATGGTTTTCTTTAAAGATGTTTTTGAAAAACACAGTGCGGTTATCAAAGAACTTGGCGTTGATGTAAACAATGGTTTTGGAGATTTGATCAGTAAAATTCAAGGCTTGCCTGAAGCTCAAAAGTTGGCCATTGAAGCGGATATCAAATCTCGTATAGAAAATGGTCCTGCCATCGCCATGGTAGATTCCGATAAAGGTATTACCAATCTTCATGTTCCCAGCGATGTAATTATTGACGCTTCAATGCCTGCAATGATTCGTACTTCCGGCCAAATGTGGAATGCTGAAGGTAAATTACAAGATGTAAAAGCGGTAATTCCCGACAGTTCTTATGCGGGCATCTATGCTGCAACCATTGATTTCTGCAAAAAACATGGTGCCTTTGATCCAAGAACCATGGGAACAGTTCCCAATGTAGGTTTAATGGCCCAAAAAGCGGAGGAATATGGTTCGCATGACAAAACCTTTGAAATACAAGCAAACGGAATTGTGCAAGTTCTAGATGCTTCTGGAAACATCTTACTGGAAAGCACTGTGGAGAAGGGAGATATTTGGAGAATGTGTCAGGCAAAAGATGCTCCAATTCAAGATTGGATTAAACTTGCCGTAAGCCGGGCTAGAGCAACAAATGTGCCTGCAATATTTTGGCTAGATAAAAACAGGGCGCATGATGCGCAAATCATCAATAAAATAAACACTTATATAACCAATTTCGACACAACTAGCTTAGACATTCAGATAATGACACCAGAAAAAGCTACGCTTTATACCTTAGACAGGGTTAAAAGAGGTTTGGACACTATTTCTGTAACTGGAAACATATTGCGTGACTATTTAACAGATCTTTTTCCTATTTTGGAATTAGGAACCAGTTCAAAAATGTTATCCATTGTTCCTTTAATGGACGGTGGCGGTTTATTTGAAACTGGCGCTGGCGGTTCTGCACCTAAACATGTGCAACAATTTATTAAAGAAGGTCATTTGAGATGGGATTCTTTGGGTGAATTTTTAGCATTGGCCGTTTCTTTAGAACATTTAGGAAAAAACTATAACGTTCCAAAAGCATTGGTTTTGGCCGAAACTTTGGATGAGGCTACAGATAAATTCTTAGACAATAGCAAGTCTCCTTCTCGTAAAGTTGGCGAACTGGACAATAGAGGAAGTCACTTTTATTTAGCAAACTATTGGGCACAAGCTTTGGCCGCTCAAAATAAAGATACCCAATTAAAGGAAATTTTTACCAATGTTGCCAAAGAATTAACAGCAAATGAAATTGTTATTGTAAATGAGTTAAACAACGCACAAGGAGCACCTGTAAACATTGGTGGCTATTACAGATTCGATGATAATTTGGTAAAAAAAGCAATGAGACCAAGCAAAACATTGAATGCTATTATAGCATCAATATCATCGGTAAATGTAGCTTCAAAGGCCTATTAATTAAGTTTTAACCAGATTTAAATTTCAAAAGAGGTTTTTATAATTCGCAAAAAGGCAAGAATTTAAGTTCTTGCTTTTTTTATGTTTAGAAATTGCCTTCTGAAATAAATTGGCACAAAAAATTAAAACCAATCAAAAATTAGTATTTTTGAAAAATGGATTTCACAAAAACTACTGAGCAAGCCTCCAACTACAATCATTTGGAAAAAATGAGTGTCAGCGAATTGCTGACGCACATTAATTCAGAAGATAAAACTGTTCCTTTTGCTGTTGAAAAAGTGATTCCCTCGATTGAAAAAATGGTGCAAATAATTGTGCTACAAATGAAAAAAGGCGGTAGGTTATTTTATGTGGGTTCAGGAACAAGCGGCCGATTGGGAATACTGGACGCTTCTGAATGTCCGCCAACTTATGGTGTTTCCCATAATCTTATTATTGGTATTATTGCCGGTGGCGATACCGCCATTAGAAAAGCCGTTGAATTTGCCGAAGATTCCACCACTCAATGTTGGGAAGATTTAAAAAGTCATCAAATTAACAGCAACGACATTGTGATTGGGATTGCCGCTTCTGGAACAACTCCTTATGTGGTAAATGGGATCAAAAAATGCAATGAAAATAGTATATTAACTGGATGCATTACGTGTAATGTTGGGAGTCCGCTTGCCAAAATTGCAAAGTTCCCTATTGAAGTTTTAGTGGGACCAGAATTTGTGACTGGAAGTTCAAGAATGAAAGCCGGCACCGCACAAAAACTTGTTTTAAATATGATTTCAACCAGCGTTATGATTCAGCTTGGAAAAATAAAAGGCAATAAAATGGTTGATATGCAATTAACAAATGATAAATTGGTGATTAGGGGAACAAAAATGCTGATGGAGGAATTGAATATTTCAGAAGAAAAAGCCATTGAACTACTGATAAAATACAAAAACGTACGAACGTCAATCCTAAATTACACAAATGGAAACAGATAGAAAAGAATTGATAAGAGGTTTAAAATATGAACTTGGTGCTTTTCCTCTTTTGATTGCAGCACCAATTTTAATTACCATTGGGTTTAAAGCCATCAAGCAGCAAAACAATTATATTTGGCTTGTTGTTGGAATTATATTGGGTATAACAGCAATTATTTTAGGGTTTTTAGGCATTAAAATAATTCTAAATGCTTTATTCAATACCAAATAATGGGAATTCCCAGTCTTAAAAAATTCACAAACTGGGAATATTGGCCATCCTATCTATTTTATGTTCCGTTATTGCCTTACGCCTTTTATTTGGCTTTAAAAGCGAGAAGTTTCGGATTCTTTTCTGCTGTTAATCCAGGAATTGATGGCTCAGGTAACGGATTGGAATCAAAATACAAAACAATTCAATTATTGCCTCCTAAATATTGTCCGAACTCTATTTTTATTGAAAAAAGGGAAAATATTGAAGAAATTTTACCAAAGATTTTAGAAAATGGTCTGAAATTCCCCTTAATTATTAAGCCTGATATTGGTTTTAGAGGATTGCTGGTCACAAAAATTAATGATAAAAACGAACTCTCTATCTTTCTAAAAAAGTACAATTCTATCAATTTAATCGTTCAAGAATTTGTTGAATTCAAAAATGAATGCGGTATTTTTTACCACAGGATCCCAGGAGAAAAGCTGGGAAAAATCACATCAGTTACCCTAAAAAAATATTTAACGGTATTGGGCGACGGAAATTCAACACTCCTTTCGCTTATTGTGAATGATAAAAGGGCAAAACATTATTTGAAATTAATTATAGAATTAAACAAAGACAGACTTCAACTGGTTCCTAAAAATAAAGAAGAAGTTGTG
This sequence comes from Lutibacter sp., assembly GCA_028696945.1. Classification (GTDB taxonomy): domain Bacteria; phylum Bacteroidota; class Bacteroidia; order Flavobacteriales; family Flavobacteriaceae; genus Lutibacter. The sequence continues at coordinate 20,673 of JAQVGD010000035.1, forward strand.
CTTAACGTTATAGGAAATCATTCCAAAGGAACCCAATTTATCGATGGCAATCATTTGATAAATAGCGAGCTGGAACATTTTTTGAACAAGTTAAATGCTAAAATCGAAGGTTGGTTTTATGGAAGAATCGATGTAAAATACAACAATTTTGAAGAATTATTGAAAGGTAAAAATTTTAAAATTATAGAAATCAACGGTATCATTTCTGAGCCAACGCACATTTATGACGCCTCAAAAGGAAGCTATTTTAAGGCGTTAAAATCCATCAAAAATCATTGGAAAATCATTTATATCATCGGTCTTAAAAACAAGAAACTAAACCAAGCAAAATATACCAATTTTAATGATTTGATCGGAATTTATTACGATTATAAAAAATATTTAAAAAAGGTAAACGCGCTAAATGCTAATTCTTCAAATTCATTTTAGGCGTAGTCGGATTAAATCCGAAATCGGCATCAGGAAGTGCAATTCCAAGTTGGGAAATAATATACCCCACACTTGCAAAATGATGGATGGCGTGACTGTGAGCCTGGATTAATATACTACTCAAAGTATAATTTACAGCAACAATTCCCAAACCTAAATCATCGGTTACCACAACAATTTTATCAAAATCATCCGTATCAATTAATTTTAACCTTTGGATAATATTCTCAAAATAGGTAATTCCGTATTGCGTGTAATTTTCCACCAATTCATTTCGCTTTCTGTTGATTAAATTGATGTTGCCAGATTCCAATCCATCAAAAATACAATCAAACATATCCAAAATATGACGTATATGAACGCCGACACTTGAATAATATGGTGACACGGCCATATTATTGTATTCATCATCAGAAATGCAATTTAAAAGCTGGATTCCTCTGTGTAAATTTTTTTCAATGGCTTCAATCATATTATGGAGATTCTAGTATTTTTAATGGGTATTGAGTGTCTTCTAATTTAAAAATTCAATTATCAATATTTTAGTGAATGAATATACAAAAACAAAATAATTTAAACAATTAGCTTTATCAAGGTAAAAATCCCCAGCGACAAAAATAATAAACTTAAGATAATATTGATGTTTGTTGCAATAAATGAGATTTTCCTACTGATTATTTTCGCAAAAAATATATAGGTGTAAAATAGCAAAAAGGAACCTATTGAGGCGCCAAAAATAAAATATAAAATATAGGGAAATTCAATAATTATCTTATTTTCAGAACCTAAATAAATGCTTATCCCCAAATAAAAAGGGATGGCCAACATGTTAACAGAAGACATTCCCAAACCTTTAAGAAAATAATTCCCTTTACTGATTTCGCGCTTTGCTTCCATCTTTTTACGAGACAGCATAAAGAAGAAAATTGCCAAGATAAAAAACACAAAAACACCAACCATTTTTAAAGCCGCAATAACTTTCGGATTTTCGATGAGAAATTCTGCAAAAAATAAAGCGATTCCCGCCTGGAGAAAAACAATGACAGCGGCACCAAAAGCAAATTTTACGCTTTCTATTTTGCCTACATCCAACCTGGTTTTAAGCACGGTCATATTCAACATCCCTGGAGAAATCAAACCGAAATAGGCCATTATTAAACCATAAAAAACGTGAAGAAAATATATCATTGTGTTGAAAAGTTAAAAAGCTTTCCTGCTTGGAGATAGGATTAAAAATACTTGATTCCAGATTCTAATCACAATATTAATCATTTCTCGAAATATATTTAGACACAAAACCATTAATATCTTTTGAAATATGCATTTTGTTAATCAACAAAAAGTACAATGCTGAGATGATTAGTCCTTTAATCCCAATATTGATAATTGGATGGAAGTTAAAATTCCAGAAATAAAAAGCAGCAAATATTATAGAAATGATAACCACCAATTTAAAGGTATTGCCGTCAAAAGGCTGAATGTTTAATTTGCCCTTTAAATAAATAATTTTAGCAACGCTATATACCACTACCACAATAAGCGTTGCAATCGCTGCGCCATTGATGCCAATTAAATTAATTAGCCACTTATTTAAAAAAATGACACTAAAGGCCATAGCCAATGATAAATAAAAAAATACTTTATAATATTTAGAATTTAACAAAATTGCATTCCCTGTTCCCAAGGCCAATTCCATGAGTTTTGAAAGCGATATAATCATAACAACCCAAATTCCTTTGGTAAATTCGGGCTTGTTAATTAGTTCGTATAAATCGGCAATATTTAAATTTATCAACAGAAAAAATAAGCCACCAATAACCAATAAATTAATGGAAGTTTGTTTGTACAGTTTTTCAACTTCACCAATATTATTTTCGTTCATATCTTTTGCGGTAATCGGACTTGTAATTTGCTGCATGGCACGCGTTGGAATTGCAATGACACTTGCAATATAAATTCCCACCGAATAGTAAGCAACTTGGGCTATTTTTTCCATTTGTGGAATCATAAACTTATCGATTTCCAACAATACTCCTGCCGCTGATCCTGCGACAATGATATAAAGTGAAAAAGAAATAATCTCCTTTAAATTTGAAGGCAGCGAAAATTTAAATGTTGGTTTATAAACGTAAGAAGCATAAAACATCATAATTAAAGTGCTTATTCCATACACAATTACAACTCCATAAATAAATTGCTCATTGGTAAGCCATTTAAAAAATACTGCAAACAATAAAAAAGTTGCAAATTCGAGGGAAAATTTCTTTGATAAAATTTCCAAAAACAGAATTTAGCTGCACTTTGGTCCACGAATAAAAAACCTCAAAATAACCCATAAAAATAGCTAATAAAAATATGAGATAGGTATATTTTTTAATGATGGGATTTTCCATAGAAATCCAATCTGCAATATTTTCATAAATAAAAGCACCAATAAAAGCCAGAGGAATAATAACAAATAG
>JAQVGD010000191.1 GCA_028696945.1 Lutibacter sp.
TCCCATATCAAAAATAGAAAGCAGTTCAACAATATCTCGAAAACAAGGAACAGGAGTATTTCCATTCTCAAATTCTTAAAAATGACACACTATAACATAGACATGCGGATTTTAGGAGTTATCGGGACTAAAGCCGTGCCTACCGGCAGGCAGGGGTAACAAAGTACCGAAAATTAGATATTTCAATCATAATGGCCAGTTTAAACTAGAGCCTTCATTATTCATCAAATGTGCGTTAGTGATTGAAACGGAAATCCCGGCTTTGCGAGTTGTGAGGAAATATGTTCAACAGATTGCCACACTCTGCAATGACAGTTTGGAACGAAAAGCTAGATCCCGCCAGTTGGCGGGAGAAACGCCCACCAAAATGGCAGGCAGGCCTAAAACATTTTTTTGTTGGTTTTTTGCTATTTTAGAAATTATGCCTTAATTTCAACAACATAATTTAAGAAGCTAAAAACTAGCGGTTTATTTGCGTTAAATTTGTTTTGCACAAACAATAAAAAAGACATATATTTGCACCCGCCTTAGTAGAAAAGGCAACCAATTTAATTAATAAAGCGAATAAAAACAAAGCTTATGTACGCAATTGTAGAGATAGCAGGGCAGCAGTTTAAAGTAGCGAAAGACCAAAAAGTTTACGTACACCGTTTACAAGAAGAAGAAGGAGCGAGTATTTCCTTTGATAAAGTTCTTCTGGTAGGGGATAATGGTACAATAACAGTTGGCGCCCCAGCTATAGATGGAGCCGAAGTAACGGCCAAAATTTTAGGTCACCTGCAAGGTGATAAAGTAATCGTTTTCAAAAAGAAACGCAGAAAAGGTTTCAGAAAAAAGAATGGCCATCGCCAGGCTTTAACTGAAATTCAAGTTGAGGGAATTTTTGCCAGTGGCGCAACAAAAAAAGCTGCTGTTAAAAAAGAAGCCCCTAAAGCTAAAGTTGAGGCACCAAAAGAAGCCCCTAAAGCAAAAGTTAAAGCAGTAAAAGAAACTGCTGCTGTTGATTTTGAATCAATGACTGTTGTTGAATTAAAAGCTTTGGCAAAAGAAAAAGGTATTGAAGGATACACTTCTTTGAAAAAAGCAGAATTAATTGAAGCATTAACGAAATAAGAACCAAAATTTTAAAACCATAAGGCCATGGCACATAAAAAAGGAGTAGGTAGTTCGAAGAACGGTAGGGAATCGGAATCGAAACGACTAGGAGTAAAAATATTTGGTGGACAAGCTGCAATTGCAGGGAACATTATTGTTCGTCAAAGAGGAACGCAACACCATCCTGGTGATAACGTATATATGGGAAAAGACCATACTTTACACGCTGGAGTGGATGGTTTGGTAAAATTCTCAAAAAGAAAAGACAATAAATCTTATGTTTCTATCGATACAATCGAAGCATAGCATGTAGATTTTAGCTATTTTAAAAGCCCAAACTTTAAAGTTTGGGCTTTTTTTTATGCGCTATTTACTACATTTGCGCTTATGTACTTTTTATACAACATACTTATTTTAGTCGCTGGGTTTGTGTTAGAAATAACGGCACTTTTCAATAAAAAAATTAAACTTTTTATTGATGGACGAAAACAAACCTTTTTTGAATTGCAACAGGCGATTTCTGAAACGGATGAAGTCATTTGGATGCATTGCGCTTCATTGGGCGAATTTGAGCAAGGAAGGCCTATTATTGAAAAACTGAAATTAAAATTTCCGAATAAAAAAGTGGTGTTGACTTTCTTTTCGCCATCAGGTTATGAAGTGCGTAAAAATTACGAAAATGCCGATATGGTTTGTTATTTGCCTTTGGATTCCGCACAAAATGCCAAAAAATTTCTTGAAATTGTTCATCCAAATTTAGCGATTTTTGTGAAATATGAATTTTGGCCAAACTTTTTGAAAGAACTTAAAACCAGGAATATCGAAACGCTGCTGATTTCCGGAATATTCAGAAAAAATCAGTCGTTTTTTAATTGGTATGGCGGCTTTATGAGAAAATCACTAACCACTTTTTCTCATTTTTTTGTGCAGGACAAAAACTCGAAACAATTGCTGAACAGCATTAATTTCAACAATGTTACCGTTAGTGGCGATACGCGTTTTGATCGTGTTTTTGAAATTACCCAACAAAATAACAAACTGCCTTTTATCGAGGAATTTATAAATGATAAATATACCCTTGTTGCTGGAAGTACTTGGAAAGAGGATGAAATGATGCTGGTGGATTATATCAATAACAAAGCTTCAGAAAAGGAAAAATTTATTATTGCGCCGCATAATATTAACGTAAAAGACATTGCCGAGTTAAAAAATTCCATTTCAAAAAAAACAGTTTTGTTTTCAGAAAAGTCCTTTAACTCAGCTCAGGATGTTAAAAACCTTTCTGATTATCAGGTTTTTATTGTTGATACTGTTGGGATTTTGACTAAAATTTACAGCTATGCCGATGTGGCTTATGTGGGTGGCGGATTTACGAAATCTGGGGTTCACAATGTGTTGGAACCGGCAACTTTTGGCGTTCCAATACTCATTGGTCTAAATTATCATAAATTTAATGAAGCCATTGATTTGGTAAAAAATAAGGCTTGCTTTGTGGTAGCTGATGCTAAAGAATTATCTTTACACTTAAATAAATTTTTTCAGTTGAATGAAATGCGGATAGAAGCAGGAAAAAGGGCTAAAAAATATGTAGTTGATAAAACTGGAGCTACGTTAAAAATTTTAAATTATATAGAATGATGAGAGAAAAGCTCGAAAAATATTTTTCGTATGTTTTCGAAAAAGAATTGATTGATGAAATTGTTCAGGTTGGCGTGTATAAAAAATTACGTGAAAATGAAGTATTGGTTGATTTAGGAGACAAAATGAAAGGCGTTCCTTTATTGTTGGAAGGTGCCATTAAAATTGTTAGGGAAGATAAAAAGGGAGAAGAAATATTATTGTATTTCTTAGAGCGCGGCGACACTTGCGCCAGTTCATTCTCGAGCGCACTTACAAACGGAAAATGCGGAATAAGAGCCATTGCCGAAAAGGAATCTGAAATTATATTTTTGCCAAAAGAAAAATTGGATGAGTGGATGGTAAAATACAAATCCTGGAGAAATTTTGTAATTGATAGTTATAATATTCGTTTAAATGAAATGATGGAAACTATCGATAGCTTGGCTTTTATGAAAATGAATGAGCGCTTGTATAAATATCTCACAGACAAAGCTCAAATTATGAGAGAGACTTCATTAAATACTACCCATCAAGATATTGCTTATGATTTGCATACTTCAAGAGTGGTTATATCAAGATTATTAAAGCAACTTGAAAACGACGGAAAAATAAAATTGCTTAGAAATAAGATTGAAATTCTGGAATTTTAACTTAGGGGATATTTTTTTATACTAACTAAATAATGACTTTTATAACACAACCGTGGGAATGGTATGTTGCTGGTTCTATTATTTCATTTGTCATGTTTTTGCTTTATTATTTTGGAGAGCGATTTGGAGTTTCATCAAATCTTGAAACATTTTTTTCAATAGGTGGCGCAGGAAAATTTGTCGATTATTTTAAAATAGACTGGAAACAAAATATTTGGAATTTAACTTTTATTGCTGGCGCAATAGCTGGTGGTTATTTTTGGAGCTACGCTGGGTGCATTTTTTTACGGAGTTTATAAAGACAAATTACCTAATTAGGAACAAACGATGGGCAGAATAAAAATAAATGACATTATTGCAGACAGTTTTTCAGAAATATTTGAGGAAGATTTAAGAACCGAAATTTGCAATAATGGTATTTTAAAAACTGTAGAGACTGATAAGATAATTATAGATGTTAGAACGAAAATTGATTTTATTCCCTTAATTATTTCTGGAATTGTAAAAGTAATACGATGCGATGGAAAAGGAAATGATATTTTTTTGCATTATTTATCTGCAAAACAAACCAGCACAATTGCTGTGACTTATGCAATAGAAGACATAAAAAGCGATATTAGGCTGAAGGCTGAAAGTAACGTAATGTACATAGCGATTCCATCGAAAGTTGTAATTTCGTGGTTTTTAAAATACAGCACTTGGCTTTCTTTTTATTTTAGATTGAACCAACAGGAAACTGCTTATTTAATCGAAAGAATTAATGACATCGCTTTTGAAAATTTGGAGTCTAGGTTGTTGAAATATTTAGAATATACCAGTTTAATAAGCAATAATAATACTGTCGATAAAAAGCATTACGACATTGCGCGCGATTTAAAAGTTTCCCGAGAAGCAATATCAAGAATTTTAGGCAAACTGGAAAAAAAAGAAATTGTAACTTTGGGAAGAAATAAAATTACTCTTAATTAATGGAATTATTAGACAAATTTGGTAGAAAAATCACTTATTTGCGATTGGCAGTTACCGACCGTTGCAATTTGCGTTGCCAATATTGCATGCCAGCCCAGGGAATTGAGATTGTGGACAGAAAAGAACTGCTTTCCTATAAAGAAATGTACCGAATTACTCGCGTGCTTTCCGAATTGGGCGTTAATAAAGTGCGTTTAACTGGCGGAGAACCATTTGTGAGAAAAGATTTTGTGAATTTTTTGGAATCACTTTCTTTTAATGACAAACTCGAGGAAATTAACATCACTACCAACGGCGCATTAATTTCAAATCATATCGATAAACTGGAAGCATATAAAATCAACGCTATTAACTTGAGTTTGGACAGCCTTCAGAAGGAAAAATTTGCAAAAATTACAAGAAGGGATCTTTTCGACAGTGTTTATGACACTTTTGAAAAGTTGGAGAATAGCAGTTTAAAATTAAAATTAAATGTCGTTGTGCAGTCGGGCGTGAATACCGATGAGATTATCGATTTTATTGAACTTACCAAAAATAAGGACATTGCCGTTCGTTTTATTGAAGAAATGCCTTTTAATGGAAAGGGGCAAAGGGATATTTCAGAAGTTTGGAATTTTAAAAAAATATTAAATCACATAAAAAATAACTATTTGGATATTGAACCTATTTTATCCAAAAAAACTTCAACTTCTATAAATTATCGCATTCCCAATTATCGAGGAACTTTTGGTATTATCCCTGCGTTTACGCGGACTATTTGCAGTGATTGCGATCGGATTCGCATTACATCCACAGGTTTGTTTAAAAATTGTTTGTTTGATGGAGGCGTATTTAACGTTCGTGATTTTATAAGAAATGGTGCGAGCGATGACGAACTGAAAAAAATGTTTATTGACACCGTTCATCACAAACCCGAGAACGGATTTATCGCTGAAGCTGCCCGAGAAAATCCAGCTTCAGAAAGTATGTCCACAATTGGCGGGTAAATCAATTAACAATT
>JAQVGD010000192.1 GCA_028696945.1 Lutibacter sp.
AAGAGCAAGATAAATTAGTAAAACTTCAAAAGGAATTGGCGGAAAATCAGGATTCCTCTTTAATCAAAGAAGAAGTTACCCGTGAGGATATTGCTGAAGTTGTAGGAAAATGGACAGGGATTCCAGTTACAAAAATGCTGCAAAGCGATCGTGAAAAGTTGCTGAATTTAGAAGATGAACTACACAATAGAGTTGTTGGACAGGATGAAGCTATAAGTGCTGTGGCTGATGCTGTAAGAAGATCTAGAGCCGGATTGCATGATGTAAAAAAACCGTTGGGTACTTTCTTGTTTTTGGGTACAACGGGTGTTGGTAAAACAGAGCTTGCAAAAGCATTAGCCGAATATTTATTTGATACCGAAAATTCTATCACGCGAATTGATATGAGTGAATATCAGGAACGTCATGCCGTAAGCAGATTGGTGGGAGCACCTCCAGGATATGTTGGCTACGAAGAAGGCGGGCAATTGACTGAAGCCGTTAGAAGAAAACCTTATTCCGTAATTTTATTGGATGAAATTGAAAAAGCGCATCCAGATACTTTTAATATTTTGTTGCAGGTGTTGGATGAAGGAAGATTGACGGATAATAAAGGTCGGGTTGCCGATTTCAAAAACACCATTATCATTATGACCTCAAATATGGGATCTACAATTATTCAGGAAAGATTTGAAAAAATGGATATGAATAGACGCGATTTAATTACTGAAGCCACAAAAGCGGAAGTTCTGGTTTTGTTAAAAGAAACCATCAGACCTGAATTTTTAAACAGAATTGATGAAATTATCATGTTTACGCCTTTAAATGAATCTGAAATTAAACAAATTGTTAAAATTCAATTAGATACGTTGGCGAAAATGTTGTTGACAAAAGATATCCATATCGATTTTTCTGAAGAAGTAATTCAAGCATTGGCAAAAAAAGGTTATGATCCGCAATTTGGGGCAAGACCCGTAAAACGAGTGATTCAAAAAGAAGTGTTAAATGAATTGTCTAAAGAAATTTTATCTGGTAAAGTAACCTCCGAAAGTCATATTTTACTCGATGCTTTTGATGATAAAATTGTTTTCAGAAACAAAAAATAATAAATAAAAGGCAGTTTTAAAGGCACTCATTTCTAACCGCAAGGAACGCAAGGTTTTTCGCAAGACACGCAAATGGAAACTTTTAAAAACTTTAACTTTGCGAACATTGCGCTTTCTTTGCGGAAATTGCGGTTAAACCAGTTTTATTTGTTTCTTTATAAAAAATTTATACATGAGGAAAATTATATTATTCGGACTTTTATTCATAACTATGGCAACTTTGCAAGCACAAGAATCGGTTGAAAAAACCACAACCTATTTTTTGATCAGACATGCGGAAAAAGTGAGAATAAATTCTGCCGATAAAGATCCTGATTTAAGTGAAAGAGGTTTTCAAAGAGCTGAAAATTGGAAAAAGATTTTACAACACGTTTCATTTGATGTCATTTATTCAACCAATTATAAAAGAACGCTTTATACCGCAGAGCCAATTGCAAAAGAGTTCAATTTAGACCCCATTGTTTACAATACTTCAAAAGTAGATTTTGATCTTTTCCAACTTGAAAATACGGGTAAAAATGTGTTAATTGTCGGTCACAGCAACACCATTCCTCAGTTTGTGAATGGATTAATACACCAACAAAAATATTTAGAAATGGATGATGCAGAATTTTCCCATTTGTACATTGTTACCATGAAAGGAAATCAGGTTACTGACCTCCTACTATACTGCGATTTTTAAATTTTAATAAATCACTTTTCGAAGTGTTTTAATTACCTTTGTCCAAGTTATGCAGAAAAAAATCAACATAAAAAACAAGAAAGCGCGATTTGAATATGAGATTCTAGACAAATATATTGCCGGAATTCAGCTTACGGGAACCGAAATTAAATCGATTCGCGAAAGCAAAGCCCGAATCACGGAAAGTTTTTGTGAGTTTAATGAAAAAGGCGAGTTATTTGCCGTCAATATGTTTATTGAAGAATATATTTATGGCCACGCATTTAACCACAATCCGAAAAGTGAACGTAAACTGCTTCTAAACAAACGCGAATTGAAAAAATTGTTGAAAGAAGTTCAAAATGCTGGGTTAACCATTGTTCCGTTACGCCTATTTTTAACCGATAAAGGTTGGGCAAAACTGGAAATTGCGCTTGCCAGAGGAAAGAAAAACTACGACAAACGCGAAGCTATAAAAACAAGGGACAGCAAAATTCATTTAGACCGAGTTAAAAAGAATTTCAATTAATGGGAATGAAATTGGCAGCATTTTTTAGATTAATCAGATGGAAAAATTTACTGCTGTTGCTCTACATTCAATTACTGCTTAAATTTCTTTTTTTTACCACTTTTAACGCAATAACGAATCTTTCTGTAATTCAGTTTTTTATTTTGGTATTTGCCATTCTATTTGTGACTGCCGCTGGATATATTTTGAACGATATTATTGATTTAAAAACCGATTTAATTAATAAGCCACATAAAGTTATTGTCACTACCTTTTTTACACTTGAAAGTGCTCAAAGATTATATTTAATAACCAATACTTTGGGAATTGTTTTAGGTATTGGTTTATCATTATCGGTCCAAAAACCTACCTTTTCTTTTATTTTTATAGGTGCTTCACTACTACTCTATTTTTATTCAAAAAAATTAAAGTCGAAACCGCTAATTGGCAATATTACTAGCTCATTTTTAGTGGCAATGAGTATTATTTCATTGTTATTATTCGACATAAATTTTGAAATTCAAAGCAATTCACAGGAATTGGTAATTTATGTAACATTACTTTTGTCAGCTTTTGCTTTTTCAGTAAACTTGGTTCGGGAAGTAGTTAAAGATATTGAAGATGTAAATGGCGATTATAGTTTAAGTATGAGAACATTACCTATTTTAATTGGTATTTCAAGAGCAAAGAAAATAGCAGCGTTTTTATGTCTTTTTTCAATCGGTTTGTTGTTGTTTATCATCTTAAAATTTGCTTCTGAATACAAATACACAGTTTTATATTTGTTGCTGTTTACGTTGGTTCCATTGTTTTATGTCGCTGTAAAACTACTTTCAGCCAAAACAAAAAAAGATTTTAATAAATTAAGCATGCTCCTAAAAATTATAATGTTTTTGGGAATTAATTCATTGTTGGTATTCTCATTAAACACACACTAATGCTTTCAGAAAAATTAAAAAATAAAAATATCATATTGGCATCGGGTTCACCGCGTCGTCAGGAATTATTTAAAGAATTGGGACTCGATTTTTCTATTCAGGTAAAAGTTGTTGAAGAAATATATCCTTCAAAATTAAAAGAGGAAGAAATCACCGATTATTTGGCAGAACTTAAAGCAGCTGCATTTACGGAAATGGCTGAAAATGATATCGTAATTACTTCCGATACCATTGTTTGGATGAACAACAAAGCCATAGAAAAACCAAAAGATAAACAACAGGCATTTGAGATGCTGCAGGCACTTTCGGACAAAGGTCATAAAGTAATTACATCCATTTGTATTAAAACATTTAATTCACAAAAAGTGTTTCATGATGAAACTATGGTCTATTTTAAACCATTATCTATGGAAGAAATTATCTATTATGTTGAAAATTACAAACCGTTTGACAAAGCCGGCGCTTACGGAATACAAGAATGGATCGGTTTTATTGGCGTTACCAAGATTGAAGGCAGCTACTTTAATGTGATGGGATTGCCTGTTCATAAACTCTATGAAGAATTAATGAAATTGTAATACAGTATCGTTTAATATCATTATTTTTGAACGATTTTTAATAAATACACAGATGAAGAAATATACGTTTACAGAAAAAAAGGACACGAGATCGGGATTTGGCGCAGGGTTGGCTGAATTGGGAGACACAAATGAAAATGTAGTTGCATTGTGTGCCGACTTAGTTGGCTCATTAAAAATGGAAAAATTTATTGAAAATCATCCTGAACGGTTTTTTCAGACAGGAATTGCAGAAGCAAATATGATGGGCATTGCGGCTGGTTTAACCATTGGAGGCAAAATTCCGTTTACCGGCACTTTTGCCAATTTCTCAACAGGAAGGGTTTATGACCAAATTAGACAATCTATCGCCTATTCTGAAAAAAACGTAAAAATTTGCGCTTCGCACGCTGGATTGACTTTGGGTGAAGATGGCGCAACACATCAAATTCTAGAAGATATCGGTTTAATGAAAATGTTACCTAACATGACCGTAATCAACACTTGTGATTACAACCAAACAAAAGCCGCAACAATAGCCATTGCAGACCACGTTGGTCCAGTTTACTTGCGTTTTGGGCGTCCGGTTGTACCCGTGTTTATGCCAGCAAATGAAAAATTTATCATAGGAAAAGCCATAAAATTAACTGAGGGAACTGATGTTACCATTGTTGCTACTGGGCATTTGGTTTGGGAAGCCTTACAAGCTTCAGAAAAACTGGAAGCTATGGGAATTAGTGCTGAAGTTATTAACATTCATACCGTAAAACCCTTGGATAATGAAGCCATTTTAAAATCCATCGCAAAAACAGGTTGTGTGGTTACAGCCGAGGAACATAATATAATAGGTGGATTGGGCGAAAGCGTTGCGCGCGTTTTGGCTCAAAATAATCCGACTCCACAAGAATTTGTGGCTGTAAATGATAGTTTTGGTGAATCAGGAACCCCAGCCCAATTGATGGAAAAATACGGTTTAACCGATAAAGATATTATTGCGGCGGCTAAAAAAGTCATTGCCAGAAAATAAGAACACTTCTATTGCGTTTATAATACGGCAATACTTTTATTAGTGTTGCTGGTTTGAAAAATTATGATTATTTATATCGATAAACAAATCGTAGAAATCATCGATTTTTAAACAAATTAATTTGTCTAATCTGTAAATTTTGCAACTTACGTTTAGAATTGTATAACTTTTTTTAAATTTTATCATTCATCTTTGTAAAGTTATTGTAAGTGGCTATTAAGTCGCAGATTGAAATAAGTATTATAAACCCTAAATTAAAAATTATGAATAAAAAAATTTTATTGCTCTCAATTGCTTTAATCTCCACTTTATTGGTCTCATTCGTTAGTTAAAACTATGCACTTTTAGTGCAAGACTTTCAGTTGCTACCCACTTTTGTATCTTTGAGTTATGAAAGAACAAAGACGAATGGGTCATACTGTTTCTTGGTTGA
>JAQVGD010000193.1 GCA_028696945.1 Lutibacter sp.
ATCTTCACATTTGTAGTATTGGTCAACACTAATTTAAGTGAATATTACGTAGCTGCAAAGCTTTATCTAATAAGGTTTTGCAGCATTTTTTTTAAAAGACTTGCGGAGATTAGGAGCTATCGGGACGGAAAGTTTACCTGTCGAGGAAAGGGTTGGGAATAGAAAAAAATCTTAAGTCCAAAACACACAACAATCATTATAAATCGTAACTTAAAAATCGTAATTCTTAATTTTGCATGCGTTAGCGATTGCAGAGGAAAACCTGGCATTGTGAGTTTGTGAGGTAATATATTCAACAGATTGCAACGCTGCGCTCGCAATGACAGTTTGGAACGAAAAGCGCGACCCTCCCGCCTTTTCGGCGGGGGGAAACGCCCTACAAAATGGCAGACAGACCCTAATAATTGCCGTTATTCCTTCAAAAAAAATAATATTCCAAATTTTTCTGAACGCAAATAACTTCATTTAATGCATTTTCCGTTTTTTAAACTATCGTAAATAGGTAAAAACACATACAATTGCGTTTTAGGCTATTTTTAGCTGTTTTAAGACACTTTATTTAATAAACAAAATGTTGATAACTTATAGTGTCATAGCCTTAAAACCCGTTTAATTAAATGTCGATTTATTATATTTGTATGTTATAGTATTTACAAAAAAAATAGACTTTTTAATATGAGTGAAGAACTTAAAAAACAGGATTATACGGCCGATAACATTCAGGCTTTGGAAGGAATGGAACATGTGCGCATGCGTCCGTCCATGTATATTGGAGATACGGGCGTAAGAGGATTGCATCATTTGGTTTATGAAGTGGTTGACAACTCTATTGATGAAGCAATGGCGGGTCATTGTGATGCCATAGATGTAGTTATAAATGAAAACAATTCGGTTTCCATAAAGGACAATGGACGTGGTATTCCTGTAGGAATACACAAAAAAGAAGGTATTTCGGCACTTGAAGTTGTGATGACCAAAATTGGTGCTGGCGGTAAATTTGATAAAGATTCTTATAAAGTATCTGGTGGATTGCATGGGGTTGGTGTTTCTGTTGTAAATGCCCTTTCTGAGCATTTAAGAGCAACAATATATTTAGATGGGAAAATTTGGGAACAAGAATATTCCAAAGGAAAACCCTTATACCCTGCAAAAATAATTGGCGAAAGTGATGACAAAGGTACTTTGGTTACTTTTTTGCCTGACACTTCCATCTTTACGCAAACTATTGAATTTAGTTATGACACTTTAGCCACGAGATTAAGAGAACTCTCCTTTTTAAATAAAGGAATTACCTTGACTTTAACCGACAAAAGGGTTTTAGATGATGAGGGAAACTTGATTACTGAAACATTTCACAGTGATGAAGGATTGTCTGAGTTTATTAGGTATTTGGATGCCACACGTGAACCTTTGATTTCAAGAGTGATTTCTATGGAAGGAGAAAGAAACGACATTCCTGTTGAAGTTGCGATGGTTTACAACACCTCTTATACAGAAAATTTACATTCGTACGTTAATAATATCAACACTATTGAAGGCGGAACGCATTTGGCAGGTTTTAGACGCGGTTTAACAAATACGCTAAAAAAATATGCGGAAACTTCAGGAATGTTGGACAAACTAAAGTTTGAAATTGCTGGAGACGATTTCCGAGAAGGATTGACAGCAATTATTTCCGTTAAAGTTGCGGAGCCACAATTTGAAGGACAAACAAAAACAAAATTGGGTAATCGCGAAGTTACCGCCGCTGTAAGTCAGGCTGTTTCTGAAATGTTGCAAAATTATTTGGAAGAAAATCCGAGTGATGCCAGAATCATTGTCCAAAAAGTAATTCTAGCCGCACAAGCGCGTCATGCAGCAAAAAAAGCGCGTGAAATGGTGCAACGAAAATCGGTAATGTCCATTGGCGGATTGCCAGGGAAATTAAGTGACTGTTCAGAAACCGATCCTGAAAAATGCGAAATTTTCTTAGTTGAGGGAGATTCTGCAGGAGGTACGGCAAAACAAGGACGAGACCGAGCTTTTCAAGCGATTTTACCATTAAGGGGTAAGATTTTGAATGTTGAAAAGGCGATGCAACACAAGGTTTTTGAAAATGAGGAAATTAAAAATATGTTTACGGCTTTGGGCGTGTCCATTGGCACTGAAGAAGACAGCAAAGCATTGAATTTAGAAAAACTTCGTTACAGCAAAGTGGTAATTATGTGTGATGCCGATGTTGATGGTAGCCACATTGCTACCTTAATTTTGACTTTCTTCTTCAGATACATGAAAGAATTGGTTGAAAACGGCCATATTTATATTGCAACTCCTCCTTTGTACCTCGTAAAAAAAGGTCAAAAAATAGAATACGCATGGACTGATGACCAACGCGATTTAATTACCCAAAATTTGGGTAGTGGAAGCTCTATACAACGTTATAAAGGTCTTGGAGAGATGAATGCTGAACAACTTTGGGATACCACTATGAATCCGGAATTTAGAACGCTTAGACAAGTTACAATCGATAATTTATCTGAAGCGGATAGGGTTTTCTCCATGTTAATGGGTGATGAAGTTCCGCCACGTAGGGCATTTATCGAAAAAAATGCAAAATATGCAAAAATTGATGTGTAATTTACATTAGAATTATTGAAAATATAAAAAGAGACTGTCTGAAAAGATAGTCTTTTTTTGTAATAAATTTTACAGTAAAATCTTTCTTTATATCTTTACTATCGATTTTAAACCCCCTATAATGAAAAAAATATTCTTATTATTGCTCTTTTTGCTTAGTTTTTCAGTAAAATCTCAAGATTTAGATTTGCTGCTATTGGCAAAAGATGATTCAAATTTACTGATAAAAAATTATATGACCCCAGTAATAGAAGGAATGCTATATAGTTTAAATGACGGTTGGTACCATACGGCAAAAACCCACAAAAAACTTGGCTTTGATATTACCATAAGTGCAAACGCGGCTATAGTTCCAAATTCTTCAAGAACATTTCAATTCAATGCAAATGATTATCAATACTTAACATTGGAAAGTGGAGACAGTAAAATACAGACAGTTATGGGAACAGATAACAATAGTGTTATTGGCGTTAGAATTCCTGAAGGTCAAAACTATAAAGTCGCACAATTTTCTTTACCTGATGGAATTGGTGATGATTTGCCGTTAAATGCCGTCCCATCTCCTATGATACAAGCCAGTGTAGGAATACCTTTTAGCACAGATATTAGCATTCGATATTTACCAAAAATTAACACTGATGATGTTGAAGGAAGTTTAATTGGTTTTGGGATTAAACACAATTTGATGCAATATTTAGGTCCTTTAGATAAATTGCCTTTAAATGTTGCCCTGTTTGCAGGCTATACTACCATGGATGCAACTTACTATTTAGGGAATGCTTCCACCGGATTGGCGGGTAGCAACCAGGAAACTACTTTTAAGTTAAACGCCTATACTATTCAAACAATAGCTTCATTGGATTTCCCCATTATTTCATTGTATGGCGCAATTGGTTATGACAATGGAACTTCAACCTTAAAATTAAAAGGTACTTATGAATTGCAATACACTTATGAAGACACCAATAACACGGTAACGGAATTAGTTACAAATCCCATAAATATGGATTTTAATACGAGCGGTGTAAGAGGAACTTTAGGTGCGAGATTAAATATTGGGCTTTTTAAAATATTTGGAGATTATACCATAAAAGAATACAATACTGTAACTACAGGTATCGCGTTTAGTTTTAGATAGGGTTCATAACATTTTTTCCAAACTACACAATTATTAATAATCTAATGAAAATTTACAAGGATTGCATATTTGCAGTCCTTTTTTTGTCATAAATATTACATCCTTTTTCCATTAAAATTCGTAAATTTGGATTAATTATATTTTATAAATAAACAATACATTTTAAATATGAAAGTAACAGTAGTAGGAGCAGGTGCTGTAGGCGCAAGTTGTGCTGAGTACATTGCCATTAAAAATTTTGCCTCGGAAGTGGTATTGATTGACATTAAAGAAAATTATGCTGAAGGTAAGGCAATGGATCTTATGCAAACAGCATCATTAATGGGATTTGACACTAAAATTACAGGAACAACAAACGACTATTCAAAAACAGCCGGAAGTGATGTTGCTGTTATCACAAGCGGTATTCCAAGAAAACCTGGAATGACACGTGAAGAACTCATTGGAATTAACGCTGGAATTGTAAAATCGGTTGTGGGAAGTTTACTTAAACATTCTCCAAAAGTGATTATTATTGTGGTAAGCAACCCAATGGATACTATGGCGTATTTGGCACATAAAGTTGCTGGAATAGCAAAAAACAGAATTATTGGAATGGGAGGTGCTTTAGACAGTGCTCGTTTTAAATATCGTTTGGCAGAGGCTTTAGGCTGTCCGCAATCTGATATAGACGGAATGGTTATCGCTGGTCACAGTGACACTGGTATGTTACCTCTAACTCGTTTGGCAGTTAGAAATAGTGTACCTGTAACCCAATTTTTATCGGCAGAACGTTTGGCTCAAGTGGCTGAAGACACCAAAGTTGGCGGCGCAACATTGACAAAAATGTTAGGTACAAGTGCTTGGTATGCTCCAGGTGCTGCGGTTTCATCTATGGTTCAAGCAATTGTGAATGATCAAAAGAAAATGTTTCCTTGTTCCGCTTTATTGGATGGTGAATATGGAATGAAAGACATCTCAATAGGTGTGCCTTGTATTATTGGCAAAAATGGTATTGAAAAAATTGTTGAAATTGATTTAAATGACGCTGAAAAAGCCAAGTTTAAAGAAAGTGCCGAAGGCGTTAAGGCTGTTAACGATTTGTTGACATAATGATTTCTTATTATATTTTAAAAAGCTCCTTAAAAATTAATTTTTGAGGAGCTTTTTGTTGGTAATTAGAATTGTTGGTGTTTTGGATTACAAAGTTAGTGTTGTGTTAAGTCAATATTGACGGGTAAAGTCTTTTGAGTTTTATCCTAGCCTAGTTGTTTGCATTCCTCTAGTCCTCGTCCAATGTCATTAAGTTAAGACCTTAACGCCTTTATTTTATCATTCTAGGTACGAAGAATCACATCATGTTAATTCCTCTGGTGCTCGTCTGCGACGAGTTCCTACTTAAATTAGCATATAAAATGTAGCGTTTGTAACGCGGCTAACTACAAATATAGTAACGATTTA
>JAQVGD010000036.1 GCA_028696945.1 Lutibacter sp.
ATAAATAAATTAATTTTCAGCCAACTTTTAACCGTTGTTTTGATTATTTATTTAATTATAACCCCATTTTTATACAGAAAGTTTGAATGGGTTAAAAATTTAGCGAATAAGTTTGCTGTGCCAATTATAAAATGGCACCATACCATTTCTTTTTTGGTGGGTACTGCTTTGCTCCTCTTTATTTCATCTACAAGAAAATGGGAAATTTACGAATTGGCTTTTAGTGTCATTTTCTTATTGATATTTATAAAACCTTTAAATAAAGAAATTTACTCCGCTAAATCCTAAACTTTTTCAAAAAAGCTTTAAAAAAAACATTAAACAAAGTACCATAAATTAGTCCGAAGAGCATTCCTGTAAGCACATCCAAAGGAAAATGGACGCCTAAATAAATACGGCTATAGGAAACCATTAATGCCCAAATTATCAGTATTGAAAATAAATATTTCAATTTACTTTTTAACAGCAATCCGAAAAATACGGCAATTGCCATAGAATTGGCGGCATGCGCTGAAAAATATCCATACAAGCCTCCACAACGTCCGCCCACCAACCTAATTAAATGAGAAATATCTTCATTATGGCAAGGGCGTAATCTTTTAAATCCATATTTAAATAAATTACCAGTTTGATCTGCAGCAACGATAAGTAAAACAACAAATAAGATTGAAACAAAAGTTTTCTTTAGTCCGAATTGTTTGTAAGTAAAAAAAAGCAATAACAAATACAATGGAATGGCACTAAACTTATTTGAAATAAATAGCCAAAAACCATCCCAATTGGTTGTTCCTAAGTTATTTAAGTAAATAAGCAATGCAATGTCTTTGTCAATTAGCGAATCTATCATTGAAATATTTCTGTTTATTTAAAGATTTAATTAGCCATGCCAACCAATTCCAATTCAAACACCAAATCGGAATTTGGCGGAATCACATTTCCTGCTCCCTGCTCGCCATAACCTAGATAAGGTGGAATAAAAATCATCGCTTTATCACCTATCCTCATTTTTTGTAAGCCTTCCTTAAACCCACCAATTAATCGGGCATCTGGACCGTAAATTGCGGTAAAAGGCGCGTAGCCATTTTGTTGATCTTTTGCTTCATCGTACATTCCATAAGACAGAGCAACTTCCTTGTAACTGGTATCAAACAATCTTCCATCCGTAAAATACCCAGCATAATTCACTTTTACATTGCTGCCCTTAGGAGGAAATTTACCGTTTTTTGTTTCTGTAATTACTAATTTTAATCCGGAGGGAAGTTCTTCTACTTCGCCTGCATATTCATTTATTTTCATTAAAGTAGCTGCTGCAGCCTCTTGCATTTTCTTTTCCTTTTCTTTTAAAGCTTTCTGATGCTTTTTATAATACGAAGAAAATTTCTTTTGAGCATTAAATTTTTTGGCAACTTTTCCAATTTTTATAATTTCAATATTTCTAATGGTGTCATTTTGCACGATTGAATCCACTACCGCCTGTCCTTCAACAACATTTCCAAACACAGTATGTTTGCCATCTAACCAAGGAGTTTCTTTATGCGTTATAAAAAACTGACTTCCATTTGTGGCGGGACCAGAATTTGCCATTGATAAAATACCTGCTTTGTCATGTTTCAACAAAAGATTACCGAGACTGTCTTTAGGAAATTCATCTATAAATTTATAACCTGGATCTCCTTCTCCTGTACCCAAAGGATCACCGCTTTGAATCATAAAATCCTTAATAACCCGATGAAAAATAATGCCATTATAATACTTTTTTCCCTTTAAATGACCAACAACATACGGATTTGTGCCCATTGCCAACGAAACAAAATTAGCGACTGTTACAGGTGTTTTTTCAAATTCAAGTCGTAACAAAATGTTTCCTTTGTTGGTTTCCATATTTGCATACAAGCCATCATTTAAATAAGAATACTTGGTTGGTTTGCAAGAAATTACAAGTAATATCAATGCAATTAGTATTAATTTGGCTTTCATTTGAATCTAATTTATTTGTTAAATAAGGGTGCTATATATTTTAATTTATAAGAAAATGGCAACGTATTATCAACATTTATAAACAGCTTTTTTTGTTCATTTCAAATGTAAATATAATTTGTTTGGGTAAACATTAGCTTATAAATTTTATAAAACAGAAATATTGCCTAAAAATAAAAATGCCCTTTTTAAACATATAGCAGTTAAAAGGGCATTATATAAGTTTTCATTTTACAAAGCAACAATGTAAAACAGATACGCTATTAATTTTTAACTTCTAACAATTCCACTTCAAAAATTAATGGCATAAAAGGTTTAATTGCTCCACCGTCACGTGGAGTGCCACCGTAAGCCAATTCTTGGGGAATAAAAAATTTGTATTTTGAACCAACGCTCATTAATTGAAGTCCTTCAGTCCATCCTTTAATTACTCTATTTACAGGAAACTCAGCAGGAGTGCCTCTGTCAACTGAACTGTCAAATACAGTACCGTCAATTAAAGTTCCGTGATAATGCACTTTTACAGTTGAAGTCTCTAAAGGTTTTTCGCCTTTTCCTTCTTTTAAAACAATATATTGCAAACCACTTGCAGTAACTTGAACACCTTTAGCCGTTTTATTTTCTTCTAAAAATTTAACGCCTTCAGCCTTTACATCAGCATATTCAGTTTCCATTTGTTTTTCCCTTTCCGCTTGTTGTTTTTTCATGGCTTCTTCTTGTTTTTTTTGAAAAAACGCTCTTAATATTGGTTCTGTATTTTCCGCAGTTATTAGAATATTTGTAGAATCTATTCCATTCATAACGCCTTGTATAAAAAGATCTTTGTCAATTTCAGGAAAATTTGCCTTTAATTTAGAGGCAATGTCTATTCCTAATGAATAACTTACCGTATCCACTTCGGTTTTTAATGATTTTTGTGCAGTCCCTTTATTGTTGCAGGACACCATCGTTGAAATTATTGTAATTACTGCTAAAATTTTAATTGCTTTCATTTTTTTTATTGATTTTAATTAATTGAACTTTAAATATTAATGGTTGATTTATTTCTATTTTATTGGAATCCCCTAAATATCCATAGACTTCATGTGAAGGAAACAGGAAAGTTGCCACATCTCCTGCGCCCATCAATTTTAGTCCGTTTCTAAGGCCTTCAACTATTTCTTGTTTATCTACAATATAGGTTTGTTCCCCAACATCTTCAGCACTGTAAATAACTGCATTATTTATGTCATAAACTGCATAAGTATAAAAAATCTGATCGCCAATTTTAGGCAAATATGAATCTTCCTTTTTTTTATTAAAAGCAAACCAAAATCCGTATGGCGAAGCTACATAATCCGTAAGAGAATCTTTTTCCATGAACGCCATAAAAGCTTTTTCTTCATTTTTGTTCATTATTTTATTGAACATAACAGATTCCTGTAAAAAAGTGCTCGTTTTTCCTAAAATAGGTTTACGCGGAATAGGGTTTGCGCATGAAACCATCAAAATTAAAACAATAAAAAGAAAATAGTTATTCTTCATAAGAAGTAAGCAATTCGTTTTTAAACTTCGGAATTATATTTAAAAACTTTGTAATAGTATCTTCCAGCGAAAGTTCTGATTTTCCTCCCGCAGCATTGTCATGCCCGCCACCATTAAAATGTTTTCTGGCAAATTTATTTACTGAAAAACTTCCTTTCGATCGAAAAGAAATCTTAATAATTTTTTGTTCAATGTCTTCAATAAAAATAGCGGCAAAAATGATGTTTTCAACAGACAATCCATAATTTACGATTCCTTCTGTATCCCCTTTTTGAAAATCAAATTCATCTAAATCTTGTTGTGATAACGTAATATATGCTGTTTTTAGTTTATCTACAACAATTAAATTACTGAGTGCTCTGCCTAAAAGTTGCAATCGCGCATACGAATTGGTATCGTAAACATTGTTATAAATTTTGGCATTGTCTGCACCTTTATCAATTAAATCGGCAATTATTCTGTGTGTGGTACTTGTGGTTGAAGGAAATCGAAACGACCCAGTATCGGTCATAATTCCCGTATAAATACATGTGGCAATAACAGCATCTATAACTTCAACATCTTTTAACTTTTCCAAGAAATGATACACCATCTGGCAGGTTGAACAAATAGAAGTATCTGAAAATAAGTATTTTGCAATATCCTCAGGCTGCTGATGGTGGTCAATCATCATAAAAATACCCGTAAATTCTTTTAGGGTGTTTTCCATATCATCACCCACCCTATTCAACGCATTAAAATCCAGCAAAAAAATGATAGAAGCCTTTTCAATAGCCCTTTTTGATTGCCTATTTTGCATATCAAATTTTAACGAATCTTCTGATCCCGGAAGCCATTTTAAAAAATTGGGATAATCATTTGGGGAAACAACCGTAGCATTATGTCCTTTTTTATTCAGGTAATGATACATTGCCAAACAAGCGCCAATGGCATCTCCGTCTGGATTTTTATGTGGCACAATCACTACATTTTGAGATGTGGAAAACAACTCCTTTATTTCCTTAATATCACTTCTGTTCATAAGTGAGCAAATATACAATTTTATAATATATTACCAGATTGGGTTCAAATAAAAAATTTCTTAAAACAGACTTTCCCCAAGCGCAATGTCATTAAGTTTAGAAAATATTTGTCATTGCTTCGCCAGTTCGCTATCGCTCGTGTCCGACAAAGAAGAAATCACATCAAATAGCATAGTATTATGAGCTTTCTCGTACCTTAGAATGACAAAAAAATAATATAAACACTTAACTTAATGAGACATTGCCCCGAAGTGGTATTATTGGGGGATTTTCAGGTTCAGTTTGTTGGAGTTTTGTTTTTTAAATACCAATAAAACATGGTTAATCATCATCTTCGTCATCATCGTCATCTGAATGGATCTGAATCAAATTAGCATCATTCCTTATTTCTGAATGTCTTATTTCCCCTCCAGTTGTACCAACATTTTCAGCGATGATGACAGATGCAAATGAAAGAACAAACACCAAGACAAATCCGTATTTGGCAAATTTAAATTTATTGATTTCCAAGAACATGGTGATTAGTGAAATTCCACCTAAAATTAAAATTACAGTGAAAAATAACTCAGCAGATTCTTTGTGTGCATTGATTAGTGTTTCACTTATTCCGGGAATTTCTTCCACAATCTCTTCAGCACCTTCCCCTGAATAAAAGGCTGCGATTGAAGCCAAAGCACTGAATACAAAAATTCCTAAAGCGGTAATTTTTACTTCTGGTTTTTTCAAAATAGAACCAGTTAGCAAAACCAATAAACCAATCAACAATCCCACAATCGGCAAATGATTAACCACTAAATGAATATGTACTTCGTTCATAATATGCTGTTTTTATAATTGTTATAGGTTATTTTAACTTTTAATATTTAACTTTTAATATCTAACTTTTAACTTTTAATATCTAATATTTAACTTTTAACTTTTCAAAGCCCTCGCGGTTTATTCCCCCTTCGGGGGCTAGGGGGCTTTTCGGGGGCTCGGGGGCTTTAACCAACAATCGATACGCCAATTAAATGCCCAATTCCAAAAGTTACCGCTGCTGCTGTCAAACCAAACAAAACTTGTCTTAATCCCGATTTTACATAAGATTTTCCCGTAATCAACGTTATGGCCGCTCCAATTCCAAACAAACCGATGGTACTCGCGATGGCACTAAAAATTATGGCGTTAAATCCTTTTGTGAAAAAGAAAGGAAAAACAGGAATAATGGCACCTATTATAAATAGAAAAAATGAGGCAAAAGCAGCTTCCCAAGCCGAACCGCCCAATTCATCGGGATTGATGCCCAACTCTTCCGTAACGAGCACATGCTTTGCCTTTTCTGGGTCATCCCAAATTTGGGTTACGGCATTTGTGGCTTCTTGTTCGCTAAAACCTTTGGCGCGATACAAAAGAATTAATTCTTGTTTTTCTTCTTCGGGATTATTTTCTATTTCTTCAAATTCCAATTCTATTTGGCGTTCATACAACTCTTGTGAACTTCGAACGGAAATCCATTCGCCCAAAGCCATGGAAATTGCGCCTGCAAGCAAACCTGCAAGTCCAGCAATTAAAACGCCATTGCCTTCCATGGTAACTCCAGCAACGCCCATAACCAAACTAAAGTTAGAAACCAAACCGTCATTGGCTCCCAAAACTGCAGCTCTTAAAGCATTTCCTCCGACAGTTCTGTGTCTTCCTTCAATTTTGCCTAAACCACTACCAGTAAAGGATTCCATAGATTTCAGGATGTTAAAATGCCTCGCTTCGCTTCCTATGATTGGTTCATTATTTTTTCGTTTCTTTTGCAAAGCTGCCAAAGACATACTTTTTTCGGTATTGGTCAATATGCTTAAAATGATGTTAGTACCAAAGCGTTTCCCCAAATTCGCAATAATTCTTGCCCGAAGTGATGGACCACTAAGTTTATAATTCGGATTATAAGCGGCAATTTTAGCAAAGAATTTTTCTACATGCCTATTTTCAATAGCAGCCATTTCTCCATAAAAAATTTTCAGTTCTTCATCCTCCGAAAGCTTTACCATTTCATGATAAAGAAATGCGGTATCAATTTCGGTTTGTATGGCTTTTTCTAGGTTCATAGTTTATTCTGAAATTAAATTAAATGCACCTTTGGTTAAAAATTCTGTATTGGGATCAAAATCTTCTGCATTTAGGATTTGTACATTTCCATTGTAAGTTGCCCCTATTTTAACAGGCATTCTTTTAAATGACGTTGCATTTTGTTTCGCCATCACAAAAAAATCATTCTCAATATTCGCCACTGCTTCTTGCGGCAACGCAAACGCCTTTTGAGTCCCAGTTATAATATCTGCTTCTATATACATTCCTGGAGCAAAAAGTTTGGCATCTTCTTTATTTACCAAATCACCATGAATGTCAATAGTCCTTTCCATCTCATTTATGGCTTTATTTACCAAATGCACCTTGCCTTCGTAAACTTGTTTGTTACCAGCTTGAACTTTTATTCTAATGGGCTGCCCCACTTTTACAAGCGGAAGGTCTTTCTCAAAAATCTTTAACTCAATATGTAAATCGTCGGTATTGGTAATGGTCATTGCTACATCAGAAGGATTTAAAAACATTCCTTTGCTGGCATTTATGGTTGTTGCAAAACCAGATAAAGGCGACAACACATTAATAATTGAACTTATATTTTCACCTGTTAATGTATTTGCATTGATATTCATTAAACCCAATTGTTTTTTTAAAGATTGGTATTGCACGAGCGTAACCTTGTATTCCGATTCTGCTTTTAGGAAATTCTTTTGAGAAGTCACATTGTCATCCAGCAACAATTTTTGCCTTTCATAATCGGACTTTAAATAATTTAGTCGTCCTTTTGCTTCTAAAAAATTCTGTTGAACCTGAACATATTCTGGATTTTCCAACGTGAACAAAACTTGTCCCTTTTTTACTTTATCACCAGGTAAAAGTGTAATATTTTTTACATAACCTGCAAAATATGTGCTTACAAAAGCCCTATTTTCCGGTGGCACATTAAACATTCCGTTGGTTTTTACTGAAGTGCTGAACTCTTGCAAAGTAAGTTTTCCCAATGCCATATTAGAGGCAATAAATTGAGATTCGGTAATGGTAACAGTATCCGCATCTACATTCTCTGAAGCACTATCTGTGCCGATAGTTTCCGATTGATTTTTAGTATTGCAGGAAACCAAACTTACCAATGCAAAAACTAGCAATCCTTTTAAAATTCTATTATTTTTGAAGTTGTTGAACATTTTTTTCATCATTAATTGGTTAAATAGTTTAATTCTAAAACAGTTGAATTGTACCCAAAAATATTTTGCAAATAACTAATTTCTATATTTTTAGCATTTTCCAACAGTTGAACATATTGAAGAAAATCGATTTCCCCGTTTTGAAATGCCTTTGATGCATTTAAGGTTATGGCATTAGACAGTATTTTGCCAGTTTGGTCATAATAATCAATACCTTCCTCAAATTTCTTTAAATCTGATAATAATCCCTGATAATTAGATTCCAATTGACTTTTATAGTTCTCAAATTCATTTTCCATAATCAAAGTCTCCGTTTTTGCGGCATTGATTTTTGATTTATTTGCGCCAAACCATAAAGGAATAACAACGCCCGCTTCAAAACCCTGATATTGTTTTGCATTCAACCCATCATTTGTACCCTGAAAAACAGAAAATTGTAAATCGGGTAATAATCGCTGTCTTTCTAAGGAAAGTGTTGTTTTAGATAATTCTTTTGATGCTTCAAAATACTGTATTCCAGGATGTTCATTCACATTCCATTGCTGAAGACTTAATCGTGGCATTTCATTTTCTCCAACCAAAAAAACAGACTCTGATTGCACCCATTGTTGTAAAAAAATGATAGCTTTTTTCACATTTTCCTTGCTTTGAGAAAGCTGCAATGAAATTTCCTTCTGTTTGGTTTCTGCGGTCAGCTTTTCCAATAAATTGGTTTCACCAACTTCATAGCGTTTGTTTGCGGCTCTTGCAAATTGCCCATACAGACTGTCCAAATACATGTATTGTTTTACCAGATTCTTGTTATAAACAACATTGTAATAGGCTTTATAAACTTCTTTTGTTAACAATCTTTCATTTAGATTATATTGCTGTGTGGACATGGCAACTTTTTGCTTTTCAACTTTTCGTTGTGCGCCATAAATGGTTGGAAATTGTATGGATTGACGGATGCCAAAAACTTTTAACGGAACTCCATTTTCCGCAAGATTATTTTCATCATAATTATAATAAATATGTGTTTTATCAATATTAAATGCCGTGCCCATCAATTGTTTAGCCTGATCTACTTTTTTAGAAGAAGCTTGCAAACCTTTGTTGTTTTCTAGTGCCTTATGAACTGCCTGTTCTGCAGTAAACACATCGCTTTGGGCCATTCCAAAAACTGGTACCAACAAAATTGCCAACAAAGTAAATGCCTGTTTTTTGATTTTTATTTTTGGAAGACGCCCCTTTCTGTCGAACATGGCATAAAGAATTGGCAATACAATAAGTGTTAACGCGGTGGCAGAAATTAATCCACCAACAACCACAGTCGCCAAGGGACGTTGCACCTCTGCACCAGCAGATGTTGAAATTGCCATCGGTAAAAAACCGAGTGCGGCTGCTGCTGCGGTAAGTAAAACTGGTCTTAATCGGTTTTTTGTTCCCATAAGAATACGTTTGTTTATATTGATAATACCTTGAGCTTTAAGTTCTTTAAATTCTTCAATCAATACAATACCATTTAATACAGCTATTCCAAACAAGGCAATAAAACCGACACCTGCGGATATACTAAACGGCATTCCCCTTAAATATAGCAGAAATACGCCGCCTATGGCCGATAACGGAATGGCACTATAAATAATCAAGGCTTCTTTTACGGAATCGAAGGCAAAATATAGCAGCACAAAAATGAGCACCAATGCTATTGGCACTGCAACTTTTAATCTGGCCGAAGCCGTGCGCAAATTCTCAAATTGACCTCCATAACTAATTGAATAACCTGTAGGAAGATCTATTTCTCGGTTTATTATTTCCTGAACATCCTTTACCACCGATTCTAAATCGCGGTTACGAACATTTACGCCTACCACAATTCTTCTTTTTGTATCGTCACGCGATATTTTAGCTGGCCCTTTGGTATAGCTTATTTCAGCAAACTCACTTAATGGAAGTCGGTTGCCACTAGGCAACATTACTGATGCCATTTCAATATTATCAATATCTTTTCTATGTGCATCATCATACCTTATTACCAAATCAAATTGCTTTTCTCCCTCAAAAACATTTCCGGCCGACATTCCTGCAAAACCCATGGTAATTATTTTATTTAGGTCTTCTATATTCAATCCGTATTTCGCAATTTTTTGTCGGTTGTATTTTACGGACATTTGTGGTAGCCCAGCTGTCTTTTCCACAGAAATATCTGCTGCACCTTCCACATTTTTAATAGCTTTTTCAACCTCCAAAGCCTTTTTGTACAGCAAATCTAAATCCTCCCCAAATATTTTGATAGCCAAATCGGCTCTAACTCCCGTAATTAATTCATTAAAACGCATTTCAATGGGTTGGGTAAATTCATAATCAACACCAGCTATTTCAGAAAGGGCTTCCTTAAATTTATCTGCCAATTCATCTTTACTTTTGGTGTTAACCCATTCGCTTTTTGGCTTTAATTTGATAATGACATCACTTTCTTCCATAGACATTGGATCGGTGGGTATTTCAGCAGCACCAATACGGCTTACCACTTGCTCAACTTCAGGAAACTTCATTAATATTTGTTCCATTTGGGTGGTAGCTTCAATAGTTTTTGTTAAAGAAGTTCCCGTTTTAAGCACAGGCTGAATCACAAAATCACCTTCATCAAGCGTAGGCACAAATTCGCCTCCCATACTATTATAAAGTAGTGCTGTAATTACCAATAATGCAAATGACATTCCCAAAACCAACTGTTTTTTTCTTAAAGCCCAAGAAATAGTAGGTTGGTATTTACTGATAAGAAATGCAATTAATCGTGATGAGATTGTTTTTTTCTCCGTATTTGTAGGCTTAATAAACATAGAAGCCATTACAGGAATGTAAGTAAAACACATAATCATAGCACCGATAAGGGCAAATACAAATACCAATGCCATTGGCCTAAACATTTTACCTTCAACATTTACCAAGGATAAAATTGGTATAAAAACAATGATGATGATTAACTGCCCAAAAACAGCGGAGTTCATCATTTTAGTAGCACCCTGATACGTAATTTTATCGATTAAACCCTGTCTTTCATTTTTTGGAAGTGCCAATAAATTCGCACGCTGGCTTGTTATTTTGAAGGCTATAAATTCCACTATAATTACAGCACCATCAATAATAATCCCAAAATCTATGGCACCAAGGCTCATTAAATTGGCATCTACGCCAAAAAGATACATCAATGACAAGGCAAAAAGCAAAGTAAGAGGAATTACTGAGGCAACAACCAATCCAGATCGCCAATTTCCCAAAAGTAGCACCACCACAAAAATGACGATTAAACATCCCAAAATAAGATTTTCTGCAATGGTAAAAGTTGTTTTTGCGATAAGTTCGCTTCTCTCCAAAAAAGGATTGATAGTTATTCCTGGAGGTAAATTGGATTGTATTTCAGCAACACGTTGTTTTACGGCGTTAATAACCGCACTTGAGTTTGCGTCTTTTAGCATCATTACCTGACCTAAAACTTTCTCTCCTTCACCGTTCCCTGTAATGGCACCAAAACGATTTGCGTAGCCAAAACCGACCGATGCAACATCTTTTATATAAATAGGAATGCCTTCTCTATTGAGAATGACAATATTTTCAATATCTTCAATTGAGCCAATAAGTCCTTCACCTCTTATAAAATAACTTTCGTTTACTTTCTCAATATATCCGCCACCAGCAACGCTGTTGTTTTTTTCCAAAGCGTTAAATGCGTCAAAAATGGAGATATGCAGCGCACGCAATCGTTCTGGATTTATGGCAACTTCATACTGTTTTAAATGTCCGCCCCAAGTGTTCACTTCTACCACGCCAGGAATTCCCGATAATTGTCGTTTTACCGTCCAATCCTGAATAGTTCGAATATCCGATAAAGAATATTCATCTTCATATTTTGGGTCAACATCAATAATGTATTGGTAAATTTCTCCCAAACCAGTAGAAACTGGTCCCATAGATGGCGTTCCAAAACCAGTAGGAATTTTTTCCTCGGCACTTTTAATTTTTTCTGCAATCAACTGTCGAGGAAGATAAGTTCCCATTTTATCCTCAAAAACAACGGTAACAACCGACAACCCAAATTTTGAAACCGAACGAATTTCAATAACTCCAGGTAAATTCGCCATTTCAAGCTCAATAGGGTACGTTAGAAATTTTTCGACATCTTCAGTAGCCAAATTTCTTGAGGTGGTAATTACCTGAACTTGATTGTTGGTTACGTCTGGAACCGCACCAATTGGAATATTAGATAGAGAATACAAACCAAATCCTACAATTCCTGCCGTAAATAATAATATAATAAGCTTGTGATGAATACTATACTGGATAATTTTTCCTAACATTTTTTAAAAGATTTATTTTAAATATTTAACAAAAGTAAATCCCTAAACTAAGGGAATTCTTTACCCTTTCTTAAAATCCGCTTAAAAAATAACTGTAATTTTAGTGCCAACACCCAATTCACTTTCCAAAATCAATTCTGCATTGATGGCGTCAGCAGCTTTTTTAGCGATTGAAAGTCCGAGACCATTTCCAAAAATGTCTTTATGATTTAAGGCATCTGACCTAAAAAAAGGATTAAAAAGTTTTTCAATATCTTCTTTTTTAATTCCAATACCTTCATCCGTAATTATGCATTTAATACCACTTTCAGTATCAGAAACAATAATATGCAGGTTAGAATTTTCCTTTGAATATTTTATAGCATTACTTATAATATTATCCAAAATAATATTGGCATAATATTGTTGCACCAAAGATTCATTTGTTGTTTCCATATCCAAATCCAATATTAAGTTTTTGGCTGAAATTTCATTTTTATAACGTGATAAAATTTCATCTATAAGTATTGGTAATGATTGGAATATGGTGTTTTTAGAGACAAAGTTATTTGATTTGGCATTTGCATCCAATCTGGCTAACAGCAACAATTCCTCTATAATTGTGGTCATTCGGTCAATTTCAGAAAGGCTGTATTTTATTTTTTCCTGATATTCAAATTGTTCTCGAGGTTTTCTGATTAAAACCTCTAAAGTTCCTCGCAAGGATGATAAAGGTGTTCGCAACTCGTGTGAAGCATCTGAAGTAAATTGGCGTTCTTTTTCTATAGCATTTTCTATGCGTTGCAACAATTCGTTTATGCTGGAAGACAAATCGAACAACTCATCTTTATGGGCAGGTAAATCTACCCTTTCATTCAAATTGTTTTTTGTTATTCTATTGGTTGTTTCAATAATATTTTTAATTGGCACAATACTTCTTCCTGCCAAAAATCTTGAAACATAATACAAACCCACCAAAAGCAACAAATAGGAAATTATGAGAACATTTCTTAATTTCAAAAACACCATATTTGATGATTCCAAAGACATTGCGGCAGCCACATAGCCTTTTATTTTTCCGTTTTGTTCAATGGGAATTTGAATTTGGCGAATAGGTCTTTCGCCTAAGTTTTTATTGAAATGCCCGCCAAACTGTTCAAGTTCGTTAAATGAAAGTTCATCGCCTTTAAGGTTGGGCGATTTGTCCATCAAATTTCCTCCTTTATCAAAAATTTGGATAAAAACTGGATTTACTTGAATCTCCCGATGTTCAATTTCTGCCCATTCATCCTTATTAATAAAATGAATGCTATCACCGAGAATTTTAATTTCACCAGTATGCTTTTCAGCTTCATAACTAAGATCACTATCCAAATTTTGGTAAACCGTTTCCTGAACCACAAAAAAGACCACACTAAAAATAACGGCAACAATTAGGGCCGTAGCAATCATATAATGCAGTGCAATTCTATTTCTAAAACTTAAATTCATTTTTAAATATTTTATTTGGTTTGTGGAACTTATACTAATTTTCAAAGTTCTTTTGCCATATAACCAATTCCCCTAATTGTTTGAATGTAATTTTCATCATCTCTTAGTTGTAGCTTTTTTCTCAAAGCATTGATATACACATCAATAACACCTGTATTATACTCAAAATGAATATCCCAAACGCTCTCAATAATTCGAGTTCTCCTACAAACCTTGCCTTTATTTCTTATTAAATATTCCAACAGCGCAAACTCCTTTTGTGTTAAATTAATTTCTTCGCCATTTTTTAAAACTTGATGATTACCAGTATTTAAGGTAATATTTCCAAGGTTAAAAATGGAATGTTCTCCCGACTTTGGTCTTAATTGAACCTTGATTCTTTCCAATAACTCTTCAAAATGAAAGGGTTTTTTAATATAATCGTTGGCACCCGACTGCAATCCGAAAATGGTTTCATCAACCGTATCTTTAGCGGTCAAAAAAATGACTGGCGTGTCTTTAAATTCTTTTCTGAACTGTCGGCAAATTTCAATTCCACTCATGCCTGGAACCATCCAATCCAGCAGTAATAAATCATAGTCCCCAGATAAAGCCAGCTGAAGGCCCTTGTTTCCGTCCACAGCAATATCAACAGAAAAGGATTCTTCTTGTAAACCTTGTTTCAAGAAATTGGATATTCCTGGTTCGTCTTCTACTATTAAAATTCTCATCCTACAAAATTAGTCTTTAAATATAAAACAATCTTAACCATTTCTTAAGAGTTACTTAAAATATCTAACTAAGAATGAAGGGTTTATTTTCAAATCTATTACATGTTTTATCCTCTTCAAAAAACAGTTTTCCCTGCTAGCTATATAAAATTGATATATATCATAAATTTTAAATCCCTGTTGGGTTTATAAAATCCTTCTTGATGGTTAAATTGCGCTAAAATTGGCATTTATTGGCTTTTTAATTAAACGCAATAATTATACTCAAATTGAGGAAAATCATTTTATAAGAATCTATTTGATGGTAAATTTGAAATTGGAAATTATGTTTAACTTAAAATAATAATATTATGACACTTGTGAAATTTAGAAAAAGACCATGGGAAAATCTGTTTACCTCAGATTTGTTGGATTTCGATGCCAGTAATTTACTTAATGATAAATTATGGCTAAAAAAAATGGATGAGCCAGCTTTAAACATCAAAGAAAAAAAAGATGAATTTGAGATTGAGCTTGCAGCTCCTGGATTCGACAAAAAAGATTTTGAAGTTAACATCACTGACGGCTGTTTGAACATTATGGCAAAAAAATCTGAATCAAAAGAAGAAAAAGACGAAAACTATACTCGAAAAGAGTTTAGCTATAATTCTTTTGAAAAATCTTTAATGCTTCCTGAAAATGTAATGGATGAAAAGATTAAAGCCAAGTATGAAAATGGAATATTGAAATTTAGTCTGCTAAAAAAAGAAGAGGCTAAAATTCAAAAACCAAAAAAAATAGAGATTTCTTAAAAGAGATTTTATCCTATTCTGGACTTTATTTGTGGAAAAAACAGTCCAGAATAGGAATATGATTAGTAAATTATAATAAATTTAAATAAAAACACAAAATTATGAAAACTGGAAATGTATTGTTAGCCGTTGTAGCTGGTGCTGCCATTGGCGCTGCTTTTGGAATTTTATTTGCACCGAATAAAGGTTCTAAAACACGAAAAAAAATTGCTAGAAAAAGCGAAAAATTTACCGATGAATTAGGGGATAAATATGAAGACTTTGTTGATAGTATTACTGAAAAATATGAAGACCTAAAGGAAAAAGCCACTCACATGGCTGAAAAAGCCAAACGTAAAACTGAAGAAATAACTGAAAAAGCCAAGCAAGAAGCTGAAAAAATGGCAAAAAAAACCAAGTATGGAGAAGGAGTTGAAGCATAACAGCAACTTCAATTATTAAATAGATTGTAATATATAAGGAAAATAAAATATTATAAACAATTGATTTTTACCACAATAGTTTTTTATTTTTTTTCTATATTCTTTCGTTTGGTTAATAACTCAAAAAATGGAAAAGATAAGAAATTTGACAATTAGCGGGAATTTGAATAAATTTTCCTCTAGTTGTCAAATAATTATTAAATTCATAGTCGCAATTTTAAAAAGCAAAAAAAATGAGTACCTCGAAAAGTTTAATCGAATTATTATTTGAGAAAATTGAAGAATATGGTAAAACAAACTATGAACTTATAAAGTTTAAATTATTAAGAACAGTTGCAATCATTGTTCCCTCGTTAATTTCAAGGCTTATTGTTGTGTTGCTGTTTTTTTTCTTTGCGCTTATTTTGAGTGTTGGAATTGCTTTGTTTTTGGGGGAAATATTCGGTAATTTATATGTTGGATTTTTTATTGTTGCCGCATTTTACCTTGTGATAGGAATTGTCTTTTATTTCTTTCTTTATAACTGGATTAAAAAATCGATTGGCGATTCAATTGTTAAACAAATACTTAAACAACCATAAATTATGGAAAAAATACATTCGCTATCAGATCTTGATGACGCCATAAAACTATTGGAGTTTAAAAAGGCTGAAGAAGAACAGTTACTGAAAGAGATTTCTTATATGACTTATGAGAGCATTAAGCCAATAAATATCATAAAAAACTTATTTAAAGATTCGGTTGAATCTCAAGATATAAAAGACAATTTGATAAATGTTTCGGTTGGATTGGGATTTGGTTACCTCTCAAAAATATTATTTCAAAGTGTTGTAAGAGTTCCGTTCAAAAAAATTATCGGCAGTGCTTTAATGTTAAGCGTTGAAAATCTGATAGCAAAAAATCCTGATATTGTAAGCACATTATCATCATTATTTCTGAATATTTTCAGGAAGAAGTCTGATGAAAAGGATTCAAAAGATGGCGACTATGAAGAAGATGTTCATAGAGAAGTTGATGATGAGTTTATGGACTTAGAAAACATTTATTAAAAGTGGGTTCTAAAAATTACTTTTTTTGATTTCTACAAAACAAAATCCATTTATTTTATAGAAGTTATTTTCATTAAATAAATCCAATAATATTTTTGACTTGACGGCTCTGAAAATTCATTTTAAATGAGCCATCTATTTGATTGTTAGTTTTTTATGATTAAATTAGGGCTTGCTGAAAATATATTAAAGCACTATTAAGCAGCAAACCCACATAATTATTAAACAGATTTTATATTTTGGCCATATATTGCAGTATGTTTCGCTTTAATAGTTCTTTTCCTAAAAATATATTGAGGTTTAACAATTTGATCACTTTCCATAGCCAAACGGGCAATGAGATAACAAATAGTGGATTCTGCCCCTTCATTTAAATTTACATTTTCTTTTTCCAAGCCGTCATAGCAACCTCCCGTAATTGGATTGTACATTGTTTGCTTCAAATGATTTCTTCCTAAAAACCAGCTAAAAGCCACTTCCTTCATTTTTTCGTATTTCTGAATTCCATACGTTTTATAAAAAATATCCAAAGTTTGAATGGTGCAGGCAACATCAATTGGCTGTTCTCCATATTTATTTGGTTCAATGCCCTTTTGATGCCATCCATTATTAGAAATAACCCTAAATTCTCCATTTACAAACATTTTGGACAATAAAAAATCAAAAGATGCTATGGCAACTTTCTTAAAAACTGGCTCTGTGGTTATCAAATAGGAATAAAGCATCGCTTCTGGCAAAATGCTGTTGGCGTAGGTTAGCTTATCTTCAAACCAATTCCAATCCAAAGTTGCATTTGAATAATAATCTGACAACAAGTTTTTTCCAAGTTTTTTAATAATAGAGGCTGCCTGAATATCATGGGTAACGGAATGGTATAAATACAATCCTTTAATGGCGAAAGCAATTGATCTTGGGGATTTAATATTTCTTGACCAAGGCAAACATTTATCGAAAATATTAAGGGCTTTTGCAACTGCTTCAGGAGGTAAATATCCTCTTAAAGAAATTACCGTACCCAATGCCCAAATAGCTCTTGCATTGGAATCTTCAATATGCATATAGGTATTTTTTAAATGTTCATTGCCATTTTTGTCTATATAATTTATGAAAGTTCCATTTGGCTGCTGGCAAAGTTTTATAAAGTTCAAATACGTATTAATATATGCTAAATCTTCTTTTCTTCTGAATAATTTATAGTGCAAACTCATAGCAATTAACGCCCTGGCATTATCGTCTAAAGTATATCCTGAGGAAATGTCGGGAATGCTTATTTTATTGAATTGGATGATGCCTAGTTCTGTTGTTGATCTTTTGATATGATCCAATTTAATTTCTGGATAATTATAGTCAATGTTCAGAAGTTCACTAACAGAATCGCCATAAATATCAATATGTTTAATGGCAATATTTTCCCAAGAAGATTCTCTGGTTTTTTGAAAAGCCCTGAAAGCCATTGATTTGCGCATTTTATTATTTGAAAGCAACAGCTTTGTAGCTTTGGCCAATTGTTCTGAGTTTCCAATATCAAAAATTAATCCAGCATCGGAAGTTAGCACCTCTCTGGTGTGCGGAATAGAAGTAGCAATAATAGGACAGGCGCAACTCATGGCATAAGAAAAAGTGCCGCTTACAGCCTGATTTGGATCTTTTGAGGTAAACAAGTAAATTTCTGTTACCAATAAGTAATCTAACAATTCTTGCAATTCTAAATAACGGTTTATAAAAAGCACGTGATTTTGTAGTCCCAAATCATCTACTAAAGTTTCCAAATAGTTGCGATATTCATCTATATTATTTTTTATATTGTTTGGATGTGTTTTTCCGATTACCAGGTATAAAATATTGGGGGTGTGTTCAATTATTTCCGGCAACGCTTTTAACGCCGTTTCAATACTTTTTCCTTCACTTAAAAGACCAAAAGTTGACAATATTGTTCGGTTTTTAAAATGAAATTTTTCTTTTAATTCATTAGGATTTTTATAATCAACAATGTGTGTTCCGTGAGGCACATAATGAATAATGTCTTCACTAATACCATAACTTTCTATTAAAATTTTTTGAGATTGTTTGGTCATCACAAAAATGGATGCAGCATGGGAAATCATATATTGCACAAATAATTTCAGTTCTAAGTTTGGATTTGGAATTACACTATGAAAAGTAAAAGCGATGGGTTTTTTAACTACCTCTAAAAAATTTAACAAGTAACTTCCATATTCTCCTCCAAATAAGCCAAATTCGTGTTGAATATGAACTAATTTAATTGAATCATCTTTATTAATTTCCAAAGCCACTCTTTGATAATCTTCTTTAATTTTTGGATTTAATGTGTATGAAATATTGGGAGCACTTTTCGGCTTATCGGTTAAATCACAAATTACACATTCTAAAGATTTACCAAAAACATGCGTAATCGCATTGGTAAGATCTTGCGTAAAAGTGGCAATTCCACATTGAGTTGGGGGAAATGTTGTCATAAAGACAACTTTGGATTTAGAAGATATATTTTTCATTGTTACTTGTTTATGAGTTCGTGCAGCAGGTCATTAATATTAACAGATGCTACGGCCACTCTGCTATCAGCCGCACCATAATATATATAGAGATCTTCATTAAAAAGTGCTGTTCCTGTTGGAAAAACTACATTATTTACAAATCCTTTAATTTCCCAAGGTTCTGTTGGAGAAAACAAAGGTTTTTTTAGTCTCGCTTTAACAATTGTTGGGTTTTCTAAATCCAGCAATGCAGCGGTAGCATGATAAATTACTCCTTTTGGTGTAGTTTGGGCAGAATGATAGATAAGCAACCACCCTTTTTCAGTTTCAATAGGAGGACAACCTGCTCCAATATGGGCACTTTCATATATTCCCTCGGGAGACAATATCACGTGTTTGTGCAAGTTTGATATGTATTTTTTCCAAAATTCAATGGTAAGATCTTCTGGATCATTAAAATAAAGCATTTGAATAGATGGGTATAGCCTATGTAAAACTGCGAATTTTCCATTTATTTTTTTCGGAAAAAATACAATATCCTTATCCCAAACATAAATTTTGTCTTTCATTAACTCAGCAAGTCTATATTTCATAAAAAGACTGTAAAATCTAATATGCACATCGCTAATTTTATCACAGTTACCTTTTACAAGATCTTCATATTCCTCAAATGTAAATTTTGGTGTAATAACCCCTTTTCTTTCAAAGTTTTTTAAATCTTTTGACGTGGCATAAGCTCCAAATACATTAATGCCGTCATAAGCAGCATAAGCCATGTGAAACGTGTTCTCAATTTTTGTAATTCTCGGATCTTCAACGCCCTGAAATTCATAGCTCTCTTCACTGTAAAATATCGGTTTCTTTCGTCTTTCAACAACAGTTAAGGGTCCTGATAATTTACAATAGCCAACACTTGAAAAATTACCTTCACGAACAGCGCGATAAAACATATGAACAGTATTTCCATCCTGAAAAATTCCCGGATTAAACACCCCTTCATTTTCAAACTTATAGTCCGTTTTTTCCAGAATAACACCATGTTTTTTGACAGTCAACATAATTTTGTGATAGGCTTCTTTTTAAGTTATAAAATTGACATTAATCTTTTAAATCTACAATGAGCGATATCATATAATAATTCACCGCATTAATGATATTTATCAATAAGTCTCAATCAAAATAATATTTCCTTTTTGCTGTTCATAAGCAAAAACAGCAGGGAAATAAACTAAATAAAAAATTACTTGCAGCAATAGCAAAACGTTTACGCTAAGCATGTAATTTTTCAGTTACAATAAAACTTGATTCATGTAAAAGCTCGTTTCTAGCAACACTGTTATAGGTTTTGTATTTTGTGTTGTATTTGTACAACGAACCTCGTATAATAATTTCACTTATCAGATTATTATTTACATCTCGTATTTCTGTAATGTATCCATTTTTACTTGTTTCTATTTTATTCATAATTTTATTAAATTTAGAATTTTAACATTTTATCCATTTCTCAAAGTTATTGTCCGTTTTTTTATAATAACCTTTTGTTTTGTAACCTTAACCAACATTTATCAGAAAACTTATTCATTAATTATAAAGCTGCGACAAAGTAACTTGTTCAAGTTATATCTGATATTTCAATATTTTTTTCGATTCTTTTAATTTTGAAATTTTGGTAATAATCAATTACTCTTAGTCCAAACAGTAAACATCCAATGTCTTTTTTCCAAATCACTAATGATACTCGCAAGAATCTCTTCCGTACCAATATCTCCAGCATTTGAAGCATAATTAGAAGCTTCCAACAAATCGTTATGAATAACATTAAAGTCTTTCAAAACCTCCTGAACCATTTGTAATGAAGTTAATTCTCCAGCATCATCCCTTATATCTGAGAGTTCTATAAATTGATTTAAGGTATAATTGATTTTTATGCCAAATACACGAATCCTTTCAGCCAGAATATCAATAATATCTTTTGCATTTTCATATTCCAACTCAAATTGTTGGTGTAGTTCAAAAAAATTAGACCCTTCAATATTCCAATGAAATCTTCTGAGTTTATGATAGTGTACAGTATAGTTGGCAATAATTTTATTTAGAATTACCACTATTTCTGCCGTTTCCAAATAGGTAAATCCTAATTTTTTGTAGAACTTGGTTGTTGTTTGTGTTTCCATTTTATTAAAATTTAGTTTATAATTACCTGTAAATCTTATATTTCAATCTGTTTTGTACAAAGAGAGCAGTTATTTTTAAGATATGAAATGACCGTGGTCAATTCAAAGTATAATAATTATTGTTTTTTGAGTCTTTTTCAAAAAATGAAGGATGTTTTTGCTTTTGGATAACATTAAAAAATGAAA
This sequence comes from Lutibacter sp., assembly GCA_028696945.1. Classification (GTDB taxonomy): domain Bacteria; phylum Bacteroidota; class Bacteroidia; order Flavobacteriales; family Flavobacteriaceae; genus Lutibacter. Next base: position 21,400 of record JAQVGD010000036.1, read on the forward strand.
GGCATAAATAAATTAAAGACGCGTTATATTGAGTATATTGCTTAAAAAATAATAAATATTAATATTTAATGTCTTAGCGATGAAAAATCTATATATCCTTTTATTTTTATTGGTAATTTTATTGGCGAGTTGCAGTAGCGCAGGCGGAACTGTTAAAGGAACCGTATGTTATCCTTCGGACTATATTCCAGCAATGAATGTTTATCTGAAAAACAAGGAAACCAGTAAAATATATTCTTTGGACGTTAAAGAAAATCAGAGGCCATTTATGTTTAAAAAAGTGCCCGAAGGAAATTACATCGCTTTCGCCTACACGGTTCAGGAAATTTCAACCGACCTTAACAATAAAACATCTATTGCAAACGGCGGCTATACCCACGCAGTTCCTTGTGGACTGACCGTTGATTGCAAAGACCATTCATTGCTTATTTTTAAAGTTGAGAAAGGAAAAACCACAAAAAACATTCAAATCTGCGATTGGTTTGGAGCGATTATGGCTGAGGATTAAACACTACTCCAAGGAGGAAACTTAAATTAATGAATTTTGAATTTCGGATTTTAAGCCAACTCTGAAAAATCCAACATTCAATTTTCAGTAACCTTTTTACACTTATCCTAAAAGGCAATATCATTAAGTTAAGACTTTAATACCTTTATTTTGTCATTCCAAGAAGGTCAATTAACACCGCGTCATTAAGATAAAGCCCATTAAAACCGCGTCATTGCGAGGCGTCTAGTAGCGATAGCGGATAGACGACGTGGCAACCTGTTCCGAACTAACGAAATCACATACACAGTTACCATAATAAGTAACAGATTGCCGCAGTCGCTACTCCATTTCATTGCGTTGCTCCTTCGCAATGACGCGACATTAAGATAAAGCCCATTAAAACCGTGTCATTGCGAGAAGGATTACTGAGCGAAGCGGAAGTAAGACGACGTGGCAACCTGTTAAGAACTAACGAAATCATAAACTCAGGAACCATAATAAGCAGCAGATTGCCGCAGTCGCTACTCCATTTCATTGCGTTGCTCCTTCGCAATGACGCGTCATTGCGAGAAGGCGATAGCCGACGTGGCAACCTGTTGAGAACTAACGAAATCATAAACGCAGTAACCACAATAAGCAGCAGATTGCTTGCCTACCAGCAGGTCGCAGTTGGCAGTTATTCACTAAATAATTCAACAATAAAAGTGTGAATTTTACAATTTTTAGCTAAAGTTATGTAACACATTTCTGTTTTAACCCACATTGCAGCCTAACTGTTAAAAAATGATCTAAAAGTGTTAAAAAAAGGGTGGTTTTAGGGGTATATTGGGGAAAAAAGCGTTGAAACGCCCTGTTTTCGTTTCGTTTTGATTTGTAGT
>JAQVGD010000194.1 GCA_028696945.1 Lutibacter sp.
CGAAGGTGCTTTATCTTTTGCATCTATTCCGGCGGTGTACATCGGCACCAAACCTATTTTGGCGGTATATCCTGTAAAAATAAAGATAAATGCCAATCGCAACCAAAAAATATCCAATTCCGCTCCTCTTTTTATTAGTGAAGTAAAAGTGAGGTCGCTTATTCCAAGTTGTTGAACTGCAATGCTCAGAAATAAAATACCAATAAAAACAAAAGTAATGCTGATGGAACATATAAAAATGTATTTCCAGGTACCTTCTAAAGTGCGCACATTTCTTCGGTGATAAATCAATGCGGAAGCTGAAAGCGTTGTCATTTCAACAAAAATCCACGTTACCGCAATATGGTTGGAAAGATATGCCATACTTAATGCGAAAATCAGGATTACCATTGAAGCATAATACATAGCCCTATTTCTTGGATTGTCTTCATTTTTTGTGAAGAAAACATAACTGTGGTAAAATGCCGGGACTGCAATGATACTGGCAGTAAAAAGCAATAAAATCGCCAGAGCATCAGGTAGAAAATAGTCAAATTCCACGATATTTTGGTGATTGTATTCGTAGATGGTAAATATCCACTGAAGCAGTAGAAAAATAGCCACCAGAATATAATTCATTTTTTTATTCCTGTTAAAAAACAAAGAGATTGCAATTGCAATTGCTCCGATGAGATAAGGTATAGCCATTTTAGTCTTTTAGTTTTCTTAATTGATCTACGTCAACATCTTTTAGAACATCACCAATTTTGTTTACAAAAATTCCAAGTAACAATACCGTGATAAAAAGATCGAGCAATATTCCTGTGTTTAATAGCATAGGCATTTCGTTTCCTACTGCAAGCGATAAAATAAAAACGCTGTTTTCAATCACTAAAAATCCCATTACGTGCGTAAGAATTTTTTTTCGAGTAACAATGAGGTACAATCCCGTAAACAATGCCGACAAAGCCGCCACAAAATAGACTTTGTTTAATTGGGCATTTTCGATGGTATTAGATAGCAAAAAGGTGGCAACCACTATGGTAGTTACCACAATTAATGATATAAAATAAGGAACATAAGGTTCTGCTTCTCGGGTAATTTTATTTCGCTGGATCACATATTTGAGAAATAAAGGAACGGCAATAGTTTTAAAAACAATGGTTTCCAATAGGATAAAAATGAGGTTGATCGGACTTATTTCAGCCAATTCAATAAAGCTTACCCCAAAAAGTAAGATACCTTGAAAAGCAAGAATCTTTACGTAACTCATCAGTCGGTTGGCGATACTTAAATAAATCAGCGACATTACGAATATGATTAATAATACGTTGGTCATTTTTTTAGTTTTTAAATCAATTTAATCTAATTTTTATGCATTAAATATTTTTTCCTTTTATCAGGCTTCGTTTTTTTATTATATTTCTAACTTCTAACTTCTAACTTCTAACTTTTTACTTCTAATATCTAATATCTAATATTTTATATTTATATCTAATATTTAATTATTATGCAAATTTCCCCATAATCAGCAATACCCCGAAAAAAATTAATATTGAAATTGAGGTAAGGGTAAAAATAAATTGTGCATTATTTCCCATTCTAAATCTTGCCGAAAACGATTCTACAATTCCTACTGTAATAGCAAACATAATTTGCACCGTTAAAAATATTAGCATTGAAATCCATATTGAAAAAGAACCGATAAAAAAATTGGCGATAAGTGCACCGTACATAGCAAATTTTAAATTGGTGCCATATAAAATCAATCCTAAATCAAATCCGCTATTATCCAAAATCATAACTTCATGCACCATTGTTAATTCCAAGTGTGTTTTGGGATCATCAACTGGCATACGACTATTTTCTATCAAGGCAATCAGCACCAAAACAAAAGTTGCCAATACGCCAAGTCCATAAGAAATATAAGAGCCATAATTAAGGGAAGTAAATATTTCATGAAACGAAGTATGGCCTGTATAAAGTGCAAAAGAACCCATCAAAATAAAAAAGGCAGGTTCAGCGAGCAAAGAAAACAGGGCTTCTCTGCTTGCGCCCATTCCTTCAAAACTGCTTCCAGTATCTAAAGCTCCAATAATGCTAAAGAATTTTCCAAGTGCCAAAACATAGGCGAAAAACACAAAATCGCCGTCAAAGGAAATAATTCCTTTGTAATGGCCAAAAGGAATTACCAAAATAGCCATAATTATAGACGCAAAATAAATGCTTGGGGCAATCTGAAAAATAAAACTGGTGGTTTGACTGAAAACAGCACCTTTTTTCCACAAACGGATAATGTCTTTCATAGGTTGAAATAATTTCGGTCCTTTTCTACCTGAAGCAATGCTTTTGGTTCTTATTATAATCCCCATAAAAAGCAAACTTGTGAGCACTATCAATACAAGACTTATCATATTATATCTGATTTAAAAAATAAATTATTTTCTTTATAATCTCATTAATTATGGGAATACTTATAATTAATGCGATAAAAGTGACTCCATAGAGTACATAAAACTGTGGATTTCCATTTTGCAGAAATCTGAATTTGCCGAAAAAAAGTTTCATTAGGCTCCATGGTTTGTCAATGAGCCATTCTTCAATTTTGTCATAAGGATGGGTTTCATGCCTTCCTGTAATTGGGAAAATACCTTCTACCTCTATTTTATTTTTTTTGATGGATAGCATAGGTTCTGCAAGTTTTCTATAAGATCTAATAAACGAGCTGGCCGTATATTGCATTTTTTCGGTTTCGCCAACATAGCCGCAACTCCAGGTTGCTAATATTGGCTTTGATTTTTGAGCTATAATTCTATTTCTGATAAGGAAAATAAGTAATGCTAAAGCAATAAATCCCATTGCACTAAATCCGATAGTTTGCATAGTTTCGGTAATTGAAATTGCAGTTGTAATTTCTCCGGTAAAATTTATTTTACCTGTATATAATTTTAGGGGTTCACTTATCAGCGAGAAGAAAAACTGAGGAAATAAACCTATGACAACAATAAATGTTGCAGCCATATACATAGGAACCAGTTTTCCTAGGTTTGATTCTTTAGGTTCTGTGTGAAAAAGATGTCTTGGATTTCCTAAAAACATGGCGCCAAATGCTTTCGTAAAACAAAGAAGGGCAAGTCCGCCAATTAGAACCAAACCAAAAACAGAAAACAGAAGCGCTACAAGATTGAGCATTTCTTTGCTCGCCATCCCATCAAACAAACCTGAGTAAATGAGAAATTCAGATACAAATCCGTTAAAAGGGGGAAGTCCGCAAATAGCAAGTGCGGCAATTAAAAATAAAATTGTGGTTTGTGGCATTTGTTTTACCAAACCTCCAAAATGTTCAATATTTAGGGTGTGTGTGGCTTGATATACATTTCCGGCACTATAAAAGAGCAAGGATTTAAACAAAGAATGATTAAGCACATGAAGTAAAGCTCCGCCAAAACCAAGCAGAATTAAGGTGGTATTTTGTTGCCCTATTCCCAGTGTTCCCAGCCCAATCCCAATGCCGATAATACCAATATTTTCTATGCTGTGGTAGGCGAGGAGTTTCTTTAGATCGTGCTGCAATATGGCGAGCATAACCCCGTAAATTCCAGAAATTACTGAAAAAACAAGTATAATATAGCCCAATACAACATAATCAGTTTGAATTAGCTGAAGCATTCTCAAAATTCCAAAAATTCCGATTTTGATAATAACGCCCGACATCACTCCTGAAATATGGGAAGGTGCTACAGGATGTGCATAAGGAAGCCAGGTATGAAAAGGAACAAATCCGGCTTTGACTGCAAAACCAATGAAAAAGAAGAAAAACAACGCCAAACTTGTAACGGGCGGAAAATTGATTGAAAATTGACTTATCGCAACAAAGTCGTACGATCCTGTTTGATAATATACCCAAATAAAACCCAAAGTCAGAAATAAGATAGCTGCGTGCGATTGGATGAGGAAATTTATGCCAGCCTTTAAAGTGTCTTGTTTGTAATATTCAAAAATAATGAGCAAAAAAGTTGAGATGGTCATGATTTCCCACGCAAACAGAAATACCAAAGAGTTTTGTATCACACACATCGCCATAAGCGATGTTTGTGCCAGAAGATAGGCAACGCAATGCAATGTTAGGTTGGAAGCCTGTTTTCTATAGGCTTTCATATAATACAATCCATACAGTGCTCCAGTAATTATGGTAAAGTTAATCAGCAAAATAAACCAGGCAGACAGTGCGTCAATCCTGATTGGGATTTCACCCGTAACTATTGATCCCTGAAAAACAAACTCCAATTTCTCTCCCAACAAAGCGGGCAATACAAGATATCCACTCCATATAGCACTAAAAACGACTAATGAAAGGGTAATTATTCCTTTCCATTTCACTTTTAGAAATGGTATCGCAAGAAGTGATACTGCCAATATTGCAATATATGTTTGAATATAAGCCATTAAATTAGGTTAAATAAAGTGCCAAGAAATACCAAAAGAACAAAGAACAAACCATAGATTACATACATTTGAACTTTTCCATTTTGTATAAATTGAAAATAATTCAAAAATTTGAGCAATTGCTTTGTGGTCTTATCAAATATCGTATTTTCAAAGAAATCAACAAAATGTGAGTTATGTTTTCTTGTTTTCGGAAAAATTTCTCCCATTTCAATTTCAGTATATTTTTTCTTTTCTTTTACCACAATGTCCAGAAGTTTCCCCAAACTTTTAGAATAAGACTTTCCGGTATATTGCATCTGCACGTTTGGAGCCACATAACCACAACCCCAAGTAGCCGTTTTTTGAATAGCATGGTGGCTTACAAAATAATTTCTCAAAAGATAAATGGCAATAAGCAATGCTAAAAACAACATGGAATATAAACCAACATTGCCCATAAGTGCTATTGTCGGCGTAAAAGTTTCTATATCTAACAAAATGGAAGTTGGCAAAACCATTTGGATAAGTTGCAGAGTCACCGAAAAATAAAACTGCGGAAACAATCCGATGCTCAACATAATGGCAACTATAAAATATTGCGGTGCACGCATCCATAAAGAAACTTCGGAAGGCAGATTGTGCAATGGCTGGCGTGGATTTCCTAAAAATATTGTGCCAAAAGTTTTGGTAAACGTCAGCAATGAAAGTCCGCCAATAAATGCCAAACTTGCA
>JAQVGD010000195.1 GCA_028696945.1 Lutibacter sp.
AAATGTCTATAGATAAATTACTGGAATTTTATATGGGAAAAAATACGCCCGACCGCCAAAAGTTTATCATAGAAAATTTGAAATTTGAATTGGATATTATTGAAGAAAATTTTTAATATACGATATTACAATATTAGATTTACAATATTAGATTTACGATATTAGATTTACGATATTAGATTTACGATATTAGATTTACGATATTAGATTTACAATATTTAGATATACGATATTGAGCGTAGTCTGAAAAGGGACTAATGCTAAAAAATCAGTTTTCCCCAACCCTAAAGGGTAACTGATTTTCAGCAACTTATCCCTTTAGGGTAGGGGTAAAATTTGCTGAAAATTGAATATTGGACTTCTCGGAGTGGGCTCAATATTAGAGCTCAATATTAGATTTACAATATTAGATATATGATATTAAATATAATAAAAAAGAGGTGTTTATAAGATTTTTGAACTTTTAATATTTAATTTCTACTATCAAAATAAATAACTTTTAATATTTAATATTTAACTTTTAATATCAAAATAAACAACTTTTAATATTTTTTAAAGGATATAGGATGGGAAATATGGAAGAAGATGACAACAACGAAAACGAACATTTAGAAGAACATATAAACGAGGAGTTTGGCAACCAGACAACCATTACAAAGGTAACTGGAATGTACAAAGACTGGTTTTTGGACTATGCCTCTTATGTTATTTTAGAGCGTGCGGTTCCTGCCTTGAAAGATGGTTTTAAACCAGTGCAGCGCAGAATTATGCATTCCATGAAGGATTTGGATGATGGCCGTTACAACAAAGTGGCGAACGTTGTTGGGCACACCATGCAATACCATCCGCACGGTGATGCTTCAATTTCCGATGCTTTGGTGCAACTGGGTCAAAAGGAATTGCTGATTGATATGCAGGGAAACTGGGGAAATATTTTAACCGGTGACCGAGCTGCAGCAGCACGTTATATTGAAGCGCGCTTGTCTAAATTTGCTTTGGATGTTGTTTTTAATCCAAAAACTACAGAATGGCAATCTTCTTACGATGGCAGAAAAAAAGAACCCATAGATTTACCAGTTAAATTCCCGTTGTTATTGGCTCAAGGTGCCGAAGGAATTGCAGTTGGACTTTCAACAAAAATTTTACCGCATAATTTTAATGAACTGATTGATGCTTCCATAAAACATTTAAAAGGAAAACCTTTTACATTAATACCAGACTTTTTAACTGGAGGAATTGCAGATGCTTCTAATTATCATGACGGAAAAAGAGGAGGAAAAATCAGGGTTAGGGCAAAAATTGGCCAGCTTGATAAAAAAACTTTGGTCATTACCGAAATTCCTTTCGGAACAACAACTTCAAGCTTAATCGATTCCATTTTAAAAGCAAATGAGAAAGGAACGATTAAAATCAGACAAATAGAAGACAATACAGCTGCCAATGTGGAAATCTTGGTGCATTTGCCAAGTGGTATTTCTCCCGATAAAACCATTGACGCGCTATATGCTTTTACCAGTTGCGAGAATCCGATTTCGCCTTTGTGTTGTGTAATTGACGATAACAAACCAGTTTTTATAGGTGTTTCTGATATTTTAATTCGCTCAACAAACCATACCGTTGAATTGTTGAAATTGGAGCTTGAAATCCAATTAAATGAGTTGGATGAGCAATGGCATTTTGCTTCATTGGAAAGGATTTTTATAGAAAACAGAATTTACCGAGACATTGAGGAACAGGGTACTTGGGAAGGTGTAATTAAAGCGATAGATGAAGGTTTACAACCACACATAAAACATTTAAAACGTCCGATTACAGAAGAAGATATTGTGCGTTTGACTGAAATTCGCATCAAGAAAATATCAAAATTTGATATTGACAAAGCCAAACAATTTATAGAAAGTTTGGAAGAAAAAATTGAAGAGGTAAAAAAACATCTGGCCAATATTATAGAATTTGCCATTGACTATTTTAAAAACTTAAAACTAAAATACGGAAAGGGAAAAGAGCGTTTAACGGAAATTCGCCTCTTTGATGATATTATAGCCACTAAAGTGGTGATGAGAAACACAAAATTGTATGTAAATAGGGAAGAAGGTTTTGTGGGAACTTCACTGAAAAAAGACGAATATATTGATGATTGCGCCGATATTGATGATGTGATTGTTTTTAGGGGAGACGGCGTGATGTTGGTTACAAAAGTAGATTCCAAAACCTTTGTGGGAAAAGACATTATTCATGTGGCGGTGTTTAAAAAGAACGATACGCGTACCGTTTACAATATGGTTTATAGAGACGGCAAAAACGGCCCAAGTTATATAAAACGCTTTAATGTTACCGGAGTTACGCGCGATAAGGAATATAATTTAACAGCTGGAAATAAAGGGTCACAAGTCCTTTATTTTACCGAAAATCCGAATGGTGAAGCTGAAACAATAACCATTAATTTACGTGCTGCCAGAAACATAAAAAAATTAAAATGGGATATCGATTTTTCAGACTTGGCCATCAAAGGGCGTGGTTCTAAAGGAAATATTGTTTCTAAACACGCCATTAGAAAAATTGAATTAAAATCGGAAGGCGTTTCAACATTAAAACCTCGAAAAATTTGGTTTGATGAAATCGTACAACGCTTAAATGTTGATAAAAGAGGGGAATTGTTGGGAGAATTTAAGCCGGAAGACAGGTTGTTGATTATCAACCAGAAAGGCATCATTAAAACCATTAAACCAGAACTTACCACGCATTTTGACAGCGATATGATTGTGCTGGAAAAATGGATTCCTGAAAAACCGATTTCTGTGATTTATTTTGATGGCGAAAAGGAAAAATACTTTGTGAAACGATTTATGATCGACAATCCGAACAAAGAAGAAGTTTTTATTTCTGAACATCCAAAATCGCAATTGGAAATTGTTGCCACAGATTTTAGACCGATGGCCGAAGTGCAGTTTTCTAAACGAAATTTGGAATCAATTCAATTAAATTTTGAAGAATTTATCGCAATTAAAGGAATAAAAGCACAGGGAAATCAGTTGACTGCCGATAAAATTAAGCAGGTAAATATGTTGGAGCCATTGCCTTATGAACCGCCAATTATTAAAGATGTTGAAGTAAATGATGAAGAAGTTATTGACAATGGTTCTTTAACCGCTGATGATATTAATGAGCAAGATGAGGAGACTAGAACTGATGATGCCGGACAAATAACGTTGTTTTAAAGTCCCTAATCCCGAAGAGAGAAAAGTTAAATATTAAAAGTTAGATGTTAAATATTAAAAGTTAAAAGTTTATTTAAGTTTTGAGCTATAAGTTGAACAACTGAAAAGAAAAAAAAGTCAGCCTAATACCAACAACTTTCCAACTTTTTAACTGGATACTTATTTTAATTTTTCATAAAACATTAATTCATAGTCATTTAGTAATTCTGGATGCGCAATTTTAATCAGATCTTTTAAAACCAAATCCGGTCGGGCAGGAGCGAGCTCAAAATAAATAACACCGCCTAATTCTCCCTGTTTATTCACGTAAGAGAATATATTTTTGTTTTGAAATGCGTTGAATTTCGGATATATATCATTGGCGTTATTAAGTTGTTCCAAGGTTTTGTAATAACTTGGGGAAATCCACAAATCGGCATTTTTCCCTTTTTCAAACACATTTTCGATATTTAAAATTAGGCTTCCTTTTCCTTTGGAATCTTTCCACAGGTAATTTGTATTAGCATCCTTCAAAAAAGTGGCTTCAAAACTTTCTCCGGCAGGCAAATTCCAAACATCTTTAAAAAGTCCTCCCGAAATTACCGTTGGTTTTTCTATTGCTTTTGAAGCAATATCTTTTGCTTCCAAATAATTCTTTTCTATATCATTAAAAATACTGTCCGCCATTTTTTCTTTATCAAACAAAACGCCAAAAAACTTGATCCATTCTGCACGGCCAAGCGGTGTTTCTTCAAGCCAGTCGCCATTCAGCAACACAGGAATCCCCAATTTTTCAATAACTAAAAACATTTTATTGTTGCTGTTCAGCGAAAAACCAACCACCAAATCGGGATTTAAATCGAGTAATAATTCGGTGTTAATACTTTCTTCGTGGCCAAGTTCCTTAATAAAACCTTTCGCTATTAAACTTCTTGTTTTTGGCGATGAAATGTAATCGGTATTGGGAAAACCCACCAGTTTATTTTCAACTTGCAACAATTCGAGCATTGGAATATGCGTGGTGCTGGTAACCACAATGGAATTGATTGGAATTTGAATGGTATTTAAATCATTGTTTAATTTATTGCGTGTAAGTATAAATTCAAAAATTTCTTTTGAATTTTGATAAGGTGCTTTTATGCTAAGTTTTGTGTAATTTTTAAAATGCTGAACATCAAACCCTTTCGCGTATTTCAGAGTACTTTTTTCATTACTTTTTATAGCTTTTAAACTGTTTTTTTGATTATTTCCACAAGAAGAAATCAGCATTATAGTGGCAATTGCAAAAACGAATGAGGAAAGTAACTTCATTAAAAAAAATTTTCACAAAGGTAATATTTTAGAAATTTAATAGTCCAGTTGGGTTGAATTAATTACTTTTACATTAGATTATGGTTCTTGTTTATATTTCTGTATAACCAAGTGAAAAGGGAATTCGGTTTAAATCCGAAGCTGTTCCCGCAACTGTAAGCTCAGCCAAGAAATTGGTGGTTGTTATTAGCTTTAAGCCACTGTTCGTTCAGGACGGGATGGTGAATAACAATACGCAAGCCAGGAGACCTGCCAAAATCTGTATAGTTCAAACTTTCGGGAGAATTGTTTGAGTATGGTTTTTTCTATACTTAAAATAAACACCTGATTTATTTATTAATTTATTAAATCAATAAAATGAAAAAACAGTCATTTCATGCAAGTGCGTTTTGCTTATTTTTTGCAATAACAACCTTAACGGCTCAACAAAAAAAAGACAGTATTGAGCACCTGAACGAAGTTGTGGTGACCGCCACAAAATTTGCCATTAAAAAAGAATTGGTAGGTAAAATAATTTACCAAATAACACCAGAAGAAATTGAAAACATGAAAGGGAAATCCGTTGCCGATATTCTCGACAATATCGCGGGAATT
>JAQVGD010000196.1 GCA_028696945.1 Lutibacter sp.
AGCGGAGAAAGAGGGATTCGAACCCCCGGAGGTGTGACCCTCAACAGTTTTCAAGACTGCCGCAATCGACCACTCTGCCATTTCTCCTTTAGCGAGGGCAAATATAGAACCCTTTTTTGTTTTTCTGAAACTTTTTAGTGTTTTTTTTAGGATATTTTTCAGCTTAAATTTGAGTACATTTGTTTCCTTAAATAAGCAGATGAGCCCAATTTTAGAAATAGTTGTATTAATTCTTGTAGGTTTTTTTTCGGGCGTAATTAATACCATTGCTGGCGGAGGCTCATTACTAACCTTGCCCATTCTTATTTTTTTAGGATTGCCGCCCAATGTGGCTAATGGCACAAACCGAATTGGCGTGTTGTTTCAAAGCATTTCAACCACAGCCGGATTTAAAAGCAAAGGGATTCTCACATTTCCTTTTAGCATATACGTCAGTATTTCCGCTTTAATTGGTGCGCTTATTGGCGCTCAGATTGCCGTGGACATAAAAGGGGAAACCTTCAATAAAATTTTGGCTATTATGATGGTTTTGGTGGTTGTTTATATGGTGCTTAACCATAAATACAAACAATTTAATTTGTTGGAGCGGTCCACTGGTAAGCATTTATGGCTAAGTATCATACTTTTCTTTTTTGTGGGCATTTACGGCGGATTTATACAAGCTGGTGTTGGTTTTATGATGCTGCTGGTGCTGTCTTCCATAAATAATTTTTCATTGGTAAAAAGCAATGCCATTAAGGTCACTGTAACCTTGGTTTTTACCGTTGCTTCGCTCGCGATTTTTTTGGCAAATGATAAAGTTAATTGGGAATATGGTTTGCTTCTTGCCGTAGGAAGCGCAGCAGGAGGTTGGCTTGCCAGCCGTTGGTCCGTAAAAAAAGGCGATGGTTTGGTAAAAATATTTATGATTGTGATGGTGGTCATTATGGCAATTAAACTCTGGTTTTTTTAAAATATTTTGGGTTTACCCGCCTTTTCGTTGGGCGTTACCCTACGGGTCGGGCTTTTCGTTCCAAACTTTTTTCGCTGAAAAAGCTCAAAAAGGTTTTCCTCTGCAATCCCTAACGCGCATTGAATTACGATAGCTGATTTACGATTTTAGAAGAAAAAATCTTTAGATTCTGGATTTGGTTTTTAATTTTTTTTTGCATTTCATCATAGAATATGCAAAATGATTTATGAAATTAGAATTAAAAGGACTTAAAACTTTTTAGCGCTCTTTGCGGTTTTTATTTGCAGAATTTGCGGTTAAATTTTTTAGTTCAGAGCCTTTTTATAATTTTTTCTTGCTTTTTATCATAGAATACGCAAAATGATTTATGAAATTAGAATTAAAAGGACTTAAAACTTTTTAGCGCACTTTGCGGTTTTTATTTGTGGAATTTGCGGTTAAATTTTTTGATTCGGAGCTTTTTTATAATTTCTTCTTGCTTTTTATCATAGAATACGCAAAATGATTTATAAAATTAGAATTTAAAAGACTTAAAACTTTTTAGCGCACTTTGCGGTTTTTATTTGCTGAATTTGCGGTTAAATTTTTTGATTCGGAGCTTTTTTATAATTTCTTCTTGCTTTTTATCATAGAATACTCTGCTAGCGCGAGCGTCCGGCTTGTGACTACAAGTAATTTTAGGTATTTTTATTTTTTTTATTTGCAATTGTGCATAACTTTCCAAAAAGATCAGGTTACTAGTGTTATTGGGTACGAGCGGGACGCTCGCACCAGCGAGGTAAAACTTTTTAGCGCGCTTTGCGGTTTTTATTTGCGGAATTTGCGGTTAAATTTTTTGGTTCGGAGCTTTTTTATAATTTTTTCTTGCTTTTCATCATAGAATATGCGGCTTATTGCCAAATAATAAATCCGTTTTTTTCAAATTCATAAATGTTGTGAGTTTTAGCGTTTCTCGCATATTTCAACCGTTAAATAAATTCTCCTTAAAATTCTTTTTTTTACATTTGTTATCTAAAATTTTATGATGGCAAATACATTTGGAAAAATATTTACACTTACTACCTTCGGGGAATCTCATGGCGAAGCGATTGGCGGAATTATAGATGGCTGCCCAGCCGGCATTGAATTAAATCTTAAAGCTGTCCAAATTGATTTGGATCGAAGAAAACCTGGCCAGTCCAAAATTGTGACCCAACGTAAAGAACCTGACGAAGTTCAGTTCTTATCCGGAATTTTTGAAGGAAAAACAACAGGCGCATCCATCGGTTTTATCATAAAAAATGCCAATCAGCGTTCCAATGATTATGCGCACATAAAAGATGCGTATCGTCCTTCTCATGCCGATTATACCTACGATAAAAAATATGGTGTTCGCGATTATCGGGGCGGCGGACGTACTTCTGCTCGTGAAACGGCAAATTGGGTTGTGGGCGGTGCCGTTGCAAAACAAGTTATTTCAGCTATAAAAATCAATGCTTTCACCTCTTCTGTAGGCGATGTTTTTATGGAAAAACCCTATCAGGAGGTCGATTTTAGCAATATTGAAAGCAACGATGTTCGTTGTCCGGATACTGCAACAGCTGAAAAAATGATTGCCCGCATCAATGAAATCAAAAAACAGGGAGATACCATAGGTGGAACCGTAACCTGCGTCATTCAAAATGTGCCGGTTGGCTTGGGTGAACCAATTTTCGATAAATTACACGCCCAACTGGGCAAAGCGATGCTTTCCATCAATGCGGTAAAAGGCTTTGAATATGGCAGCGGATTTTGTGGTGCAAAAATGAAAGGAAGCGAACACAACGATATTTTTAATGCCGATGGAACTACAAAAACAAACCTTTCAGGCGGAATCCAAGGAGGAATCAGCAACGGAATGGATATTTACTTTCGCGTAGCTTTTAAACCTGTTGCCACCATTATGCAAGCACAACAAACCATTGACAAAGACGGAAATATTGTTGAAATGCACGGTAAAGGCCGCCACGATCCTTGCGTAGTCCCACGCGCAGTTCCTATAGTAGAAGCATTGGCCGCAATGGTTTTAACCGATTTTATGTTGCAGAATTCTATTAAGAAGTTATAAAAGTTAAAGGTTGAAAAGTTATTAAGAATTCCCCTCTAGAGAAGCCTGTCCCGCTTTTCCAGCGGGAGGGTTAGGGGTGTGTTTTTCTTTTAACTATGAACTATAAAATAATAGAAAAGATGTCACAATACAGAAAAACTTTTTCAGAAACAGATTCTTTTTCCATTTTCAAAAATTGTCTAATTAACTAATTCGTTAACAAAACTCATCATTCATCATTCGTGGGTTATTAACTTTTTCCAAGGAGGCATTAACCATAATAGAAATGTTAAAATAAACAAAGGTAATATCAGCCAAACTGCTGCCATCAGATAACCTTCCATTCCTGAAAATACAGCATTAAAAGAGGTAAATCCACTCAAACTTTTTGAAAACAATTGTCCGCCGATAACCACATTCCAACGCATAAAGAAAACCCCAATCAGCACAAATATTCCCATAAAAAAGTAGGCGGTCTTTCTAATTTTCTCAGCGGGTTTATACACTTGAAAAAAACCAATAGTAAGCAGCGGAATAATGGTTCCAAGTAGCACTTGCACGAATAATAAAGTGATGTTTAATTTTCCGCTTACCAATACTTTGATAGTATCAAAAGATTCTTCAGCCTCATAAATTCGATGAATTTGATCTAACGATTCTAAAGTAAAATCTATAATTAAAATATAAAATAGATATTTGGCAATTGTATCCAAACAAGGCATATCTATTTTAACTTTTCTTATCCAGCTTACCACCATATAAACAATCATAACCAAGGCTATTCCTGAAACCATTGCTGAAAAAAGAAATATTACAGGCATTAATACTGATGACCACCAAGGATTTGCTTTTATCGACCCAAAAATAAAACCGACATAACCATGCAATAAAAATGCTGATGGGATGCCTAATACGGTAATAAAATAGCCCAATTTATCATCTAATTTGGCCGATTTTTTATCTGTATCATGGATGCCAAGCGTTATTATTTTATAGAAATATTTTTTGAACCCGGTACTTTTCTTTGACCAAAGCACAAAATCAAGTCGATAATCAAACCAAATTTCCAACAATAACACCACCATCAAATACCATAAATAAACAAACCCGAAAATAGCCATGGCAGAAGTTGGATTGGGTGTCATTAAAATTTCGTATGCCCTTAAAGGATGTTCCAAATGGCTTACCAAAGGCAGTGTGGCTACCAATAAAAATGCCAATGCAGTCAATAAAGCCAATCCATAAGTAGGCTTTAAAACTTTGACGTTAAAAACGCGCTCTAAAGAAGCGAGGATAAAAGCACCAGCAACCAAGCCTGTTATGTAAGGATATAAAACAATCATTAAACCCCAACGTAAATCTATTTCATTTGGATAAATATAACCATCTACTTGAGATAGTGCTTCGAATAAATGTCTAAAATGCTCTTCCATAATTATCTGACTTCTGAACTTAATCCGTTATAAAATACTCTAGAATGGGTATTTAAATGTGGTTTTAAAACTTCCGTTTGGTTTTCTTGTAAAAATTTTACCAAATCACTTTTTTTATCTCTTAGATCTCCAAATATTCTTGCATTGGTTGGGCAAACCTCTACACAAGCTGGCTGCAAACCCTTGGTAATTCTATGGTAGCAAAAGGTACATTTATCTGCTACTTTTGTAATTGGATTCATAAAGCGAGCCCCATAAGGGCAAGCCTGAATGCAATAGCTGCATCCAATGCAATAGGTTTCATCAACTAAAACCACACCTTCAGGACTTATAAATGTTGCGCCAACAGGGCAGGCTTGTACACAAGGTGCTTTTGTGCAATGGTTACATAATTTGGGCACCATAAAAGATTTAAAAATATCTTCATCGGGAACAGATTGTTTTAATCCGCCAATACCTCCATTAGGAGATTCAATTTTAACTTCCCCATTATTTTTAACTGTATATTGTTCAACCCAAGTCCTAAAATAAAAGGGTTCTTTAGGAACATTATTTTCTATTTTACAGGCCTCGGCACATTTTCCGCAACCAATACATTTTTCAAGATCAACTCCCATTCCCCATAAAGGAAAATCAACTTTATCTATTT
>JAQVGD010000197.1 GCA_028696945.1 Lutibacter sp.
TCTTGCAAAGTCAGATTCTGAACATTTTCAATTGTCCACCTGTCTAAAAATTCGTCAAGAAGTTCTTTTAGTTCGTTAATGGTCATATCGTCTCTTTTTTATAATAGCACACAATGTGTTGCGGATGCATATCCGCAACACATTATACGCAATGGAGCGAAGCGGAATTGCGTATAACTCGTTTTTAGGCGAGCCGAACGGAGCGATAGCGGAGTGAGAGTGCAACGTGCCTTGCGTATTTTTGAAAAATTTATCCATATTATTCCGTTTTTGGTGGGCTTTTTATTATTGTATTTGATTTTTTTGTTTTGAAAAATGGAAGAGGGGCTGGGGGTGAATTCCATTTTTCAAAACTCCTTATTAAACTTTCCCTCTTTTCGCTCTATTTTGATGAATCTGTTTGTGTTTAGCTTTGCTGACTACTCTTGTATTTTTGGGCGTAGTTTTACCGCCTTCAGAGACTGGTTTAACATGGTGCAATTCTTTTCCTTTAGGTAATTTTCCATCTTTATATCCTTTTGACTTCAAGACTTTTTGAATTTTTTCTGGATCTCTTTCCTTTTTTATTGCAGTTTTTGTAATAGTTTTCTTTTTCATATTATTGTTGATTATTATTAGATTAAGACGCTGTTTCAAAAATTTTTTTGACTAAACTTGTTCTTGCATAAAATGCACGAGTAATTGGTCGGCGTTTTCCAGTTCTGGGATTTATTCCGCCTGTTCCTTTTGTTCTCGCTTGTATCCATTTTCCGTCTTTGCCTGTTAAACTTTCAAAGCCGTGTTTGATAAGTTTTTCTCGGATAAAATCATAATCGGCTTTTATTTCTTTGATAAGATCGTCATCTTCGGCAAAATCTAAACTTGCGACTTTTAACAATTCGGCACTTTCAGAATTTTGACCGTGCCACATTACAGCACAAAATACGATTGATTTTAGTTTTGCCCAACAATGACTTTCAAAAAATGAATGTTGTTTCAGTTCTTCTGGGTTAATCATTGTAATTGCCATTGTTTCTTTTGGCGTAAGTTCGTTTTTTACTTCATGAAAACTGACTGATTTTAATTCATACGAAAGTCCGTTTGGTGCTTTTGAAACATTATTTTCCAAACCTGCCAATCTTTCCAAAACTAAACCTTTCCAACCTTTGTTTTGCTTTCCCGTTTCGTATGTTGTAATTCCGTATTGTAAAGCAAGTTTTCGTAGATCTTTTCCAATATGCTTTTTTAAATTATTTATTGCAGTTGTTCTTGTAACTATTTTCATATTATTTTTTAGAAAGCTTATTTTTTAAATTCTTGTCCAATTCTTCAAATCTTTTAATAGATAAATCAAGATATTGTTTTTCAGTATCTATGCCAATAAAATTTCTACCATAAAGATAAGCCGCAAGACCTGTCGTTGAACTTCCAGTAAAAGGATCTAAGATTAAATCGCCTTTGTTTGTGCTTGCTAAAACAATTCTTTTAAGTAAATCAAAAGATTTCTGCGTTGGATGTTTGCCAAATTTCTTTTCAATCGGTTTTGGCGTATTGATTGACCAAACGGATCTCATTTGTAAGCCAGGCTTTTTCATTTGATCTTCTGGCCAGTCGCCATTTTTCATTAGATCATAATTGAAAGTGTGCTTTGCTTTTTTCTCTTTTCTTGCCCAAAGCAAAGTTTCATGACTGGCTGTAAAAAATCGGCATGACAAATTTGGAGAAGCGTTAGGCTTAAACCATGCAATGTCATTTAGAAAATGATATTTGTTTATTTCTAAGGCAAAACCGCATTGATAAATTGAGTGATAAGTTCCGCTAATCCAAATTGTTCCATTTGGTTTCAAAACACGGCGACACGCTTTTATCCACTCGTTATGAAACTCAAAATTCTTTTTAGTTCCGTTAGTTAAATCCCAATCGCCCTTTTTTACGCTTACCATTTTTCCGTTTTGGCAAGTAAAACTACCACTTGATAAAAAATAAGGAGGATCTGCAAAAATCATATCTACAGAGTTTTCAGGCAGAGAATTTAAAAGTTCCAAACAATCTGCTTGGTATAGCTTAAATCTCGGTTTTTCGTAAAATGATTTTTGCATAGTATATTGATTATAGCCTAGAAAAAATTATAAATAAATCGTTTTCGGAGCGATAGCGGAGAAAAAACCTTTTACCCCCCCTCTTTAAAAATTAAAAAATCAAATTCCTTATTTCTTAAAGCCCACCAAAAACATTTTAAAAACAAATTTTTCAAAAATATGTCGCCTAACGTTTCAGTATATGCGATGTTTTGCGGAACGCAGTGGAGCAAAATATGGGAGAGCGAAGTGCAACGAGCGAACCGCATATACTGTGTTAGGCGAGCCGAACGGAGCGATAGCGGAGTGAGAGTGCAACGTGCCTTGCGTATTTTTGAAAAATTTATCCATATTATTCCGTTTTTGGTGGGCTTTTTATTATTGTATTTGATTTTTTTGTTTTGAAAAATGGAAGAGGGGCTGGGGGTGAATGCCCCGGAGCCAAGACTCCTTATTGTTCAATTGCCTACTACAAATCAAATAAATTAGACTGAATATTTTCATTAGACTTAATTAGAGGGTTATTGGAAACTATTTTTTTTACTGTCTCTATATAGTTATTTCGGTTTATGATAGTAATGTCTTTTTGTTCCCTAATTAATTGTCTGCTCAAATCGTATTTTGGATTATTTAAATTTTTCTCTTGGTCGTAAATTACCGCTCTTGGAATAGAGTAATTTAGAGCATATTCCATTGCTAATCTTGAACCACTATCATTGCCTTTATCATTTTTTGCATAACTTGCTGATAAAATAATACTGTCACTAAATAATGCTTGTAATCTATCACGTTCTTGGTATCTACCGCCTAACTCCATTTTTGAATTTGCGTCCTCATAATATTCGGTTACGAGTAAACCATTTTTGATCAGTATCTCATTTGCGAGTTCTTTATTTGTTGCCGGTAATATATTGTTTAGCGGACTTGGTAAAATAGCCACAGTCTTCCCATTTGAGATTAAAGCTTGGCGATGTGCAATTGCATCGCAACCCAAAGCTAAACCACTAATAATTGTTGCTCCATTTTTGACTAATTCTGAAACAACTTCTTTTTCAAATAATTCAGTGTCAGAATCTGGATTTAGTAACCCAATAACAGCAATGTTTTTGTTTGTAGCTTGTAAAAGGGCTAAGTCGCCACGGTAAAACAAAAAAATAGGTTGCTCGCTGTTTTTTACTTTACCTCTGAAATGTGGAAAATTTTCATCTCCAATTGCGACTAATCCGTCCGAAAACCCTTCCAACTTTTTAAGGGTTGTTTGAAGTCTTTTTTTATTTTTTTCAAACTCTTCGGTTGTAATCGGATAATCTTCTTTTGAATTTACGTTCAAAAGCGATACTATTGTGTCAACACTTTCATTTCCCTTTAAATTTTTTGTTATCCAAGCCCTACCAATACCCTTATAGGTTTTAGTGGCTAAAATATTAATTGCGTTTTCTGTATAAATCATATTTTATTTAAAATTTAAAATCTATTTTGAACAGTTTTGCCGACCGCATAAAAAATAACAGATCGTGCTCCATTGTCTAATAATGCCTGTATTGCGTCCTCATCTATATTAACCGTTTTAGTGTATAAGTCATCAATTAATAAAATATTTTTGCCTTTGATTTCACTGGAAATATCACATGTTTTTATAGTTATTCCTGGATATGGATTTTCTCCGTCATTGTTATAATTGGGTGTGTTAGGCGGCAGATGAGTGGTTCGGGTGTTTGTATGACGAACAATGTAATCTACGCCGTTATAAAAACCAGGAATTTTTTCTACAACATCCCGAACAACAGCTTTAAATAGTAATTGATTATATTGATAGTTTGATTCTGTTTTAGCTCTCGGGACGACACAAACTATCAGAGGACTTATATTTTGTACTTGTAATATTTGTGGTAAATCTGTGTTTAATACGTCTGTCAATGTTTGAATGGCAACATTTAAATTTTTGATATTTTGCTCCGTATAATCATTGTATGTATTTTTCAGGTAATTAATATAATCAGGATTACCTTGCCGTCGAAATCCGACATAATCTGTATGATAATAAGCTTGAATATCTTGTTTTAAAAATTCATTAGCTTCGATTTGAAAATTGTGCATATTAAAAATTTATTATTTAAATGCTAAGAATATTTTCGGCGGGTATTCCTGCTACAATTGCATCTAAAATTTCAGTTTGTTCATTTTCAATAACTATAACAGCCTTTGGTGAAATATCTAAGCAGGAAATAGCATTTTTGTATTTGTTAATCTTTTTTTTATTATCATCTAATTGCCTATAAAAAATATTACTAAATTTGTCCGTTAGGTCAAAATAATCCAATGTGATCAAAGCCCTGTCTTTACGGCAGTTAGTAATCAAAACACATTTATTCGTTTTTGAATACTTAAAAAGAATGTCAGTAGCTGATTTTCTAAGTCGTGTTTTAGGTAAAAAATCCGCATAATATCGTTCTTTTTCTTGGATTATTTTTTCATATTCTGTTTCCTTTAGATTTGGTATTACACCTTTAAGCACACTACGATTAAATCGTTTTTCAGAATTATAGGAGATTTTGATCACTGATTGTGTCACGGATTCAATGGCTTTTTTATACGATAAATAGTTCGCAAAATCTGTATCAACTAATGTACCATCCATGTCGAAGAATAGAATATCATTATTACTAATTTTTTGACTCAATTCTTGCAATAAATTATTTGATTTATCCATAGTTAATAAATTAAATCGTTTTCTGGAGCGGAGCGGAAGAAAACACCATATACCCCCCTCTTAATAAATAAAAATAAAATTTGTTCATTATAGAAAAGTGTAAGGCGTTAGCCGTAAAAAGAAAAGCATATGTCATATAATGTGTTGCGGATGATGCAAAGTTATTTTTGAAAAAAACACAGTGAAACGGAGTTTTTGAAGAAAATAATTTTGCATATCCCGCTGTTATACGGAGTTCCGCGTAGCGGAATGAAGTATAGCAGT
>JAQVGD010000198.1 GCA_028696945.1 Lutibacter sp.
TGTGCATATTGAAAGAAACACAGAGTTACCTCCATTGGAAAGAGCTTTGGAGGTTTTTCATTTGTTGGAAATGGAAAAAACCGAGTTGAGAAACGGCGTATTATTTTATGTGGCGGTTGAAAGCAAGAAATTTGCCATTTTAGGCGATGAGGGAATCCATACAAAAGTGACCGAAAATTTTTGGGATGCAGAAAAAGAATTGATGCTTTCCTATTTTAAAAAGGAGGAATTTTCAAAAGGCATTGAACTTGCTATTATTGAGGTTGGAAACAAGCTGAAAGAATTTTTCCCGTATCAGTCAGGTGATACCAACGAATTATCTAATGAAATTTCAAGAGGATAATAAACAATGATGTACAAATCAATTAAAAAACAGATTGCATTTTTTATCACCGTTTTGCTGGCGCAAGTCGCTTTTGGGCAATTTACCATTCCCGAAAAGCCAAAACTGCAAACCAGTGTTTATGATTACGCAAACCTATTAACCAACGAACAAAAATCGGCTCTCGAAAGCAAATTAATCCAATATTCCGATTCCACTTCTACCCAAATAGTGGTGGCTACCGTAGAAACCATCAACGGAGAAGATATAGGAATTTTAACGCCAAAATGGGCGCAAGAGTGGGGAATCGGTCAGGCAAAAGAGGACAATGGGGTTTTTGTGTTGTTGGCCAATAAAGAACGAAAAATATGGATTGCGCCAGGTTATGGCGTTGAACATAAATTAACTGCTGGAATTACGGGTGAATTGGTAAGAAACATCATTATCCCCGAATTTAAAAAAGGTGATTTTTATGGTGGCCTAGACAAAGGTTCCGACGCTATTTTTGAAGTTTTAAAAGGCACATACAAAAACAAAAAATCACCTAAAGAAGAAAGTGGCGGCATCCCAGCTTTTGCCATTATTCTCATTATTTTTATTATTTTGATGGTTATTTTTTCTAAAAAAGATAGAGGTAGCGGAAACGATAAAGGACGAGGATTTAGAAAAGATTCAACTGGATTGGATATTTTAACGGCCATACTTTTAAGCCGAGCTGGCAGAGGCAGTTTTGGCGGCGGCAGTTTTGGTAGTGGTTCAAGCAGTGGTGGCGGATTTGGAGGTGGCTTTGGCGGCGGCGGATTTAGTGGCGGCGGCGCGGGTGGTGGCTGGTAAATTCCATTTTTAATGAATTGAAAATTAGTGTCAACACGCCGTTTTTGGTTTTGCGTTTAATTTTAACTTTCGGAACGATTTTAGTGCTTTGGCTCTTCAAAATAAAACCATGCGTGCTATGGTTCTAATCCCAAATACAACAGGAATAGCTACTAAAGTTGGTTTTAAATTATTAGTTTAGCATTAGTAGTTGCATTTTTACAATAAAACGACCTTGTTCTTGTTCCCAACAAAACATTATAGTTAAATGGCTACTTTTAAATATGGAATAACGAGGTAAACATTGACTGGAATACTTTCCATTATAATGACAATGTCCTTTTTATAAGGCTTGTTATAAAGACAAATAAACTGTTTTAACTTCTTATTTATAAAAAAATGATAAAGGATAGTGTAAAAATTCACGACAATTTTTCTTTGGAGGTCAAATCTATTTATGAAAATAATTCAAAAAAAAGGAAGACCAAATATGATACAATTACCTATCTTTTTATTCCAAATGGTTTAAATATAAACAACCAAACCTATTCACAGTCTAATTTTTATAATGATGTAAAAGTTTATATAAGATATGATGCTTCTGAATATACACTGGATGATATTATCAATTTAAAAAACGGACCTTTAAAAAAATTAACCAAAATTGTAAAAAAGATTACAAAAGACAAGAATCCTGAAAATTATAGTTTAGAGTTTGAATCGGGTATTAAAATGCTTGGAGCTATTTTAAATAATACGCTAAGATTAGAAATGACTTTTTTAATAGAGGATCACACTTCAGAAAACATCAATTTTGATGAAACATATTTTTTTAATCTAAAAAAAATTTTAAAAAATTACAGGGCACTCTTTCCGTTAGTTGAGCACTCAGAACTGGAGGATAATTTAAAGAGAATAATTAAGTATGGTGATGAGTATATGAGCAATATAACCAATTATTACCTTATAAAATTATTGGATTTTTACAAAAGCATAAAAGTTGAAGAAGAAAAATTAAAGGAAATAGTGCTGTTTATTAAAGAAGAACAAGCGCACCGAAAATTATATAATTATGATGCCACAAACGATGATGATTATTATGATGAGACCTTATTGTATAAACGAAGCCAGCTGAAAAAATATATTGAAGGTGTTTTATTTTTAAATAGAGATATTAGAAAAGAAGGTGCCATTTTTGAACAATCTATTTTTGCGATAGCGGCAGGTTTGGCAATGGCTATTTCTACAGGTACTGCCTTTTATTACCAACATGTTTATGGAAATTTAACTTTACCTTTTTTTTTATTGGTTGTAGGGTATATGTTAAGGGATAGAATAAAATCATCAATCGGTCGATTGTTTATTAGAAAGTCAAGTTCTTTTTTTCATGATTACAAAATAAAAATTAAAGATCCTGAAAATAATATTATCGGAATTGTTAAAGAGAATTTCGCCTTTGTTCCGTTTAATAAATTAGGATTGGAGGTTAAAATCCATCGAGAAAAAAATAGATTTATTGATGCAGATTATGATTTATTTGGAGAACAAATTGTTCAATACAAAAAGAAGATTGTTATTTTTCCTAAAAAATTTGGAAAAGAAATTTCGGACGACCGTTTAAAAAGTATTGTTGATATTACACGAATCAATTTTTATCGATTTATCGCCCAAATGGATGATCCTAAAAAAAAATATTCAATACTAAAAAAAGGAAAAATTGTTAATAGAGTTGGCAATAAAATATATCAAATTAATGTTATTCAAAAATTTTATTCAGAAAATGGCATTCAATTTAGACGCTACAGAGTAATTATGACCAGAAAAGGAATTAAAAGAATTGAAACAATTGCACTTGATACAGATTTGCAATAACAATTACAAATAGGCCCTTTCAATAAATACCATTTAAACATTCAAATGCCGCATAAAATTTGTTTCTTTTTAACTCATTCATCGTCATAAAAAATAACCGTAGCAAAGGTTATGCTTAATTTTTATTCCTAATCTGATCTAAAAATAATTCAAATTTTTAATACAACATTTAAACATTTAATTGGTATAAAAGAATCATGCAGTTGATCGGTTAAATTTATTTAAAGTCTTTTTTCTCTTTAATCTTTTGAACTTCCCTCAATAATGATTGTGCTTATCGGGTAATTTTCTTTTATACAAACGATGCACAAGCGTGAAGTAAATCATGATGAGAATAAACGCAGCAATCCACAAAACAAATCTATTTTAACCACATTAATTGGCTTAGCGTATTATAATAGAGAAACTAAAATATCAAATTAACGCTGTTTTATTATAGGCAGTCTTTTAGTTAAAACAGTATTTATGATTATTATGCTTTATCCATTTTAGCTTTTAATTTCTGAATTAAAATAACCGCAATAACACCTCCAAAAAAAGCAACTATTAAATTTAGGATAAGTAATTTAAAATTGATGTTTCCTGATTGTACTATGGAAAAAGGGTCAAAACCCAATCGCCCAAAAGATTTAATAAAAAAGATGCTTCCAAATACCCCTGCAATAGTATTTCCAACAATGCCGAAAGTATATTTTTTAAAAATAATGCCAGTTGTATTTGCTCCAATTATTCCTGTTAATATACTTAATAATGAAATTAAAGTTGCAGTCATATTAATTACTTAATGTCCGTAATCCATTTCATCAATCTTTCCTTTTAAAAGTCTTTTTTGAACAATAAAATAAATTAAAAGTAAAATAAGACCTATAATTCCCCAACTAAAAGCAACAGATAATCCGTAGTCATGAGCTGATGTATTGTAAATTGTTAACGATTCATTTACCCCATTGGTTGAAGGTAATATTACTGGAAATATTGATGCTAGAGAAGATGTGATACCGCCGATTATCAGCAATGTTGAAAGTGTAAAACTATAGCTGTCTTTTTTAATTTTCTTAACAAAAAACAACCCGAATAATCCGGTAAAATAAATAATTGGAAAAATTATTAAATAGGGTCTTTCTGCAAAATTATTTAATGAATCTGGATTTACAATCTGCCAAACAACTAGTGAAAATATGGTTAGTATAAATAACACAATATTTAAATTAAAAATAACATTTTTTAGTTTTTCATTGATGGATGAATTTGTTTTTAAGCGTATCCAAGTTGCACCATGAATGGCTAAAGTTACTACGGCGATAATTCCAATAATAATTGTAAACCAGTCGATTACACCTGGATGCTCAGTTAATGGACTAAAACTACTATCCCATAAAGGGAGAAAAAAGTAATGCCCTTCATAAAGAGAGACTCCATTTTCAACACCACCTAAATTTACACCTCTAACAACATTTCCCAAAGCAATTCCAAAAAATAATGCCAATAACAAACTGGAAACGCCAAAAGATGTATCCCAAATTGTTGACCACATTTTATTTTTAAATTGACTTCTAAATTCTAAACCAATGGCTCTAAATACAATGAGCCACAATACTATAATTAATGGAAGGTAAAAACCACTGAAAACGGAAGCGTAAAATGTGGGAAATGCCATAAAAAGCAATCCTCCTGCAGCTACTAACCAAACCTCGTTAGAATCCCAAAATAAACCAGCAGCTTTTGCAACTACTTGTTTGTCTTTTTCTTCTTTCGCAAAAAATAAATGAATGATCCCTGTACCAAAATCATAACCATCTAAAACAAAGAAAATGGCTAAAATAAGTGCGATAATAATAAACCAAAATAGTTCCATAATTTAATGTTTTATAGGCTTAGGACCTTGATGAATAGTTTTGCCAACCAATACTAAAAATAACAGTCCAAGCAGCATATATAAGCCAACAAAACCCAAGAGTGTGAATAAGGTATTTCCTGAAGAA
>JAQVGD010000199.1 GCA_028696945.1 Lutibacter sp.
CGATCTTATTGTTATTTTATTTTTTTCTAAGAGTATTTTTAATGAATTTAAAATTTCACTTTCTGAATAATTTAAAAGTACAACCAATTCTTGGGAAGAAAGGATGCGATATTTTAGCAATTCAAGGATTTGATTTAAAATTGATTTTACTGAATTGTTTTTTGCTTTTTTCGACAAACAATTGTCACAAGTACCGCAAGATACTGTTGCATATTCATTAAAATAGGAGAGAAATTGAAGCGTTCTGCATGTTTTTGTATTCTCAATATAGGAAATCACAGCTTTTAGCTTTTCCGATTTTAAATTATTTTGTTGCTCAATATTTTTTGAAATACTGTTGATGGTGTAATTATCATCCCTCGCAATTAAAAAGGAAAGTCGAGAGGCGGTGTTTTCATAACTATAATGCACGATCCCATTACTATGCAATTCTCTGAGTTGTTTAACTACCTTATTTTTTGGGAAATTTAATTTTTTGGAAAGTTTGTATTCATTAATAATCGTGTAATGCTCAAAAATTCCTCCGTAACTTCTCAATATGAGTTTGATAAGTTCATTAGTTGAAGGGTGATTGTTTAAATACTCGAAGATTTGATCGCTGTTAATTAAAAATTTCAGCGTTGATTTTTTGTTAAAGTTTTCATCTAATAAAAGAATATTTTCCCTTTCTAAAATCCTTATGGCATTGTTTGTTAATAACAAATTTAAGTTATAGGTTGCACAAAATTCCTGCAATGAAAAGTTGAATAATTGCGTTGGTTTTTCACCTAATGAAATGGCATAATACTGATTTAAATGATGATAAACGAGTTTTACGGTTTTGGTGGTGGCGGTAGTGGCTTCAAATTTTGCAGAAGCTTCATAAAGTGTCGTTTTATTGGCTAAAATGATGGCGTAGGATATTTTTCCATCTCTTCCAGCTCTTCCAGCTTCTTGAATGTAATTTTCTAGGCTGTTTGGTATATTTATATGAATAACCGCTCTTACATTCAATTTGTTGATACCCATTCCAAAAGCATTTGTGGCCACCATGATAGGTGTTTTGTCGCTCATCCAATTGGTATAAGCTTCAGTTTTTTCAACATTGGACAAACCGCCGTGATAAAAACTGCTTTTGAAATTGTTTTTTTGTAAAAAATTACAGACTTCCTTGGTTTGTTTTCGGTTGTTGGTGTAAATAATTGTTGAAGCATTTATTTTGGACAAAATTTGAAGCAATTTGCCATAAATATCCTCGGTAATACGAACGTGATAAATTAAATTTTCCCGTTTAAATGATTTTTTAATAATCGTGGCTTCTTTTAACTCCAAGTTATTTTGAATATCCTCCAAAACACGTTGCGTGGCCGTTGCGGTTAATGCAATAAAAGTAGCTTCTGGTTTCAATTCTTTTAGCAGGCTTAATTTTAAATAAGAAGGTCTAAAATCGTGTCCCCATTCCGAAATACAGTGGGCTTCATCAATGGCGATAAGGGAAATATTTAACTGTAAAATTTTTTCCTGAATAAAACTCGATTGTAGTTTTTCTGGAGATAGGTATAGAAATTTAAAATTTCCAAACTGTAAATTATCAAATGCAATAATTATTTCGTCCTGTGAAAGTTGGGAAGTTAAGGCAATTGCTTTAATGTTTTTTTCCTTTAAATAATTAACCTGATCGTGAATTAAAGCGATAAGTGGCGAAATTACAATGCAAACACCTTCTAAAATTAATCCGGGAACCTGATAGCAAATCGATTTTCCACCGCTGGTTGGCAACAAAACAATGGTGTTTTTACCTTTTAAAACAGAAGATATAATTTCCTCCTGGGGATTTATAAATTGGTCGTATCCCCAATATTTTTTAAGTATTTCTTGTGGTGTATCCATTATTTTATGGAAGCTAAAATAAAATCGGTTCTTTCTTCAATTGTTCCAGTTGGAACAGCAATAATCGAATAATTTAATGCGGCATAAGTTTTTTCTAGATGATTGTGAATGGCTAATGCCTGTTCAAAATTTTCGTATCGCTCATCATCTGTAATATAAATTTCTTCCCATGGAGACATTAAAAAAATATAATTATAACGATAAAAATTACTGGTATTGATATAGGTTTTAGGGTAATCTACACCAATATAATTCATGTAAGCATGTACATCTGGAATACCCCTGTCGAAAAATACCATAGCACTATTCCCTTTTTCGGCCTCGATATACTGATTTACCCGCCCTTCCAGTAACAATTCACTAAATAATAAAGGCTTTGTTAAAAATAGTTGCTCTGTGCCATTTTGTCGGGCATTTTGTGTAACCGCTCTCGAAATTTCATGCATACATGTGAAATTGCGTTTAACCAATTCTTTTATGATGGTAGATTTGCCAGTTCCAGGACCTCCAGTAATTACAATTTTAGTCTGCATTCCACAAAAATAGGGTATTCATTAAATTATACTAAACATAATCATGTAAATTTGTCAGCTAAATATTAACATCTTTAAAACGGTATTGTATTTGCAAAGCTTTAATCTTAAAAAGAAATGGATAACAGAACAGAATTTTACAAAAAATTGAAGAAAAAATTAGACGAGAGTAACATCTTTCCGTCTGAGTACTTATTTAAATTTATTGTTTCCACCCATGAAGAAAAAATAAAACAGGTTGAGAGTTTGTTCGATTTTAAAGGAGCCGTGATTACAAAAACTGCTTCAAAAACAGGAAAATTTACCAGTATTTCCATTCATGTGATAATGAATAATGCTGATGATATCATTTCAATATACGTTGAGGCTGAAAAAATTGAAGGAATTATTTCTTTGTGATTCCTTTAACATCACTTACCGAAAATTAAAAATAAATTGCACCGATTTGGATAATTTTAAACAGGTCTTTTTAAGGCAGAAAAATCTTTTATGAAACCAACATATTTTTATTTGACATTGTCACTTTTTCTTTTGCAATCCTGTGATTATTTTACATTTAAAAAAGATGCACAAAAGGCTGTTGCAAGGGTAAATGACACCTACTTATATAAAGATGATTTAAAGACTGTTTTTATAAAAGACATTACAAAGCAAGACAGTTTAACGCTGGTAAATAATTACATCAACAATTGGGTTAAACAACAACTGTTATTGTCTAAGGCCCAATTAAATTTAGAAAACAAGAAAGATGAATTTGAAGATTTGGTAAAAAAATACAGAGAAGATTTGTTTATAAACTCCTATAAAGAAGCAGCGGTAAAACAATATTTAGACACTGTAATTACGGAAGATGATATAGACCAATATTATTTAAATAACAATGAAAACTTTAGGCTTAATGAAGAATTAGTTAAATTTAAATACATTAAAATTGGGAAGGATGTTTTAAATAAAAATGAGCTTATAAAACTATTTAAATCAACCAAAAAAACAGATTTTGAGAATTTAAAGAAAAAGGAGATTTTTTTACAATCGCTTCATTTAAATGATTCAATTTGGATTAAATACAACGATTTAACAAATGAAATTCCAATTTTAAAAAAGGAGGATAAACAACAGTTGTTAAAAAAAGATAATTTTATTCAAAAAGAAGATTCATTAAGCTTATATTTGGTCGCTATAAAACAGGTATTATTAAGTAATGAAATTGCGCCAAGAAGCTATATTACACCTACTGTTAAACAAATGATTTTACATCAGCGCAAATTATTATTATTAAGAAATATTGAAGAAACATTAATTAACGATGCAATTAAAGAACAACAATTTGAAATATATTAGAATGAAAAGAAATACAATTGTAATAGCATTACTGTTATTTATTACGGGAATAAATGCGCAAGAGCAAATAAAACAAGAACGAATAAAAATAGATGGCGTTGCTGTTGTGGTTGGAAAAAACATTGTGCTGGATTCAGATGTTGATAAATTTAAAAAAGAATTACAACAACGTATAGAGGGTAAATTAGACATTACGGATTGCGAAATATTGGAAGAAATTATGACCCAAAAACTTCTTGCACATCATGCGGTAGTTGATAGTATTGTGACCACAGATGCTGAATTAAACCAAGAGGTTGAACGTAATATTTCTTATTTTACCCAACAATTGGGAACGATGGAGAAAGTAGTTAAAATGTACGGATTTAACGATGAAGAAGATTTAAGAAAAGAATTGTACGAAATCGAAAAAGAACAGCTCCTTATTCAAAAAGAAAGAGCGAGTATTACCGAAAAAATTGATGTTACTCCAGAGGAGGTAAGAACCTATTTTAAAAATCTTGAAAAAGACGGAAATTTACCTGAATTTAGTGCTGAAATTGAATTGGCCCAAATTGTAAAAATGATAAAGCCTTCAGAAGAAGAAACAAACCGTGTTATTGAAAAATTGAAAGAAATTAAAAAGGAAATTGAAAATGGTTTCAGTTTTAAACTAAAAGCGATAATCAATTCTGATGATCCTGCCGTTTCAGGAACTGGACCAGGAGCTGCTGGGTTATATACCCTTACAAGGGAAAGCGGCTTTATAAAAGAATTTAAAGAAGTGGCTTTTAGTTTGGATGAAGGAGAAATTTCTGAACCCTTCGAATCTGGATTTGGTTTTCATATTATTATGGTCGAAAAAATTAAAGGACAAGAACGTGATGTGCGCCATATTCTTATTCAGCCAAAGATAAGTAAGGCAGAATTGGATGCTTCATATAACGAATTGGTTAAAATTAGGGAACAAGTGCTTAATGGGGAAATAACCTTTGAGGAAGCTGTTGTAAAATATTCTGAAGATAAAGAAACCAAAAATAATAACGGACTGCTGTTGAATCCACAAACAAATGATACGCGTTTCGATTTAACGCGCATGGATCCAAATCTATACAATAGAATAAGCAATCTTAAAGCCGGTGAAATTACAGAGCCTTTTTATGATGAAGTTAGGGGAGAATCAAAAATGCAT